>NZ_JBEVLL010000385.1:0-6743 GCF_040509215.1 Devosia sp.
AGAGCGCGATGAAGAACATCGAGGCGCCCACGGCGTGGGTTGCCTGGATGATGCGGCCGCCATTGACGTCGCGACGGATGTGCTCGACCGAGTCGAACGCCATGGCCACGTTGGGCGTGTAGTGCATCGCAAGAATGATGCCGGTGACGATCTGAACGCCAAGGCACATCACGAGAATGGCGCCGAACGTCCACCAGTAGTTGAGGTTCTTCGGCGTGGGGAAATCCATGAGATGTTCTTTGGCGAAACGCACCACCGGCAGGCGGTCGTCCAGCCACTTCTCAACGGCACTTCCCGGAACGTAAGTCGAATGTTCTGACATCGGAAAAGCCCCCACTAACCGATCTGGACCAGCGTATCGCTGAGGAATTCATACGGCGGCACGACCAGATTCTTCGGTGCGGGGCCGCGGCGGATACGACCAGCCGAGTCATAGTGCGAACCGTGGCACGGGCAGAACCAGCCATCGAAATCGCCGGATTCGCCAACAGGGATACATCCCAGATGGGTGCAGTTGGCGATCATGATCAACCACTGTTCGTGGCCGGGCTTGGTGCGTGCCTCGTCGGTTTCCGGGTCCTTGAGGTCGGAGAGCGGGACGGCTTGGGCCTCTGTAATTTCGGCCGCCGTACGGTGACGGACGAAAACCGGCAGGCCGCGCCACATGATGGTCACCGACTGCCCTTCGGCAATCGGACCCACATCATATTGAATGCTGGCAAGCGCCAGCGTGGACGCGTCCGGATTGAGCTGATTGATCAGCGGCCATACCACTGCGGCGGCACCAACAGCGCCGACGGCGCCCGTGGCGACGAAGAGAAAATCCCGCCGGTTGGTGGATGAGTGTTCTGCTTGCGTGGACAAGTCCGTTTCCCCGTACGATGCACAAATGACGGAACCGGCTCCAGCCTTCGACACCATAAGCAGAATCGACAAGCCAGCCGCCCTCAAGCGGTCCGTCAGTTGGGGTTCTTTTTGCACTGTCGGAAGGGCTTGTCCAGTGCGCGACGGGTGACAGTTGGCTTGAGCGCAACTATATCCTGGCGCCAAACCTCTCGGATGGACCGGGCACGCCCCGGGGACAACGCCCTTGTCGCTCGATATCGCCCTCTATCAGCCCGACATTGCCAACAATACCGGCACGCTCGTGCGCCTCGGCGCATGCCTGGGCCTGACGGTCCATATCATCCACCCCTCGGGCTTTCCCATCACCCCGCAAAACCTTGCGCGCAGCGGGCTCGACTATGTTGAGCACGCCGTCATCCGGCAGCACGACAGTTTCGAGACTTTCGAGACCTGGCGGGCGCAGGAAGGCCGGCGACTGATCCTCCTGACCACAAAATCCAGCCAATCCGCCTATGACGTCAGCTTCGCGCCCGGCGATATCCTGATGCTGGGCCGTGAAAGCGCCGGCGTGCCTGATTCTGTGGCCGAGCGCAGCGACCTCCGTATCCGCATTCCCATGCGCCCCGGTTTGCGCTCGATCAATGTTGCGCTCGCCGGCAGCATGATAGTTGGCGAGGCCATGAGACAGATTGGCCGCTTTACAGAGCTTTCCTGAAGGTCCATTTCCCCCGCTATGACCCTCCCTGCCGATATCGAAACCAAGAAGATCACCGCCGCCGCCTGGTTCCGCGCCCTGCGCGACCGCATCTGCGCGGGCCTCGAAGCCATTGAAGCCGAGGTCACCGGCCCCAATGCCCACATGCCTGCTGGCAAGTTCGAGCGCACCCCCTGGGACCGCGCCGCGGGCGGGGGAGGCGAAATGTCCATGCTGCATGGTCGCGTCTTCGAGAAGGCCGGCGTCCATATCTCGTCCGTCCACGGCAATTTCTCCGAGGATTTTGCCAAGCAAATGCCAGGCACCGAAGCTGGCACCGCCTTCTGGAGCTCGGGCATCTCGCTGATCATCCACCCCTGGAACCCACACGTTCCGGCGGTGCACATGAACACGCGCATGATCGTCACGGGAAAACAGTGGTGGGGCGGCGGCGCCGACCTGACCCCGGTGCTTGATCGCAAGCGGACCCAGGACGATACCGACACACTGGAATTCCACGGTGCGATGCGCGAGGCCTGCGAAGGCCGCCCCGGCGTCGACTACGATCGCTTCAAAGCCTGGTGCGACGAGTACTTCTTCCTGCCCCACCGCAACGAACCACGTGGCATCGGCGGCATCTTCTACGATCACTTCAATTCCGGTGACTGGGACGCCGACTTCGCCTTCACCAAGGCGGTCGGCGAAGCGTTCAACACCATCTATCCCAGGCTGGTGCGTCGTCACTTCGAAACCAATTGGACCGAGGCCGAGCGCGACGAGCAGCTCGTCCGTCGTGGCCGCTATGTGGAGTTCAACCTCCTTTACGATCGCGGCACGACCTTCGGCCTCAAGACCGGCGGCAATGTGAACTCCATCCTGTCCTCCATGCCTCCAGCGGTGAAGTGGCCCTGACATGACGCTCGCGGCGCTCGAGATAGCAGGCTATCGCTCGGTGCGCCGCATCCGCTTCCCGCTGCGCCAACTGACCGTACTGGTCGGCGGCAATGGGGTCGGCAAGACCAATCTCTATCGCTCGCTCGAACTCATGCAGAGTGCCGCCAAGGGCACTCTTGCCGACGAACTGGCGCGCGAAGGTGGCTTGGCCTCAGTCTTCTGGGCCGGCGGCAAGAACCTCACGCACGACGGTAGTTTCGACCCAAAATTTCGCACCGATGGCTATCGCGCGGGCGAGGCCCATCGCCTCGTTCTTGAAGCAGAATTCAGTGAGTTGGAGGGTTTTGACGAAGGCCTTCGCTACCGCATAGAGACCGGCTTTGCGCCGCCGATGTCCGCAGCTTTCCAAAACGAAGCCCAGGTCAAAAGCGAACTCGCCGAAATGCGACACCGTGGCAAGCCCGTCATGCTGATGGAGCGCAAGGGCGGCGTGGCGTGGGCCCGCGATGCCAATGGCCGTCGAGAAACCGCCGACGAAGATCTTCTCCCGAGCGAACCCGCCATCGCTCGCCTTGGCGGCCGCCCTGAAATTGCAACTTTGCGCGATGCCATCCTCGGCTGGCGCTTCTTCCACGGCTTCCGAACCGACCAGGAATCGGCGCTCCGCCGACCATCGCGCGCAGTGACCTCCCCTACGCTCGCCTCCGATGGTAGCAATCTCGGTGCGGTATTCGCCACTCTTCGCCATATTCGGGGCGACACGATCGATCTCGACCGCGCCATCGGCGATGCATTTCCAAATGTCGAATTAGTTGTGCCTCCAGTGGAAGATCACGCCACTTTTGGCCTGCGCTATCCCGAAATGCCCAAGCGCGTTTTCGCGCCGCATGAACTATCCGACGGCACCTTGCAATTCCTCGCCCTTGCCGGCGCGCTGATGTCCTATCGACTGCCCCCGTTCATTGCTCTCAACGAACCCGAAACCAGCCTCCACCCATCCCTTTTGCCGATCCTGGCGCGCATGATCGTCAAGGCTGCCGAGCGCAGCCAGATCTGGGTGGTGACGCACGACCGGGAACTGGCCAATGCGATCGCCGAGGGCAGCGGCGTACGTTCGCGCGAAGTGATCCGCGGCGACGACGGCACGTGGATTGAAGGTCTGGGACAGCTCGGCGAATTCGTCGACGACTAGGGGAACCACCTCGCCACTGCCCCGTTTCTCCCTCTACCCCGAAGATTGAAGGAGGAAACGCAATGAAACGCTTTGATTCCGGTACGCTCATCCCCGGCTCGACCTGGAAGGCCGAAGCCGAAAGCGAGGCGGAAGTGGTGCGTCGTGCCGTGGAAAACCTGAAGAATTTCCATGGCGAAACCGAAGTCCGCCCCGAAATGGTCGAGCGGATCAAGGAACGCATCGTGGATGTCGACGCCAAAGGCGCGACCAAGCACTGATTTCTGCGCGCCGGGCTATCGGATATCCAAGGTTTCCAAAAGCTCATCCCGCGTTAGCGAAAAGGCGCTCTGAACCCAAAGCGTCTCCAGCCGGGCCAGAGTGGCTCCTACTTCTGGCCCGGGCTCGATCCCGTTTGCCACAATATCTTTGCCCGACACTGGAAGATCCGGTTTGGGCAAGCGCGAGATTTCTCTGGCTGCTTCCATCAGCCTTTCGCGCGGCCAATTGTTCTGGGCCGCAGCAACAGCCAATCCCTCGATAGCCTCATCGCGATAGCGATAGACGCCAAGCGCGATCTGATCGTCGGTCATCAGCAAGGCAGCGGAAAAAACGCGCCGTGCCGCTTCGATTGATGCATTGGAAAGCCGCCAGCGTTCCTGTTGGGCGTCGATATCGCTGCCCGCCAGCAGCGCCAGCCGTGCCGCCGGATTGTGGCCACCCAGCACTTCATAGCGCAGCACGGCCGACAGCTCGCTGCGAGACAGTGACAAGAGGCCAATCTCATTCATGACAGCGATGGTCAGCGCGATCTTGGGCAGCGCCAGCATGCGCAGCATTTCCGATCCGACACGCTCAGCCGAAAGATGGTCGAGTTTTCCCACCGCCATCTGACAGGCCGATAGTCCTTCCGCATCGAGCTTCTCGCCACCATGGCTTGCTGAAAATCGGAAGAAACGGTAGACACGCAGACCGTCCTCGGCGATCCGCTCGGCGGCATTGCCGATAAAGCGCACGCGGGCCGCAAGCGCATCGCCAGCGCCATTGAGCGGGTCGAAAAGCGTGCCATCAAAACCGCTATAGATGGCGTTGAGCGTAAAATCCCGACGCTTGGCGTCCTCGGTCCAGTCTGTGCCGAACTGAACCTGCGCGTGACGGCCATCGGTCTCGACATCGCGCCGCAGCGTCGTGACTTCGACCGTCGTCTCCTCAAGACGCAGCGTGACGGTGCCGTGGTCGATACCGGTGGGATAAGCAGCAATGCCCGCGGCCTTGGCGCGCTGCATCACGACAACAGGCAAAAGCTCTGTGGCCATGTCGATATCGGCTTCCGGGCTCAACCGCCCCATCAGCGTATCGCGCACGATGCCGCCAACCGCGCGGGTCTTGCCCTCGCGCCCGTCCAGCACCTCGAAAATCGCCTGCACAGCGGGACGAGCGAGCCATTCGGTCTGCGGCAGGTGGTCGGGGATCATGCTTCACCCAAAATAAGGTCGCGGAATTTTCGGGTGAGATTGGCCGTAATGCCCCAGATCACGTGGCCATCGTGGTCGATCTGCCAAGTGGAGTGTTCCTTGCCGCCGCGCTTGATGCGGAAACGCCCGTAGCTGGCCGAATCCAGAATACGCTTGAGCGGCACTTCGAAAACCGAATGCACTTCGCCCGGATTGGGCACGAATGGACCGCTGGGCAGCACCTCGGCAATAACCGGCGTGATCAGATAATTGCTGCCGGTAAAGTAGGGCTCCATATAGCCCAGGATCTTGGCCTCGGCCGGCTCCAGCCCGACTTCCTCATTCGCCTCTCGCAGCGCCGCGGCACCCGCATGCGCATCCGCGGCGTCGATCTTGCCACCGGGAAAAGCCACCTGCCCCGAATGCGAGCGCAGGTCTGGCGAGCGCTCGGTATAGAGAACCGTATGCCCCTCCGGCCGCCGCACGAGGCCGATCAGCACAGCAGCGGGCGTCGGCGGGCGCGAAAACGGTTCGAGCGGCGCCCAATCGGGCACAAGCTCGTCGCCAGCCGGCAAAGTCGGCGGCAAGGCCAGGAGGCGGCCGGCAAGCAGCTCGGCAATAGGCATATCGAAGGGCAAGGAAGCGTCCGGGCGATTCAGCATCACGGACAGGAGTTTATGCGAGCCCCTGCCCTGATGCACCCGTTTTGATCGCCCTCAGGCGCCGGCCTCGAACGCGGCAATCGAGCCGGTCAGCGTTTTGGCCAGCTCTGGATCATCGGCCAGCAGCAGCACGCGGCTGGTATCGACCGGGCCGGGGAACTGGATATTTCCCGGCGTGGTGGTAACCCAGCCCAGCGGGCAATAGTAATCCTGATCGCCGACGAGCAGCACAAAGTGACCCTCACCGCGCGCCAGGGCCCGCTTGCTCACTTCCCGAGCCAGCAGCTTGCCGGCGCCGCGCTTGCGGAAATTGGGGTGCGTGGCCAGCGGCCCGAGCAGATAGCCCTTCATGCCGCCAACGCTGATCGGCGTCATCCAGACCGAGCCGGACGGCGTACCATCAACTTCTGAAATCAAGCTCAGGCTGGGATCGATAGGAAACCGCTCGCGCACCCGGAAAGCCGTACGTGCAAACCGGCCTGGACCAAAGGCAATCGCCTGAAGATCTTCAACAAATGCATCATCTGCGGGGGTAGCAGGCCGAACGACAGGCTGGCCAGAGACAGGGGTAGCGACGGCCTCAGCCGCAACAAGCGTGGTCATGGGTCAATCCAGGGAAGATTTATGTGCAAATGGGCATGCGGCCGCCTCTTGGGCACCGCGCGGGAACGACCAACTAGGGTCGTCGGAACATCTGCAAAACCTTCACCATCCTGGACGCCTCCACGTCTGAATCCGCATTAGCACCCACATGGGTCCCCGTAAATGGGAATATCTGCATCATGGCTGAAATTCCTTGTCCGAATGGATCGGTGTATCCCAATTGCACAACGCATTGTTGCGTCTGAGGTGCCTTATCGCTTTTGCTTGTGACAACTAAGTTTGCCGACAAGAGAAACGACGCAGCACGGCGTGGACGCAGATGAGCGGACAATGCCGACAGCAAGATGACGAAAAAGGACCAAAGATGGGACAACTGATCGACGGCAAATGGTCGGAGCAGTGGTACGACACCAGCAAGA
>NZ_JBEVLL010000386.1:0-3247 GCF_040509215.1 Devosia sp.
CCGGGACTCAAGCTTGTACGATTCGTCGTTCGCGCACGTGCTGCGCAATGCAGGGAAGAAGAAGCAGCGGGCCTAGGACATATGGCAAGGCCCCCTCACCCGGCGCTGCGCGCCGACCTCTCCCCCAAGGGAGAGGTGAAGAGGAGTCTAGAAAAGGCTCATCTGCTTGCTCTCCAGCGTCGGCGCGATGAAGAGGTCGGTACGCAGACCCGGCAGTTTCGTGTCGAGCCCGTAGCGTTCGCGGGCTTTGTCAAAACGCTGCCGGAGCAGGGTGGCGTAGGGGCCTTCGCCGGTCATGCGGGTACCGAAGCGCGAGTCGTAGTCCCGCCCCCCGCGGGTGTCGCGGACGAGGGAGAGGACGTGGCGCACGCGGTCGGGGAAGTGACGCAGCAGCCATTCGCGAAACACGTCGCGCACTTCGCCGGGGAGGCGGAGGAGGATCATCGAGGCGGCCAGCGCGCCCTGGGCTTTGCCGGCGTCGAGGATGCGCTCGAGCTCCATATCGTTGATGGCCGGGATCATCGGCGAAGCAAAGATGGCAGTGGGAACACCGGCTTCGCTCAGCGCACGAATGGCTTCGAGGCGTCGAGCGGGCGAGGAGGCACGCGGCTCCATCTTGCGGCTGAGCTTATGGTCCATGGACGTCACCGAGATGGCGACCTTGGCAAGCCCGAGTTTTGCGAGCTCAGTAAGAAGGTCGAGATCCCTGAGGATCAGCGCCGACTTGGTGGTGATCATCACCGGATGGCGCGTTTCGAGCATGACTTCGAGGATGCTGCGGGTCAGCTTGTGCTTGCGCTCGGAGGGCTGGTAGGGGTCGGTATTGGTGCCCATGGCGATGGGTTTCGGGCGATAGGATTTTGCGCCCAATTCGCTGCGCAGAGCCTCGGCAGCATTGGTCTTGACGTAGATTTCGCGCTCGAAATCGACACCGGCCGAATGGCCGAGATAGGCGTGGGTGGGGCGGGCATAGCAATAGGAGCAGCCATGCTCGCAACCGCGATAGGCGTTGATCGAGCGATCAAAGCCGATATCGGGGCTGTCATTGGTGGTGATGATGCTCTTGGCGCGCTCGGTATGTTCGACCGTTTCAAAAGTCGGCAGCGTTTCGACGCTGCCCCAGCCGTCATCGAAATTTTCGCGCGCATGGGCCTCGAAGCGTCCGGAGCGGTTAGTCTGGGCGCCGCGCCCGCGGATGCGGTCGCTATCGAGAAGTTCACGGCGTGCGAGATCTGCATCGCGGCTTTGGCTGAGACGTTCGAGCGCTTCGAAGCTGGGGGCCTGATAGAGGGCCATGGCAAATCTCCTGCTGCCGCCGCCGCGATCTGGAATCGACCGTGTCGGCGCCCCACAAATCTAGCAATCGAATAAGAACACAACAAGAACGATGTTTATATTTTGTTCTCAAATTTTTGGGACGCAATGCAGCCTTGCGCTTATTTGGTCTGGACGACCGCCTATGGCGGGCCTAAGCAGGCTTCCCCCGAAAATGGGGCGCATTAGTTAAGCATATAATTTAGCATTGACCGCCAATCCTTCCGGGATTAGTTAAGCGCGGTCTGAACTGATGGCTGCTGACAGGCCTTGTCGCAGAGAAATTGGAAAGCGCTGTCGAACTCTGGTGATGCCGTGCGTCGCAAGGGTGTCACGCGCTTCAGTGAGGGTATGGACATGACGACAGACACAGCAACATTCGACGCGCTTGAACAAAGCGCTCCCCATCATCCTGACAATGCAGCGCGCAATCGGTTGGTCATCGGGCTTCTGCTCGTGTCGACCTTTGTGGTGTTTCTCAACGAAACCATCATGAGCGTGGCCATCCCGCACCTGATGGTCGATCTCGGCATTACGGCGAGCCTGGCGCAGTGGCTGACCACTGCCTTTCTCCTGACCATGGCCGTGGTGATTCCGATCACCGGCTTCCTGCTGCAGCGGCTGAATACGCGACCGATCTTCATGGTCGCCATGTCGGTCTTTGCTCTGGGCACGCTGATCTGCGCGCTCTCGCCGGGGATCGAGTTGCTGATCGCCGGCCGCGTCGTGCAGGCCGTGGGCACGGCCATCATGATGCCGCTGCTGATGACGACCGTCATGTCATTGGTGCCGCCGGAAGGTCGTGGCAAGGTTATGGGCAATATTTCCATCGTCATGTCCGTGGCCCCGGCCATCGGTCCGACGATTGGTGGCTTTATCCTCGCCCATTTCGACTGGCGCTTCATGTTCTATTTCACCCTGCCCATTGCCATCCTGGCGCTGGTCATTGGTGCGAGCCGCATCCGCAACGTGTCGACGCCGCGTTATGCGCCGCTCGATGTGCTCTCGGTCATTCTCTCGGCCTTTGCCTTCGGCGGTCTGGTCTATGGTCTGTCGAGCCTGGGCGAAGGCGCCGAGCATGGTTCGGCTATTCCGGCCTGGGCGCCGATTGCCGTGGGTCTCGTTTCCATGGCGGCTTTCGTCTGGCGCCAGTTTGGCCTTCAGAACGAAGACAAGGCGCTGCTCGATCTGCGCACGCTGCAGCACAAGAACTATACCTTTGCCCTGATCACCATGGCCGTGGCCATGGTGGCGCTGCTGGGCAGTTCCATCCTGCTGCCGATCTATACTCAGCAAGTGCTCGGTCTTGATACCTTGCAGACCGGCATGCTGCTGCTGCCGGGCGGCCTTCTTATGGGCGTGTTGGGTCCGGTGGTTGGTCGGCTTTATGACCGCGTCGGTCCCAAGCCGCTGCTGGTGCCGGGCGTCATCGCGGTGTCGGCCGTGATGTGGGCGCTGACGCTCGTTAGCCAGCATACCCCGGTCTGGGCTGTGGTTGCAGGGCATATCGTGCTCAGCATTGGCTTGGCTTTCACCTTTACCCCGCTCTTCACCTCGTCGATGAGCTCGGTGCCGCCAAAGTTCTACTCGCATGCCAGCGCCATTTTGGGCTCTGTGCAGCAGGTGGCCGGTGCGGCTGGTATCGCGCTCTTCGTGGCGGTGATGAGCTTGCAGACGGCGGCGGGTACAGCGGCTGGGCTCGATGCGGTCGATGCCCTGGCGGCGGGTATTCGCGGCGGCTTCCTGTGTGGCGCTATCGTGTCGCTGCTGATGATCGTCGCGGCGTTCTTTGTGAAGCGGCCGGAAGGCGGGCATGGTGGCCCGGCGATGGGTCACTGATGAAATGAGGAAAGGCCGGGCGATTGCCCGGCTTTTTTGTTTGGGGATCAGGCGAATAGCTTGCCCAGGAACTTTGCCGCTTCTGCGACGCCTT
>NZ_JBEVLL010000387.1:0-12373 GCF_040509215.1 Devosia sp.
CCAGATTGCTGCCGAGCACCTTGGTCAAGGCATTGGTCAGCTCATAGATCTGGGCGACGGCGCGGTTGAAACGCAGGCCTTCGATGTCATGGGCGATGCCATGAACGGAGCGATGGATGATTCGGCGCAGCGCCAGGGCGTCAGAAGCGTCGTTTGGCGAAACAGTCTCGGAAGACTGTTTCGAAATCTCGATCGCTTCATTGACGAGACGCCAAACGCGCTGCTGGAAACGGCTGGCGCCTTCGACGCCGGCTTCGGTCCATTGCACATCGCGCTCCGGTGGCGAATCCGAGAGCATGAACCAGCGAGCGGTATCGGCGCCATAGGTGCCGACGATCTCGTCGGGATCAACGACGTTCTTCTTGGATTTGCTCATCTTTTCGACCGAACCGATGGCGACGGGCGCACCGGTCTTGAGGTCGCGGGCGGTACGGGTATCGCCTGATGCTTCGATGACGATCTCGGTCGGGTTCACCCACTCGCCGGCTTCGGACTTGTAGGTTTCGTGCGTCACCATGCCCTGGGTGAAGAGGCCCTTGAAGGGTTCGCTGATGTCGACGTGACCCGTCGCCTTCATGGCGCGGGTGAAGAAGCGCGAATAGAGCAGGTGCAAAATCGCGTGCTCGACGCCGCCGATATACTGGTCGACCGGCAGCCAGCGGCTGGCGATGGCCGGCACGGTGGGCGTTTCGGCCTGGGGTGCGGTGAAGCGGGCAAAGTACCAGGACGAATCGACAAAAGTGTCCATGGTGTCGGTTTCGCGACGGGCGGAACCGCCGCATTGCGGGCAGTGTACGTGCTTCCAGGTCGGATGGTGGTCGAGCGCATTGCCAGGCTTGTCGAAGGTGACATCGTCGGGCAGGCGGACCGGCAGGTCCTTCTTGGGCACGGGGATGGTGCCGCAGACTTCGCAATGGATGACCGGGATCGGGCAGCCCCAATAGCGCTGGCGGGAAATGCCCCAATCGCGCAGGCGATAGTTCACTTCCACCTTGCCCTGCACCTTGCCGTCGACGGTCCGGGCACCAAAGTGTTCGGCGATCTTTTTCTTGGCGTCGTCGATGGAGAGGCCATCGAGGAAGCCGGAATTGAAGATGTTGCCAGCGTCAACATAGGCTTCGTTGCCGACTTCAAACGTTGCCGGGTCGGCGCCTTGCGGCAGCACGACGGGAATAACGCTCAGGCCATATTTGCGGGCGAGATCGAGGTCGCGCTGGTCGTGCGCCGGGCAGCCGAAAATGGCGCCGGTGCCGTAATCCATCAGGATGAAATTGGCCACGTACACGGGCAGCGTCTCGCCTTCGATGACTGGGTGCTTGACGCGCAGACCGGTGTCAAAGCCCTGCTTTTCGGCCTTTTCCAGCGTTTCGGTGGCCGTGCCATGGCTGTGGCATTCGGCGACGAAATCGACGAGAGCCGGATTGTTAGCAGCCAAAGCAGTCGTCAGCGGATGATCGGGCGAGAGGCCGACGAAGGACGCGCCGAAGATGGTGTCCGGGCGCGTGGTGAAGACTTCGATGCTCGTGGCATCGGTCTTGTCACTGGGAGCCAGTTCGAACAGCAGGCGCAGGCCTTCGGACTTGCCGATCCAGTTGCGCTGCATGGTGCGGACTTTTTCCGGCCATTCGGTCAGGGTGTCGAGCGCTTCGAGCAGATCTTCGGCGAAGTCGGAAATCTTGAAGAACCACTGGGTCAGCTCGCGCTGTTCGACGACGGCGCCAGAGCGCCAGCCCTTGCCGTCAATGACCTGCTCATTGGCGAGCACGGTCATGTCGACCGGGTCCCAATTGACCTTGGAGTTCTTGCGGGTGATCAAGCCCGCGGCCAGCATGTCGATGAAGAGAGCTTGCTGGTGCTGGTAATATTCGGGCGAACAGGTGGCGAATTCGCGCGTCCAGTCGATGGAGAGACCCATGGACTTGAGCTGGGCCTTCATCGCCTCGATGTTCTGGTAGGTCCAGGTGCCGGGATGGGTCTTGCGCTCGATGGCGGCGTTTTCGGCCGGCAGGCCAAAGGCGTCCCAGCCCATTGGGTGCAGCACGTTACGGCCACGGGCGCGATAATAGCGCGCCACAACGTCGCCCATGGAATAGTTGCGCACGTGGCCCATATGGATGCGCCCGGACGGGTACGGGAACATTTCTAGGACATAGTAGGGCTCGCGCGGATCGTCATTGGCGGTGACGAAGCTCTTCGCATCGTCCCAGATCTTCTGCCATTTCGGTTCGCTTTCGCGCGGATTGTAGCGTTCGCCGCTCACTTGCTCGTCCTTGAAAATTTTCTTACCGGATGCGCTGCTAGGACCTGCAAGGGCCGGTCCAGCTTGCGCTTTTCGGGGATTTTGGCTACCGGACCATCACCAGAAATCCCCCTCAAGGTCAACAGAAACGGGGCCTTCTCATGGCCGATCGCGTCAACAGCGCTCACGAGGCGCTCGACTACATTCGCAACCGCATGGAAAAGGCGCGTGATCGATTCGGCGCCCCGCCCGAAACGGTCGAACTCATTGCCGTGTCGAAGACTTTTGACGCCGAGCAAGTGCGGCCGTTTCTTGAGGCGGGGCAGCGCGTGTTCGGGGAAAATCGCGTGCAGGAGGCCAAGGAGAAATGGCCGGGCCTGCGCGAAGCTTTTCCGGATGTGGTGCTGCACCTGATCGGGCCGCTGCAGACGAACAAGGCTCGGGAAGCCGTGGCATTGTTCGATGTCATCGAGACGGTCGATCGCGAGAAACTCGCGGGTGTCCTTGCCGAGGAAATGCAGCGGGCAGACAGGCGTCTGCCGTGCTTCGTGCAGGTCAATATTGGCGGCGAGGAGCAGAAGGCGGGCATTCCGGTCGACGAGACCGTGGATTTTGTCCGGCGCTGTCGGGACGTCCATGGGCTCGATATCGTGGGGCTGATGTGTATTCCGCCCGATGGCCAGCCGGCCGGGCCGTACTTCGCTCACCTTGCGGCGCTGGGGAAGCTGACGGGTGTCGAAAACCTCTCCATGGGCATGAGCGGGGATTTCGAGACCGCCATTGCCATGGGCGCTTCGCAGGTGCGGGTTGGCTCGGCTCTGTTCGGGCGGCGCGGCCAAATCTAGGGGGCTGCAACTTTTTCCGGGGCGCAGGCGTTACTTTGAGCCGAATAACGTCGATGTGATTGGCGAGCCAAGAACAGGTCGCAATGATGTGATCTTGGTCAGCTGAATGTAAAAGACCGGAGAATGCAATGAATAAGCGACGCATCCTTGTTGTGGACGACGATGCGGATCTTCGCGAAACCCTGGTCGAGCAGCTCAAGAGCCAGCCTGAATTCGACATCATCGAAGCCGGCACCGCCAATGATGCGCTGAAAGCCTTGCGCGAGAACAATGTCGAGCTGACCATTCTCGATGTCGGCCTGCCCGATATGGATGGACGCGACGCGGTCAAGCTGATGCGCCAGGAGGGTATCAAGAGCCCCGTCCTGATGCTCACTGGGCACGATACCGAGGCTGACGAGATCAAGGGGCTCGATTCGGGCGCCAACGATTATCTCACCAAGCCATTCCGCTTTCCCGTGCTCCTCGCGCGCATCAATGCCGCGCTGCGCCAGCACGACCAGAGCGAGGACGCGGTCTTCACCATCGGCCAATATAGCTTTCAGCCGGCAGCAAAGCTGCTCGAGAGCAATGACGGCATAAAAGTGCGGCTGACGGACAAGGAAACGTCCATCCTCAAGTATCTCTATCGGCAGGGGCCGAAGACGATCACGCGCGATGTGCTGCTCAAGGAAGTCTGGGGCTACAACAACCGCGTAACCACCCATACGCTCGAGACCCATATCTATCGCCTGCGCCAGAAGATCGAGCGCGACCCCTCCAATGCACGGCTTCTGGTGACGGAAGACGGGGGATATCGCCTCGTTCCCTGATGATCCTCTTCATGGGTGTTCATTCCTGAGGAAAACTGCCCTATAGACAGATGCGTTGACCCGCCGGAAACTTTTCGGCGGGCGGGGCGCATTCGGGTCTGTGGCTGATGAGAATGGACGATGCGGCCGCCGTTCTGGGGCGGGCCGATTTCTTCATGATATGTGACGACGAGCAGCGGCGCATGCTGGGCTTTGCCAGCGATCGCCGCCATGTCGAAGCCGACGAAATCATCTACAAGGCCGGCACGGTGCCCGAGGGCGCCTATGTGCTCATCGAAGGCACGCTCAAGGCGCGCAATGAGGGCGTCGAGGCTGGCAAGCCCTATGCGTTGTCCGAGCCTGGCAGTGTGATTTCGACTATGGCGCTCATTCTCGACAAGCCACGGCCGGTGACAATCACCGCCGTCACCGATTGCGAGCTGCTTTTCGTGCCGCGCACGGCTTTTCTCAAGCTGATTCGGCAATATCCTGAGCTGGCTCAGAAAGCGGCGCAGCGGATAGAGCGGGAGCTGACCGGTTATCTCGGCGCGCTCGACCCGCTCCGGCGGAAGATGAAGTCGAAGTAGGTTTTTGTCAGTTTGCTTCAGACGATCCCCGCGAGAGCGGGGATTTTTGTTTGGGGCGCCTGACGCTGGGATTCCCGCTTTCGCGGGAATGACGCCGTTGTAGCCTATGGCCTTGCGAAGCGGGCGATGACCGGCACGTGGTCAGACGGCTTTTCGGTCCAACCGCGGGCAGGGCGGATGATTTCGGCACCGATGGATTGTTCGGCGACGTCGGCGGTGGCCCAGATGTGGTCGAGGCGGCGGCCCTTGTCGGCGGCATTCCAGTCGGCGCTGCGATAGCTCCACCAGGAATAGAGCTTTTGATCGTAGGGCACGTGCTTGCGCACGACGTCGACCCAGCCATGGCCGCCGCTCAGCAGCTCATTGAGCGCCTCGGTTTCGACCGGGGTGTGGCTGACGATTTTCAGAAGCTGCTTGTGGCTCCAGACGTCGTTCTCATGCGGTGCGATATTGAAATCGCCGGCGATGAGATGGCCGCGCTGGAAGATCGGCTCGCCGAACCAGGTCTTCAGTTCCGAGAGGAACCCCAGCTTGTGCTTGAATTTGGGATTGATCTCGGGATCGGGCTCGTCGCCGCCGGCCGGGATATAGAAATTGTGCAGCGTGAAGGGGCCATGGCCCATGTCGACCAGCGCCGAGACGTGGCGCGATTCGGGGATCTCGCAGAAGACGCGGCTCGATACGTCGGTCAGCGGGAACTTCGAGACGATGGCGACGCCGTGATAGCCCTTTTGTCCGTGCACGGCCATGTGCGGATAGCCGTTCTCGATGAAGGCATTCCGCGGGAACTGATCATTGGTGCACTTGATCTCCTGCAGCATCAAAACGTCGGGCTGATACTGGCGCAGGAAATCGAGCACCATATCGAGGCGCAGGCGAACCGAATTGATGTTCCAGGTGACGACGGAAAGGGTCATGGGGAGATCCGGATTTTTTCCAAGGCTCGGGGCCGAGGCACTTTTAGGACCAAGCCGGGCCGGGGGTAAAGCCGGAAATGGCAGGGCAGGACACACTGCTGACGGGAGCTGTCAGGGGCGCCAACAAAAAAGCCCGACCTTGCGGCCGGGCTTAAATCGTTCAAGCTGCGAAGAGCTTATTCGCTCTTGGCTTCGCCTTCAGCAGCAGCGGCCTGTTCGGCGGCTGCAGCAGCGGCTGCGGCTTCCGCGTCCTTGGCAGCCTGTTCGGCGGCAAAGGCTTCGGCGGCGGCGACCTTTTCAGCTTCGCGGGCTTCGCGAGCGGCCTGGGCAGCTTCGCGTTCGCCAGCTTCGATCTTGCGGGTACGGGCGTTGGTCGATTCGAAAATACGAGCCGACTTACCGCGACGATCACGCAGGTAGTAGAGCTTGGCGCGACGGACCTTACCGCGCTTGATCACTTCAACCGAAGCGATGTTGGGCGAGTAAAGCGGGAAAACGCGTTCCACGCCTTCGCCGTACGAAATCTTGCGCACGGTGAAGCTTTCGGTGATGCCGCCGCCGGAGCGGGCGATCACCACGCCTTCATAGGCCTGGAGACGTTCCTTGTCGCCTTCGCGAATCTTGACCCACACCTTGACGGTATCGCCATGGGTGAATTCCGGGAGTTCGCGCTTTGCAGCCTGCAGGGCAACCTGCTCGGCATTGAGCTGTTCGATAATGCTGCTCATTTTGATCCGTTCTGATCTTTTCTAGGGGTGACTAGGTCACCCGGTCTTTGTTGTGACGGAGGTTAGTCTTTTTGGTCTTGGCGCACGCCGGGTCCGATCCCGGACGCGCGAATGGGCGGCTCATAGGAGAAAACGCGCGGAGAGTCCAGCGTTTTGGGTCTTTTGGGCTCTTAGTCCTTCAGCAAATCCGGCCGACGTATCCTGGTCAGCGCCAGGGACTGCTCATGCCGCCATTTGGCGATTTTCGCATGATCACCCGAGGTGAGGACGGCAGGGATATCCGTGCCCTCAAAACTCTGCGGCCGTGTATAGTGCGGATATTCGAGCAGCCCGTTTTCAAAGCTTTCCTCGTCGCGGCTGTCCAGGGCGCCGAGAACGCCGGGGATGAGCCGGACGACGGCTTCGAGAAGGACCATGGCAGCCACTTCGCCACCGGCGAGTACATAGTCGCCTATGGAAATTTCCTCGAGGTTTCTCGACTCGATGACCCGCTGGTCGACGCCCTCGAAGCGGCCGCAGACGATGACAGCGCCGGGACCGACCGCCAGTTCATGGGCGCGGGCTTGCGTAAGAGGTTTGCCGCGGGGCGACATGAGGATGCGTGGGCGCGGATCTTCGGCGGGCGCAACCGTGTCGATGGCTTTCGCCAGAATGTCGGGCTTCAGCACCATGCCGGCGCCGCCGCCCGATGGGGTGTCGTCGACCGTGCGGTGCTTGTCTGTCGCAAAGTCGCGCAGATGGGTGGCGCGGAGTGTCCACAGCCCATCGGCCATGCCGCGACCAAGCACCGAAGCGCCGAGCGGCCCCGGAAAGAGGTCGGGGAAGAGGGTGATGATATCAGCCGAAAACATGCTCAGTCGGGCTCTTCCTCGCCCGGCTCGGCATCGAGCGGCGGGGCGATGACCAGAAAACCGTCGGCAATGCGAATGGTCGGCACGACGGCTTTGCTGAAGGGATAAAGAAAGGTGTCGCCAGAACGCGGGTCGCGCACTTCGAGAAGGTCACCGGCGCCGAAGTTAAGGAGAGCGGAGACTTCGCCGATGCTGACCCCGGTATCGAGGCGCGCGTCGAGGCCGATCAGGTCGGTGTGATAGAAATCATCCTCGTCGTCGGGATCGGGCAGACGGCTGCGATCGACAAAGAGCGAAACGCCGTTGAGCAGCTCGGCCTCGTTGCGGTCGCGAACGCCCTTCACCCGCGCCACAAGCACATTCTTGCTGAGGCGGGCCGTTTCGATGGTGATGGTCAGGCCGGGGCGGTCGGTGTCGAGCGGGCCGTAGCTGGCTATGGCCTCCGGATCGCCCGTAAACGTGGTGATGCGGACTTCGCCCTTGATGCCGTGGGCGGCGCCGATCTTGCCCATCAGAATGCGGTTCTCTGGCGCAGCCATTTTTGGTCCCTTTGTCCTTCAGATATCGCACCCTTAGCAGGGTTGCGCCTTTGCGCAAACGGCGGAACCTTGCGCGTCATCGGGGCTTTCTTCTGCCAGGTGTTCCATGGAGAAGCGTCATGCCTAAAATCCTTACCGACCGCCGCGCAATTCGCGAATGGGTAGAAGCCCGCGGTGGCAATCCCGTACTCATGGACGTGCCCGACGGCACCGGCATCCGCACGGTGCTGCAACTCACCTTTGGCCAGGATGCGCTCAATGCCGAGGGCAATGAAGGGCCGGACCGCATTGACGGCTTTCAGCTCGTGAGCTGGGAAGAGTGGTTCGTGGCGCTGGAAAAAGGTGGCCTGGCGATCGAGGTGACGGATGATCCCTCAGGCGGGAATGAGGCGGAGTTCACCTTCGTGCCGCGGGACTAGTCCAACGTTTCACGTGAATCCATATCTCAGTTTGTCGTCATTGCCGGGCTTGTCCCGGCAATCCATCTCTGGGCGGTATGGACCACCGGGACAAGCCCGGTGGTGACGACTGGGCGGAGTTCAGCTGACCCCACCCATCTTGCACAGCATCTTCCACTCGGTTTCGCTGACCTTTGACACCGAGAGCCGCGAGTATTTTACCAGCTCGAACTCGGCCAGCGCTTCGGTCGCCTTGATCTCAGCCAGGGTCACGGCTCGGGGAAATGGCTTTACCGACTGCACGTCGACGCATTCCCAGACCACTTCGCCCTTGGCGTTGAGGTCGGCGGTGGAATCGGGGTGGGCCTTGGCCACCACCTTCATGATGCCGACGATCTCCTTGCCGATATTGGAGTGGTAGAAGAAGGCCTGATCGCCCACTTCCATGGCCTTCATGTTGTTGCGCGCCGCATAATTGCGCACGCCATGCCATTCTTCGACTTCACCGCGGCCGGTCTTGGCGACGAGATCGTCGAAGGAAAACACGTCCGGCTCGGACTTCATCAGCCAGTAGGCCATGGCTTTCAGAACTCCGCGGCGGTGTTGTTGATGGCGATGCGCCAGCGCTTGACCTCGTAGCTGGCGAAAACGCCGGCCGGTACAAATGGATCGGCAGCCGCCAGGGCTTCGGCCTCGGCGAGGTTTTCCGCTTCGAAGACGACGATAGAGCCTTCGGGCTGCTCTTCGGCATTGAGGAGGGCGCCAGCAAAGACCAGCTTCTTGCCCAGCGCGTTGAGATGTTCGAGGTGCACCGGACGGGTATCGAGGCGCGTCTGCAGGGCGCCGGGCGCGTCCTTGGCGATCATGGCATAGAGCATTTTTTCAGTGTTCCCTCTTGAGCGGGCGGGACATCAGGCCCGCAACGATGGTGGCGATATCGGCGCGGCCGGCAACGAACGCGTCAACTGCATGGATGAGCGGGGCATCGACATCGAGACTGCTGGCGAGCGCGGCAGCAACCGGAGCCGTCGCCACACCCTCGGCGAGCTTGGCGCCGCCGGCCAGGATGTCCGAAGTCTTGCCACCGGCGCCGAGCGCCATGCCGAACTGATAGTTTCGCGATTGCACCGAAGTGCAGGTCAGCGTGAGGTCGCCGAGACCGGCTAGGCCGGTCAGCGTATGGGCCGAACCGCCGAGGGCATGGACCATGCGGGCCATTTCCGCGTAGCCGCGGGCGATGAGGGCCGAGCGGGCCGAGGCGCCGAGGTTGGCGCCTTCGACGGCGCCGCAGGCGAGGGCATAGACGTTCTTGAGCGCGCCGGCGATTTCGACGCCGATCCGGTCATCGGCCGCATAGGGGCGGAAGCTTGGGCCAGCGAGGGCAGTGGCGAGATCGGAAGTGGCGCTGGCGTCGTCGCCGGCCAGGGTGACGGCGGTTGGGCGGCCGGCCGCGACATCGCCGGCAAAGCTGGGGCCGGAAAGGACATAGCCGATGGCGTCGGGCGCCATGTCGGTCAGGATTTCGCTCTGCCGGGCAAGCGTGCCGGTTTCGAGACCCTTGGCGGAGAGGACGACCGGCTTGCCGGCGAGCAGGGCGGGATCAAGCGATGTAAGCAGCGTTCGCGTCGCTTGTGCCGGTACGGCGAGGATGAAGATGTCGGCGGCGACAGGTTCGATGCTGGCGGTGATGGACGGCAACAGCGTCTGGTCGGGCAGGGCGGTCTGGTTGATATGGGTGGCGTTGAGCGCCTCGACCTGATCCTGGTTGCGGAGCACCAGCGTCACACTGCGTCCGGCCATGGCCGCGGCCTGCGCCAGGGCGGTGCCCCAGGCGCCGCCACCGAGAACGGCTACCGTTTCAAGCGCCATGGCTTTTCACCTTCATGTCTTCGTCCTGCAGCGGCCAGCGCGGGCGGGCGGCAATAGCGAGGCTATCGGTGTCGTCGAGTGCCAGCCGCTCGGCACCGGCCCAGGCGATCATGGCACCATTATCGGTGCAAAGTGCGATGGGCGGCACGATGAGCTCGGCGCCGAATTCGGTGCAGGGCGTTTGCAGTGCCTCGGCAATGCGGCGATTGGCGGCAACGCCACCTGCGACCACGAGGCGAATCGGTTCGCCGGGAAACTCGGCCGCGAATTTTTGCAGGGCCTGGCGGGCGCGGAAGCCGACGATGAACGCCACGGTTTCCTGAAAACTGGCGGCGATATCGGCAACGTCCTGGTCGGTCAGCGGCGCCAGCGCCTCGGCCTGTAGGCGCACGGCCGTCTTCAAACCGGAGAAGGAAAAGTCGAGGCGTTCTTCGCGCAGGAGCGGTTTTGGAAACTTGAAGCGTTTCGGGTCGCCTTGGAGGGCAATGCGCTCAACGGCGGGGCCGCCCGGATGGCCAAGGGACAACAGCTTAGCCACCTTATCAAAGGCTTCGCCGAGGGCGTCGTCGATGGTGCCGCCCCAGCGTTCGTAATCGCCGACGCCGCGCACCAGCACGAACTGGCTGTGGCCGCCGGAGACGAGCAGCATCAGATAGGGAAATTTGACGCCATTGGTCAGCCGGGCCGTCAGCGCATGGCCTTCGAGGTGGTTGACGGCGATGAGCGGTTTATCGAGCGAGGCGGCAAGTGCCTTGGCGGTGGTGAGGCCCACGAGCACGCCACCGATGAGGCCCGGGCCAGCAGTGGCGGCCACGGCGTCGATGTCGCTGAGGGTGATGCCCGCCTCGTCGATCGCCTGCGCGATGATGTGATCGAGCCATTCGACATGGGCGCGGGCGGCGAGTTCGGGCACCACGCCACCAAAGGCGGCATGTTCGTCGAGCTGGCTGCGCACCACGTTGGAACGAATGGTCCCGCGGCCGGATTGATCCCGCATCACTATGGAGGCGGCGGTTTCATCGCAGCTTGTCTCGATACCCAGAATGATGGCTTGCGCTTGCTCGGTCACGACGAACTGGTCTACTCCCAAGAGTGAGGCGGCGCGAGGCGCCCTTCGGTTTTCGCTACACTAGGACAGAGCCAAAATGCAATCGCCAGCCCCCTTCGCCCGGATCGGAACGCGCGGCAGCCCGCTGGCGCTGGCGCAGGCGAAGCTGGTGCGGAGCCTGCTTTCGTCCGCCCATGGCGTGGCGGAAGACGATATCGAAATCGACGTGTTTTCGACCGGCGGCGATCGCAGCCAGGATGCCAATGTGCCGCTCTCGACCATTGGCGGCAAAGGGGTTTTCACCAAGGAGATCGACGAAGCCCTGCTTTCGGGCCGCGTCGATATCGGGGTGCATTCGAGCAAGGATGTGGCGACGGCGCTGCCCGAGGGCATGGCGCTGGCGGCCTTTCTCGAACGCGAAGACGTGCGCGACGCTTTTCTGTCGCTGCAGGCGTCGAGTGTCGACCACCTGCCCGAGGGCGCGAAATTCGGCACATCGTCCATTCGTCGCGCCGCACAGGCGCTACGCCTGCGGCCGGATCTCCAAATCGTGCCGTTCCGCGGCAATGTGCATACGCGGCTGCAAAAGCTCGCCGATGGGGTGGCGGATGCAACACTCCTCGCCATGGCCGGGCTCAATCGGCTGGGCGAAGCGCATCGGGCGACCAGTGTGCTCGACGCCGACAATTTCATGCCCGCGCCGGCCCAGGGTGCCATCGGGCTCGCCGTACGGAGCGGGGACCAGCGTTTCCTCGATCTGGTGGCGCCGCTTGATCATGCGCGGACCCATGCCGGGATCGCGGCCGAGCGCGCCATGCTGGCCCTGCTCGACGGATCGTGCCGCACCCCGGTTGGGGCGCTGACCGAGGGGCAGGGCGGCGCCCTTACCCTCAAGGGTGAAATCCTCAGCCTAGATGGACAGACGACGTTCCGCGCCGAGGCGAGCGGGGCCGAGCCGCAGGCCCTTGGCGAAAAGGTCGGGAAGGCGCTGCTCGATCAGGCCGGGCCCGATTGGCTCAAACAGTGGATGGCGTAAAGATCATGCGTGTACTCGTCACTCGTCCAGAGCCTGATGCCCAAGCCAGTATCGACCGGCTGGCGGCGCTCGGCATCGAGGCGGTGGCGACGTCTCTCCTGACGCGGGCGGCACTCGATTTCCACCTACCGACGCTGTCGGGTTTTGCGGCGCTGGCGGTGACCAGCACCAATGCCTTGCGGGCGCTCGACGACAAGGGCGTGCTGGCCGATCTCCAGCACCTGCCGGTCTATGCGGTGGGCGATCGCACCGCGCACGAGGCGCGCGAGCTTGGCTTTTCCGAGGTGTTCAGCGCCGGAGGAACGTTCGAGCGGCTGACGACCATGCTGGCGCTGGCGCGCATCGAGGGACCGGTGCTCTATCCCGCGGGGCGGCATCTCAGCGGCGACCTCGCCCAGGCTCTCGTCCCGCATGGGATCATGGTGGTCACGGCGACGGTCTATGACATGGTCGCCGAATCAGATTTCCCCGATGACACGCTCGTCGCGCTCGAGAGCGGTGGCTTTGATGCTGTGATGGTCTATT
>NZ_JBEVLL010000388.1:0-3594 GCF_040509215.1 Devosia sp.
CCTTGGGGGGTGTGGTGGGGGCGCGGGGGGGGGTGGGGGGGCCTTTGCCCTGCCTCTCAGCTCATCGTCACCACCGGGCTTGTCCCGGTGGTCCATGCTTTGGCTCAGGCGCCCAGCGCCTCGCTCGCCCCAACGCGCTCAGCAATGAACCGCAGCATCTGCCGATCGGTATAATCCCGCGCCGCCAGCGTCGCGCCAGCCTCCAGCAGTTGCGCCGGCTCCAGCCCCGTCGCCATGCCAATCGTCGCGATCCCCGCCGAAGTCGCCGACTTCAGCCCCGTCCGCGAATCCTCAAACGCCACGCAGTTCTGAGCATCAGCCCCAAGAATCCGCAGCCCCTCCAGATATGGCAGCGGATGTGGCTTGCCGAATTCCAGCTCATCGCCGATCACCAGCCCCTTGAACCGGTGTCGCGCCCCGATGCTGTTAAGAAGCTGCTCGGCATTGTCCCGCGGCGCATTGGTCACTGCCACCGCCGGCAAGCCGATCGCATCGGCCCAATCAAGCAGCGCAAACAGCCCATGCACCGGCTCGACACCCTCAGCAGCCAGCGAGCGGAACAGGGCTTCCTTTTCCATCATGATTTCCCACTGCCGCTCCGGCGTCTCATGCGGCAGGAACTGCGCGCCGATCGCCTCATTGGCGAGACCCTGCAGCTCGCGCCCAAAGCGTTCGCGGTCAAAATGGTGCCCATAGGGCGCAAAGGCACGATTGAAGGCTTCGAGATGCAGCGGATCGCTCTCGACCAGCGTTCCATCGATGTCAAAAAGTAGTCCGGCGCCGGGCTTGAGAGTCATGGTCATTCCGTCGATAAATCGGGGGTGAGACCGCCACGAAATTTCTGCATCGTCAACGAGGCAAATTGTGCCAGAAATTCCCGCCCACATGTCTCTCGAACGCCTGCGCGAACTGACCGTCGCCGGCCATCCCCAATTTGCCGGCGCCCGTTTCACGATTCTGGCCGATGGCTGGGATAGCGTCGCCCTCGATATCGACGACCGCTACATCATAAAATTCCCGCGCCACGAGGTCGCCGAACAGTCCCTCCGCCGGGAAGTGCTGCTGCTTTCCGTCATCGCGCCACGCGTCCTGATGCCGGTGCCCGTCATGGATCTCCACGACATCCCCGTCGCTCACACTATCCACGCCAAACTACCCGGTCGCGCCCTCGACCCCGCCGCCTATGACAAGGTACCCGAAAGCATGCGCGCCGAAATCGGCGAACGCCTCGGCCAGTTTTATGCACACCTCCACGCCATCAATCCGGACCTCCTTGCCAATGCCGGCGCCGGACCAGTGCAGGAATGGCTCGATGCCGAAACCATCCGCCATCGCATTGCACCCCATCTGACGCCCGCCCTCGTGCCCTGGGCAGAAGAGGCACTGGAAAAATTGGAGCTTCTGGGCCCTGATCCCCACGGCATAACCTACGGGCTCTTTGACGGCCACGGCTGGAACATGGCCTACGATCCAGCGCAAAACCGCTTCGGCGGCATCTTCGACTTCGGCGATTCCGGCTTCGGGCCGCTGCACCAGGAATTCATCTATTCCAACCTGATCGCGCCCGACCTGACAGCGCGTATCATCAACAGCTATGAGCGCCACAGCGGCCGCACACTCGACCGCGACCGCATCCTCCTGCTCACCGACATGCACCGCCTCTGGGAAATCGCCGAGGAACACGAAAACCCAGAAGGCATGACCGCGATGCTCGAAGCCGCTCAAGCCTGGGTGAGCATCCGCCCTCAGGACTGGTCCTAATACTGTTCCACTTTGCGCGCGTAGGCCGACATGAAGTCGAGCGACGCCATGACGCCCTGCAGCGACAGCCAGACATCGGCCGGCTTCTCCTGCCCGGTCATGGGCACGATGAGTTTGAGGGACGTCCGCTCCTTCATCCGGTCGATGAGCCGCGCTTCGAGTTCGGCATCAGCCACGAAATACTGATTGGTCACGTTGAAGCGGGTTTCGATGTGTTCGCCCATGTTGAGCATCACTGGCCCATCGCCAGCAAAAAGCAGCCGCATCGGCCGGCTCTCGTCATAGCCGCCCTCGTCCGTCGCCACGGTGATGGCGAGATCAAGCTCGCCATCGAGCCGATTGCGGATCAGCGTCAGCTTGTAGGCGGGCAGACTGGCGCTGTTCTGCGCCTGGCTGCCGGTGCTGGCAAAGCAGGAATAGCCGTAATAGTCGGCTGAGCCTTCCACGATAGCGTCCGGGCATGCCGCCAGCCAATCGCGGAAATATTCGCGCCATTCGCCGTAGGAGTGATGAAAAGGTTCGGCCGCTGCCGGAATCGTGAGCAGCAGCAGGGCGGCAAGGCGTGCGACATGACGCATTAAAACACTCTCGTCTTTGCCCCCCGGCCAGACTCTTATATCAGTGACCCCAGAAAGATGACCAGAGGACGACAGGCTTGGCGCTCGAGAAGATAAATGGCCTCAATGTGATGCTGCTTGACGAGACCGGGCCAAAACTCGGTTCCGAGCGGGACGCGCTCGACGTCATCGGTGCCACTTATGGTCTCGAAGCCGACGCCGTCGCCATTCCCGTGTCGCGCCTCGATCACGACTTTTTCGTCCTCAGCAACAAGCAGGCAGGGCACTTCATCCAGAAGATGCAGAACTATTCCATGCGCCTCGTCATCCTAGGCGACATCTCCGCCGCCATGGCGAACAGCAAAGCCCTCACCGATTTCGTCGGCGAGACCAATCGCATCGGCCACCATTTCTTTGCAGCCGATCGCTCTGCCATGGAGGCCGGCTTCGGCCGGGCCCGCTGATGGCGCGCAAAATTACCGTGACCTTACAGACCACCGCCGAACTCTTCGCGCCCGAAGCCGAATTTCCTGATTTCAGCCACGAGCAGATGGCTTATGACCGCGGCGCACGCTGCGTCGTCGGCGTCGATGAAGCCGGCCGCGGTCCGCTTGCCGGCCCGGTCGTCGTCTCGGCCGTCCGCCTCGACCCCAATCGCATTCCCAATGGCCTCAACGATTCCAAAAAACTGACGCCCGAGCGCCGCGCCGAACTGTTCGAAGAAATTTTGGCCGTCGCCGATGTAGCCATCGTCAGCGCCCCGCCCTCCGACATTCTCAATCTCAACATCCGTGGTGCTACCCTTGCCGCCATGACCCGCGCCGTCCGCGCCCTGCCCTGCACCGCCGATTGCGTGCTGGTCGATGGCCGCGACATTCCCCCTGGCCTCCCCTGTCCCGGCATTGCGCTGATCGGTGGCGACGGCCGCAGCGTCTCCATCGCCGCCGCCTCGATCGTCGCCAAAGTCATGCGCGACCGCATGTGCGCCATCATGGATTGCGACGCGCCCGATTTCGGCTTTGCCGGCCACAAGGGCTATGGCACCGCCGCGCACCTGAAGGCCCTCAACCTCCACGGCCCCAGCCGCCACCACCGCTCGGCCTTCGCCCCGGTGGCCGCACTTCTCGTCCAAAAAACAACCGCCACAATCGAGGGTTAACCCCTCGCTAACCCCTTACAAACGCTCCATTAACCCTGACGAAGTACAAAGGCATGGTTAGTACTGCGTTAGGGATAGTTGCATGTTGCGTACCGCGCGTACGGCCCAGTCGGCCGA
>NZ_JBEVLL010000389.1:0-21161 GCF_040509215.1 Devosia sp.
ACCAGCGAGAGGCGGTCGCGGGCGGCGAGGTCGGGCAGCATCCTTCCCAAGTCTGCACGCTGGAAGCACGGGCTAACATCGGTATGGAACTGGTACTGAACAAGGGCGAAACGCCCATAGCTTTGCCGATTGGCAAACGGGTCTGCCGCCATGATTCGCCCATCGAGGGATTCATGGGTAGGCCGGGTCCGCTCGCGCAAGACCTGCAGCAGGCTGATATCTTGAGCCGGACGTTCGAGTTGTTCTGTCGTCATCGGATCAATCCCAATTGCTTCATTTTCAAAGAGCACCGCACCAAATCACCTGGCGCCGATAGCCACGGTAACCGCGGTCTGGTCGGACTTTCAACTCTCACTCGCTTCCCACCGTTATGCTGTGGACAGGACGCACGCTCCTAGAGGTATATGGCCACCCAACAATTCACGGCCGCCCAAGATCGCCGTCAAGGGCCAAGTCCAGACATAACCACGAGTACTGGCCCGTTCGCTGAGCCGATGATGACCTTGCCGTCGTTGAAATGATCCGGCAGTTGGTCCCGGTGACCCGGTGACAGGTCAGCAATGATGGTCAGGGCCAATTCCCCATGTTGCCGTCGAAAGGCGAGGCAGTCCGAGCCCATCTGCAGTGGCGTGTAGCTGCCCTCCGCGAAAAGGCGAGGGTGGTCTCGCCGCAGCGCCAAAAGCCGTTGGGTCATTACCAGTTTGTCATCCCGGCCCACCTGCGGCTGGGACAATCGGTTCTGGAGGAAAGAAAAGTCCAAAGCCCTTCGGTTGTCGGGATCAACGAAGCTTTGTTCCCAGTCTTCCGCGCCGCGATAAATGTCTGGGATGCCGGGGATTGTGCATTTCAGCGTCAACTGGATCAGCGCTTTGCGCCGGCCGATCTCCTCGTATGTCTTCCTGACGGCGTTGAAGCTTGTCAGGAAAGCAGTGTTGGTGAGGATCGAGTCGACGAGGTCCCCGATCTGCTTTTCATAAACGAGGTTGTTGACACCCCAGTCGCTGCGTTGACGGGCCTCGCGCAGGGACTTCGTCATGGCGCCTTTTAGGCGGGCGGCCAAATCATCTGTGGTGCTCGCGATCGGCCAGCCGCCGAGGAGGAGCTGGAAGAGCAGATAGAGATCATTTGGGTGAATGCGATCCGCCTCGTGACCCAGGGCGGATCGCCATTCGGCCAGGGCCCTGCCCCATCGGTCCGGTTCATCGGCGATGGCAGCAATGATGAGGCGGATATCTTCACCGCGCTTGGTGTCGTGGGTGGAGGTGCTCACAAGGCAATTGGGGTGATGCCGCAAGCGCCGGATGTTGCTGTCGTGAAAACTCGCGACTGAGCGACTGAACCGATCAGGATGAGCGCCGACCTCATTGAGAGAAACCAGCCTGTTGTAGCGATAGAGGGCCGTGTCCTCGAGGCCCTTGGCCATGACAGGGCCGGTGAATTGCTGGAAGCCGCCAATGATATCGGCGGAACTGTCGGTATCGTAGTCCTTGCTCAGGGTGCCGAAAAGTATTCCCTCGATGAACGCAAAGACGGCCGGTTGAATCTGTGGTTGAGATCGGCGTGCCCGCGCGACGGCGAGGGAGATTTCCCGACGATCTCTGGACGCCAATCCATCACCGTCGGCATAGGTGCGATAGACGCCGAGATGCGCGATCACCTCGCGCCAAGCGCGGCGCAGGGCCTGTTCGGTCAGATCGGCGGTGGCGGGAACCGACCAGGCCAAATGGGCCGTGCGACGGCCGAGATTGTTCAGTTCGACCGCGAGTTCGTTGTCCATCACCCGCAGTTTGCAGTCGTACGCTTCCTCTTGGGGCGACGGGGTGGGCCCAACAAAGGCATCGTAGATTGCGGTGACCTGCGCCTCCCCGCACTTCTGCGTCAGCAGACGGGTCAGCTCGGCGCCGATCTCATATCCGGTGGTGCCGTCGACTGGCCATTCCGGGCGCAGATACTCGTGGGGCGCGAGGATCTTTTCGATGGCGAGATAGATTGGCTTTGGCGATTGGGCCTGGAGCGTTTTTAGATAGCCGAGCGGATCGAGCAGTCCGTCTATGTGATCGATACGAAGGCCGTCGATTAGACCTTCCGCAATCAGCAGGAAGATCAGCTTATGGGCATGGTCGAACACGGCAGGACGATCGATACGAATGCCGGCGAGCTCGTTGTTGATGAAAAAGCGCCGGTAGTTGATTTCGTCCTGCGCCGTCGCAAAGTGGGCAAGACGCCAATGCTGCCGGGCGATGAGTTGGTGCAGCTTTTCGGGCAACGCGTAGTCTAAAATTGCCGCCTCAGGAGTCTTGTATTGCTTTAGGAGAAGCGCGTTGTCCTCCGGACGGAGCGGCAGTTTTTCCTTGTCATAGGCCCAGACGGCGAACCCATCATCGTCGACCTTGAGGCTGATATCGCCATTCGCCAGCGCCTCGGCGTAAGTCGTTCCGAGAAACGGCACCAACAGTTTGCCCGCCATTCCGGGGTGAGGCGGGTTCCAATCCACGTCGAACCAATCGGCATAGCGGCTTGCCGGACCATGGCGCAGAAGGTCGAGCCAGAGCCAATTGCTGGAGCCTCCGACACCCATGTGATTGGGAACGAAATCGAGGATAATCCCCATACCCCTCGCCTTGAGTGCGGAGGCGAGCGTGCGAAAACCCTCAATGGTGCCGATCTCGGGGTTGATCAGGGTGTGGTCGACCGTGTCGTAGCCATGCGTACTGCCGGGCTGCGCCTTGAGGATGGGTGAGAGATAGGCGTGGCTGACGCCAAGCTGATCGAGGTAAGGCACCAGCGCCTTCGCGTGGGCCAGGGTAAAATCCTTGTTGAGCTGCAGGCGATAGGTAGCGCGCGGCGGCATCATTGGCTGATCTCACTGCGCAAAATGACGGCGCAGTCGGACGGCATTATCCAGAAGTGCCGGGGATCAACAGGGCGGCGGCCAGCACCGTCATAGTCGGGGTGTTCGCTGGACCAAGCGAGCGTCCATTCATGGCCATCGGGAGGCGCCAGCAATGGCTCGGCGGTGACTGCCATGGGAAGGTCCTGTCCGAGATTGAGAAGGATCAGGCGATGGCCCGCGGGGTCTGGCGTCAGATAGCGCAACAACAGGGCGCCTGACCCGAGCACCGCGCCGTCAACGCGCCTTTCGATCGCTTGCGAAAAGGTGGCGTCGGATCGGCGCAAGGCGAGAAGATCGCGGTGAAGTGCCACAATGCCAGAATGGCGCTCAACCTCGGTCCAATCGAGCTTGCTTTGGGCGAAGGTCGCAGGGTCTGCCGGGTCTGGCAGTCTTTCGAGCATTGCCGGATCGGTCACCCCAGGAAAATTACTGAGCGATGCCTTGCGGCCTTCAGCAACGGCTTTGGCGTGGTCGCCCGTGATACCGAAGAAATAAAGGAAGGGGCGGGTCGAGGCGAATTCCTGACCCTGGAAGAGGCACGGGGTCTGCGGACCAAGCAGCAACAGCGCCGTGATGGCGCGGAGGCGTGCAGGGCCGACCAACGAACTCAGACGAAAACCGCGGGGCGAGTTGGCGACCTGATCGTGATTTTCGAGAAAATGAACGAAATGCTCGGGCGGGGTATCAAGATTGTAAGTGCCGTAAGCCTTGTCGCGCATATCCGAGCGCTGGCCCTGGTAGAGAAAGCCGTACTTCAGGGCAGAGATGAGCTCCTGCGGCGTGCCGGCGTAATCGCGATAATAAAAATCGTTGTGGCCGGTGACGGCGACGCGCATGGCGTGCTGAAAATCGTCGCTATACATGGCATCGACGCCGTAGCCACCTGTGGCTGGCGCTTCGATCATTCTGCGTTGCTGGGGCTGGTTTTCGACCGCCATGTATACGGTTCGCGGCAGCGCTGCCGCGCGCACTGCCTTGGTGAGTTCGGCAAGGATATGCTCGGCGCTACTGTCGAACATGGCTTGAACGGCATCAATCCGAAGTCCATCGATGTGAAAATCGCTGATCCAATAGACTGCGTTTCCGATGATAAAATCGCGCACGGCTCGAGCGCCCTGCCCGTCGAAATTGAAACCGGCACCCCACTCGTTTTCGTAGCGGCTCGTCAGGTAAAGATCGGAATAGGCGCGGTAGTGGTCATCTAGGCCAACGTGGTTATAGACCATATCGAGGATCACCCCGATGCCGACACCATGGGCTGCGTCGATGAAGGCACGCATGTCCTCCGGAGAGCCATATGGAGCGAACGGCGCATAGGGTAGCGTCGTGTCGTAGCCCCAACCAAAGCTTCCGGCGAAAGTGCCGATTGGCATGATCTGGACAACCGTGACGCCGAGGTTTTTGAGGAAATCAAGCTTGCTGCCCGCAGCGCGCCAAGTGCCTTCCTCGGTGAAGGTGCCGATGTGAAGCTCGTAGATTACTTGGTTGAGGTTGGGGACGCCGCGCCAGCCCTGATCAGACCACGGATAGTCATTGGAAACGACCACCGATGGTCCCTGATTTCCGTCCGGTTGCCAGCGCGACGCCAGGTCAGGGACGGGTTCGCCACCGTCAAGCCGAAACCTATAGCGCGCTCCAGCGCCGACGCCTGCTACCTCTCCACCAAAGTATCCGTCGTCCAGCGCGTCGAGAGGGAAGCTGGCTCCCTCCATCTCGACAGACGCCTCCCGGCGCCCGGGCGCCCAAAGAAGAAACTGGGTGCCGATCTCACTGGGAACTGCACCGAAAATTCTGTGTGGCGACATGGGGAACTCGCGCGGGGAGCGAGACTACAGAACGGCCGCTTCCGTCCGAAGTTCCGAGACGCCTACGACCTTATTGCCGCGATGGGCTTGCCAGGATGTTGCGCAACTGGCCGAGTATGACCTCCCTTTCATAGGGTTTGCGCACAACAGGCACACCGCTGAAGTCATCAGGGATGATGCCGCCGTCGCCATAGCCGGTCGCGAAGATGAAGGGCACGCCTATCTCCTGCAAATGACGGGCAATGGTTTCGGACGTTCCATCACCGAGGTTTACGTCCAGCACAGCCACATCGGGCGTATTCCTGGCGAGAATGGCAAGCGCATCGCGCGGCGAGGTGGCGGTTCCAAGAATAGACAGGCCTGCACCCTCGAGCATCTGTTCGAGATCGATGGCGATCAGCATCTGGTCTTCAACGATCAGTGCGGTCTTGCCATCCAAGTCATGATTGCTAGCGACCGTTGCAGCAATGGCGTCGTTCTGTCGAACTGCGACCGTCGGCGCGCGCAGCGACACGAACCGCGCAGGCAGCCGGAACTGCGCGACGACGCCTTCGGGGCGATAGTCCACATCGCTTTCTCCGCCGAGATCGAAGGGAATGCTGCGCTTGATCAACATGCTGCCAAAACCGCGCCTCTCGGGCGGCTTGACGGGAGGACCGCCGGCTTCGAGCCAGGTAATGCGACAAGCGCCGGCTTCATCGATGCTCCAACGCACAGAAAGCCGGCCCTCTGGACGCGACAGCGCGCCATATTTGGCGGCGTTAGTCGAGAGTTCATGGAGGACCAGCGCCATGATCGAGAAGGCGCGAGCATCCATCCAGACATGTGGGCCCTGAAGGTCGATTGCATCGCCTGTACCGCGATAGGGCATGAGCTCAGCATCGAGCAGATCAAAGAGCGCGCCGCCACCCTCGCCGCGAACGACTTGGTCGTGGGCCAGAGACAGCGCCTGAATGCGCCCCCGGAGGGAAGCGACGTAGTTTTCGAGCGTCTCGCCATCGTCCGTCGGAAGGCTGACGAGGGAGCGAATGACGGCGAGAATGTTCTTTACGCGGTGATTAAGCTCCTCGTTGAGCATGCGCTGGCGCACTTCGGCCTTGGCGCGTTCGTCGGCAAGAAGCTCGGAATGCTGCAGGATCACCTCGACGAGAGCAGACCGCGCAGCTTCGGCAAATTGGCGCTCAGGCTCGGTCCAAGGGGCCGATTGGAGATGAACCGTTTCCTTCCAGATGGCGAAGCTTTTTCTCGGGGTAAGGCGGTCTCCCAATGGACCGGTTTCATAGACCTTGTCAGGATTGCCGGCCCAATCGAGCGTGTGCACCAGTTCCTTGCGGAAGAAGTAGAGAAAGTCGCGTGGCCTTTGCGAGAGCGGGACCACCAGCATGCCCGCGGCGCGATCGGCATAGCTTTCGGCGGATGGCACGACGTTCGAGAGTTTGTTGGAGGCCCAGATTTGCCCCTCGGCCACCGTTTCGGCAAAACCGCTGAGCACCCCGATTGCTTCGGGCGGCGGCGTCGAGCCAATGGTTGTGAGCTGACCATCGAGCCACATCGCCAGTCCATCCGCGGCGATCAGCTTTCCAAAATCGGGCAGCTTTTCCCGCAGGGTGTCATTGATATCCTGCACGCCGACCGCGTGGCGCAAGAAACTATCCAGCGCTTCGCGGGCGGCCTCGGCCGCGTCGAGCGTCTCTTTGCGCCGCAGCGCATTGAGGTGAAGCGAGAAAAATTCGCCGAACATCTCTGCCGCGACCCGCTGCGCCATGGAGAGTGTTCGCTTGTCATAGTGGTGGCAGGCGATCAGGCCCCAGAGCGTGCCATCGACGATGATCGAGATCGACATGGACGCGCCGACGCCCATATTGCGCAGATATTCGCAGTGGATCGGGGAAACGCTGCGCAGATGCGCGAATGACAGGTCCAGCGGCTCGCCGGATGCATCAAGCACCGGCATAACCGGTATGCGTTCGAAGTTGGCATCGGAGATGATGCGGATGGTGTTTTTCAGATAGAGCGCGCGTGCCTGCTGCGGAATATCGGTTGCCGGGAAATACTGGCCAAGAAAGCTTTCGAGATCCGGTCGCTTGGTTTCGCTCACCACTTTTCCGGCGCCGTCATGGCCGAACTGATAGATCATCACCCGGTCATAACCGAGCGCCGCCTGGATAAGACGGGCGGCATCCTTGGTCAGCTTTTCGATACTGTTGATCGTCGCGATGCGACCGATCATGGTGCGAGCCAGTTCCAGCGGGTGCGCTGCATCCTCGCCCATGGGCTCGCATTCGATGATCGAACTGCCCTTGAAGCGGTGCACGGCAATATCGAAACTGCTGCCATTGGCTAGGGTTTTGCCGAACAGCAGCGCAGCGCGACCACCGGCTGGCGCGCGGGCAAGTGCGTTTCGGATGTCGTGCGCGTTTGCGCTACCCAATAGCGCTTCCAGCTTGGTCCCGTTGATCTCGCCCTCGACGCCCAGCATCTCGGCAGCATTCAGAGAATGGCGGAGCACTTCGCTGGCCGTCGCGTCGCAGGCAATCAGGCAACCGTGGGGCTGGATGCTGCCGGGAATATGAATGGGTTCACGGTCGCAATTGGTCAGGTCGACCTTGGTGGTCTCAGTCATCATGTCTGGTTTGGCGAAGGTGTAATTGATGGGATGATGGCGCGGGGATCGAGATGGCCATAGCTATCGTCCCTGTGCACGACAGGGGCGAACCTATGTTGATCTGGAGGCACTGGAGCGCTCCGTTCTGCAGCCACCCTAAGGGCGGGGTACGGCGGTGTCATATAACAATGCTAATGCCCGGATGCGTTTCGCCAAGTTCCATAAAGCGCGAGAGCCCGTTTCGTTTCACGGCGCTGAATTTATCGGGACTTTCCGGCGGATCGGCTGTCTCGGCAACGGGCCCGTGAGGCAGAATGTCATTTCTTCGCACCATTCGGACCAAACCAGACGATTGATAAATCCAACGCTTAGCCGTGCACGGGCTGCTAGCGCATTACGGCCGAAGCTGTGCTGAGGCGTCTCGATAGTGTGTCTCGTTTGGGCGGCAGGCCATAAAAGCGCGAATAGTCGCGCGAGAACTGGCCCGCACTCTCATAGCCCACTGCAAAAGCCGCACTGGTGACATTGTCGGCGCCAGCATCAAGAATTCGCCTGGCCTCCACGAGCCGCAACTGCTTCTGGTACTGGATGGGCGTCACCCGCGTCAGGGCCTTGAAGTGACGGTGGAACGACGTCAGGCTCATCCCCACCGCCGCGGCCAGATCCTCGACATGGATGGTCGTTGCAAAGTCGCTACGCAGAATGGCCAAAGCGTCTTCGACGCGGCTGGATGGGCCCTCTGGCCTGACAAGGGCAAGGAGCTCGGAGCCAGCGTCGCTCCTGAGCAGCCAGTAACTCAGTTCCCGCAGCAAACCCGGATAGAGGATCGGCAGGGAGTCGGTTGTCTCCAGCAGGCGCGCTAGCCGCACCAGACAGTCGATGACTTCGGGCCCAAGCACGTGGACAGATAAGCCTATGTTGGCCGAGGCCGCCTTTTTGTCTTCGGGGCCAAGCATAGCCGCCACTTCGCGCAATACCGCGACGTCGAGCTCGATGGAAACACCAAGGAACGGTCGTTCGGCGCTGGCGCGGGTAATCACGCCCTTGGCGAGGAGAGAAACGCTGACCAGCAGCCCCTCGCCTTCGGCGTAGTCGAGGACCTGTTCGCCGAGCCAGACCTGCTTGGCGCCCTCGACCACAACGCCAAGGGCGGGACGATAGATGGCGTAATCAGGCAATTTCTGCGCTTCGGCGTGGCCGATCACCATTCCCGGAATGAGCGTTTGGAAGACGCCAAAGTCTTGTTCCTGACGAGACAGATAGAGCTTGAGGGCGTCTTTCAGGTCGGTGAGCATTTCGTCTCCTTCAACGCACTATTCCTGGCGAAATTGGTAGTATTTGGCAAGAAATTTACACTCACTGACAAGCAGCATCGGCCCGTTTGCAGGATTGTCCCGGTCCCTCCAACAACCATGCGGATCAGCGATCATGTCCATCAATCCCAAAATTGCTCTCATCACCGGCGGTAGCCGCGGGCTCGGCCGAAACACCGCGCTGCATCTGGCGCGTCGTGGCGTCGACGTCATCGTGACCTATCAGACGAGCGAAGCGGCGGCGCAGGCCGTCGTCGAGGAATGCCTCGCCGTTGGCCGCAAGGCCGTTGGCCGCAAGGCCGTCGCCCTGCACTATGATGCCAACCACATTGCCGGGATCGACGAATTCGCTGCTGTCGTGCAGCAGGCGCTCGCAACGACCTGGAATACCGACCAGTTCGACTTTCTCGTCAACAATGCCGGTGCCCATGCGCCGGCGCCGTTTGGCGAAATCACCGAAGCGGACTTCGATCGCCTCTCGAATGTTCACTTCAAGAGCGTCGTCTTCCTGACCCAAAAACTCCTGCCGCTGCTTCGCGATGGTGGCCGGATCGTCAATGTGTCCACGAGCATGACGCGTCACGCCAATGCAGGAAGCGCCGCCTATGCCTCGATGAAGGGCGCAATCGAAGTGCTGACGCGGTTCATGGCGGTGGAACTTGGGCCGCGCGGAATTTCCGTCAACGCGATCGCTCCCGGGCCGGTTGCCACCGATTTCTTCGGCGGTGCGGTGCGCGACATTCCCCAGGTTCAGGAATTCGTCACCGCCAATACAGCTCTCGGCCGGACGGGTGTGCCGGATGATATCGGCCCATTCATAGCCTCTCTTCTCTCCGATGACAGCCGCTGGCTCAGTGGGCAGCGGCTCGAAATCTCGGGCGGCATTTTCCTCTAGGCGAAGAAGCAACGGGGCGGATAAAAATCCGCCCCGTTCCATGTGGTCTCAACGCTGAGTGTTTCGGCTCGCTGCCGCCATTTCGGCAAGACCGGCCTCCCGGCTCATGACGGGCGCGTAGCCGAGTTCGCGCCGGGCCTTGCCGATATTGAGCGTGATCGACACGGCGGAGGTTGCGTAGGCCTGCAGGGTCAGCGGCGCGGTGAACTTGCCACCCGAGACCTTATGCAGCCAGTCGCCAAGACCGGCGATCAACCGCAGCAATGCGCGCGGCACGGATTTCTCCGGCACCTTGACGCCCTGCGTCGCCATGAGTGCGGTGGCAAAATCGCGAAAGCGGACGGGCTCGTCGTCGCCGAGGAAATAGACCTCGCCGCCCTTGCCCCTGGCGATCGCCAACTCGACGCCGTGGCAGAGATTGGCAATGTGGGTTGTCGTCGTGAGGTAGTCACCGCCGCTAATCCAGGCAAATTGCCCTGACTTAACCGCTCCCAAAAGGTTAGGCAGGGCCGTCGTGTCATCGCGCCCCCAGACGAAGCGAGGACGAACCGCGACGACCTCCATCCCCACATCATTATAGGAGAGGGCGCAGCGCTCCGCTGCCGCCTTGCTGCGGGAATAGGAGCCCGCGGGACGGCGCGGCAGGGGATGGCGCTCATCGACATTGACCAGGGGCCGGCCGTCGGCCAGCACGGATTCCGTGCTCAGGAGGATTGCCCGCTGAATGCCCGCCGCCCGCGCCGCCTTGAACACTGCTCTCGTGCCCTCCTCATTGACGCGCTGCTGGCTCTCCGTACCGGGGCCGTGGTCGGTATCGGCAGCGGCGTGTATCAACACGTCACATCCTTCCATGCCCCGCACCAGATCGGTGCCGAGCAGGTCGCCCGAGAAGGGCGTCGCGCCAAGTTCCGCGACAGTCCGCTCGGACTTCGGGGACCGCGCTAGTGCGGTGACAGGGATGCCCTTGGCTACAAAATGGCGGATCAGGTTGCGCCCGACATAGCCGCTCCCACCCGTGATGAAAATTCCGGCAATGGGCCAAGCGGTGGCGCTCGCCGCGGCAGCAGCCGCGTCGTTTCGGTCAGTCATGTTCGTTTTCCGTGTTGAGGGTTAGCTGCCGGCCTCGTCGTCCGGCGGGGTTACAGTCACCAGCCAGCCGATCTCACGGATGATCCGTGCGCGTTCGTCCGGGCTGAAATGATGGAAGTCCAGATATTCGAGGAATTTCAGCCCCTCGATCGCCAGATAGGCGAGGAGCGCGCCCTGGGGGGAGGATGCGGTTTCGATGATCCGATTGATCGTCTCCGCCTGGCTCTTCTGCATGCGCGAGCGCAAATCGGCATCGAGGGTCAGCGCCATGCTGAGGCTGAGGGCCACCGGCTTGAACTCCTCCGGCGGCGGCTCGGACGCCACCTTTATGCGCCCACGAATGGCGACACTATCCGGAGATGCCAGTTCGGCTTCGGCTGCAGCGTGATGCTCCCGATCAAAGCGAAAGGCACGCTCGACAATCGCCTCGATCAGCGCCTGCTTGGTCTTGAAGTCATAAATGACGCTGGCCTTGCTGATACCGGCCTCAGCGGCCACGGCATCGAGCGTCAGGCTGGCTGCGCCCAACCGGGCAACGACGGCCTCTCCGGCATCAAGAATGGCCTGCTGATCTATGACGCGCTTTCGTCCCACGATCCATACTCATTTATTTCCGACCAGATGGTTATAAAAAGAGACAGTTGGATCGTCAAGACGAAATCGAGGTTTGACGCAGAGCGCCAGCTCGGGCGGCGCAGCGAGCCAATTATGATAGCTGCAATGGGGTCGCGGCCGGACCCTTAAAATGGCTAGGGGCTGCGGCGATTTATGCCGCCGCCCCTGGCTGATCAGGCCGCAGACCTTGCGGTTATTTTCGCACGCGCAGCGCGGGCGATGCTTTCGGCAAATAGCGGCGTTTCGCGGCTATTGTGGTCGCCGCTGGCCGACTGGCGCGCAGTTGCGGCTTCTTGGAAGGTCTGGCCGTGCGCGGCGATAAAAGTCAAAAACGCATCAGTAGGGTGCGATGTGACGCGATTGGTGTAGCGCGTGCGCCCGCCCTCGATAGGCTCGGCGATCAACTCCCAGATGACGTTGACCGTGCTGCGCTCACCCATTGCAGTGAAGACGTCAGAAATCGAGTTCATCCGGCAGTATGACGCCGTCGCCTCTTCGGCGATGTAGTGCTGGATAACGAGACCGGAGCCGATCTTTTCAACGTTGATGGACATCCGGCGACCATCGTCGGTGACAGTCGCGCCGCAGGCGATGTGATCCGGCGGACAGCAGCGCTGGTATTCCGCCTCAGGAAGGTTGAACAGCCATTCGGCGATATCGACCTGATCGAAGGCCACGTCGATATCGTGAGAGAAGGCGGATTGCGACAGCAGTTTTTCGAGCACGACTTTCATGATCTCTTCCTTCGAACCGGGTTTAGCGGCGGGTGGTTTCGAACAGGAACCAGGCCCGGCGTTCGGTTTCGTCGATCCAGTTTTCGATCAGGCTCGCCGTCGCGACATCGTTGTGTTCGTCGGCAGCAGCGTGGGTCGCACGCAGGTAGGCGGCAAATTGCCGGTTGTCGCTGGCAAGCTCGGCAATCATGTCTTCGGGGGTGACATAAGGAGCGTCGTTGTCAGGGATACGCTGCAGGCGGGAGATGTGGCCGATCGAGCGCAATGTGGTTCCACCGACCTTGCGGGCGCGCTCCGCGATCTCGTCCGTCATGGCGAGGATCTGGTCGGACTGTTCGTCGAGCATCAGGTGATAGTCGCGAAAATGCGGCCCCGACATATGCCAGTGAAAGTTCTTGGTCTTGAGATAGAGCGCGAAGGTGTCGGCCAGGAGGGTTGTCAGGGCCGCGGCGACATCACGGGTGGCATTCTCGCCGAGATCAGATGGGGTGCGAAGGGCGTTGTTGGCTGGCATTTTGGGTTTCCTTTGGTTTCGGGATTTAGACGATGGGATCGACAGGATTGGTGCGCGGCACGAGAAGAGGGTCGATCTCGGTGAAGGGGAAATTGGGCAGATCGTCCTCGGCCATGCCCAATGCGGCCGCGATCAGATCGCGCGGATAGACATTGATCAGCGAGCGGTAGCCGACATCGCCTGGCGAGGCCTGGTCGAAGAAGACCAGGACATGAAAGTCACCGTCACCCACGTTCTCGATGTGGTGCGGATAGGCCGGGGGGATGTAGTACGCGTCGCCCGGCCCAATGATGTAGGTGTCGGTGCTGCCATCGGGATCAAGGATGGTCATGCGCCCGGTGCCAGAAAGCACGTAGCCCATTTCGGCGGTTTCAGGGTGCCAATGCGGCTCGCGCATGCCCCTCTCTGTGATCACCACAGAAAACATGGCGATATCGCGGAGAACAGGCCAAACGGCAGACTTGGCGGTATGCGCTGTGCCGGCGGGGAAGGTGATCTGGGGTGGTGTCGCTTCCAGCGAATACTTGTAGGTGTTGATGTGACGGGCTTGCCCCTCGACCAATGACGCCGTCGAAAGCCCGACAATCTTGGGCACAGTCGTTCCGCGGTCGAGCGTTGCGAAAGCGGCAGCGGGCAGATCGTAGGTATTTCCGAGCACCGCGTCGCTCATGGCACCGAATGCGGCCTTCAATCCAAAATCTTCCGGCTTCTCATGCGAGAAAGCCAGGATCAGTTCGGTTCGACCTTCGCTGAGATTCTCGATGCTGTGCATGGCGCCCGAGGGCACGAAGAACATGTCGCCGGCTTCAACCACGAAGCTCTCGCGCTCGGCGTGATTGGCGGCAATGGTGATGAGCGCTTCGCCGGTGGCGCAATAGCCAAGCTCATGGGCATTGGCGTGCCAGTGCGGCTCGCGCACGCCGCCTTTTTCCAGCACCAGCCGGCGCAGGGAGAGGCGATGCAGAAGAGCTAAGGTTAGGGCGTCCATATGCGAAATGAACCCGCGTGGGCCACTGAAGCGTGGTGTCTCCTGGCCGAGGCGAACGACGTGGCGCGATGGCGTAGCGCTGGTATCCATGAAGGAGCTCCTTGTGGGATTTTGTCGATGGAGACAGGCTAGATCGTGCCTTTGCCTACCTCCATCGAACGTCGGGGTGATGCGGCCATACCTTTGTATGGTCCGGTTCGACCTCAGCCGCGGATGAACGCAAGCAGATCGGCGTTGATGACATCGGCATGGGTCGTCGCCATGCCGTGCGGATAGCCCGGATAGGTCTTGAGCGTGCCGTGCTTGAGCAACTTGATGGAAAGCAGGGCAGAATCGGCGATTGGGACGATCTGGTCGTCTTCGCCGTGGAGGACGAGAGTGGGAACCTCGATCAGGCGAAGGTCGTCGGTGAAATCTGTCTCGGAGAACGCCGCGATGCAGTCGAAATGCGCCTTGGCGCCGCCCATCATTCCCTGCCGCCACCAATTGCGGATCGCGCCTTCCGACACCGCAGCGCCGGAGCGATTGAAGCCGTAAAACGGTCCGGCGGGAACATCGAGATAGAACTGGGCGCGATTGGCTGCGAGAGCGGCACGGAACCCGTCGAAAACCGCTTTCGGCAGGCCGCCTGGATTCTTTTCGGACTTGATCATGATGGGCGGAACCGCGCCGATCAGCGCTGCCTTTGCGACACGGTCGCGGCCGCAGCGTGCGACATAGCGAGCGACTTCTCCGCCACCCGTTGAGTGGCCGACGTGAACCGCGTTACGCAGATCCAGTGCCGCAGCCAGTTCGTTCACGTCGGCAGCGTAGGTGTCCATGTCATGGCCGGTATCGGTCTGGGTAGAGCGCCCGTGGCCTCGCCGATCATGGGCGATGACGCGAAAGCCCTCTGCTGCGAAAAACAGCATCTGCGCGTCCCAGTCGTCTGCGGAAAGCGGCCAGCCATGATGAAAGACGAGGGGCTGGGCGGTCTTGCTGCCCCAATCCTTGTAGAAGAGCCGGGTGCTGTCCCTGAGGGTGATGTATCCGTCGGCCATTGCGTGTCTCCTTGCAGGCGCCTTTGATTGACAAGGCGAGGCTAGGAGCTGGAGCAGGCAAAGATAATCCTACGCTGGATTGACGGCTTCATACCTAAGTATGTCAGGCGACGGCGTCTTCGATGTAGCGCAGCAGCAGGTCCGTTTCCGCGGGCTTTTCAAGGAAAGCACGGGCGCCCGCTTCCATGACGCGTCCGCGAATGGCGTCGGTCGGGAAGGCCGTCATGAAGATCATAGGCGTGGTCGACCCGGTCTGGATCAGCCGGCTCTGCAGTTCGTCACCGCGCATAAGCGGCATCTGCACGTCCGTGATGATGCAGTCGGCGGCCTTGTCGCGGCCCTTGTCGAGAAATTCCACGCCCGAGCTGTACGTCTCGACATCGTAGCCGAACGATCGGAGGAGGTTGGAAAGCGAAGTGCGGACGCCTTCGTCGTCATCGACGATTGCGATGGTCTTGTGTGTGGTCATCTGGGTCTATCGGGTTGGCCGCGCATGGAGCAGGCAGCATTTGGGCCGTTATCGCGCAAAGCCGCCGTCCGGGAAATCATACGGAGGTTTGTGCTCATAGTGCCCTGGCGATCCCCAGGGCCTCGGCCTTGCGCACCAGATCCGCCAGAGTGCGGACGCCCATCTTGCGCATGACATTGCCGCGATGGATTTTGACCGTGATTTCGCTGAGGCCGAGAATACCGGCCACCTGCTTGTTCATCAGTCCGGCAACGACATGGGTCATCACCTCGCGCTCGCGCTGCGTCAGGCTCTCGAACTCCGCTCGGAGATCCCCCAAGGTGGCATTGGCCGCCCTGTTTCTGGCGTCCCGATCTATAGCGGCCATGACGGCGTCGAGCATGTCCTGATCGCGAAACGGTTTGGCGAGAAAGTCGACAGCGCCTGCCTTCATGGCCCTCACAGTCATGGGAATATCGCCATGGCCGGTCATGAACACGATGGGCCGATGAATGCCGCTCCTTTCCAGGTGTTCCTGGAAATCGAGACCGCTGACGCCAGGCAAGCGCACATCGAGCACGATGCAACCGGGCTCGTCCGGCAATTGCGCTGCGAGAAGCTCGCCGGGCGTGGCAAAGAGCCGGGTCGCGAGAGAGACAGAGCGCAGCAGGTTGTCGAGAGCATCGAGGACCGATGGGTCGTCGTCCACGACGGCCACGAAGGGGCCGGCGGAGGCCAATGGCGAGGCAGTCTGATTGCTTGTGTGCCGGATCATGTGGTGCCCAATGCAGAAGCGGGAAGTTTGACGACAAATTCTGCCCCACGCCCCGGATTACCGTTTACGGCGAGCGTGCCGCCATGGGCCTCGACTGTCGTTCGGCATATGGGCAGGCCCATGCCCATACCTTCTGCCTTGGTGGTGTAGAAGGGCTCGAAGAGGCTGGCGAGATGTTCGGGGGCGATGCCGGGACCGCTGTCACGCACCGCAATCTCGATCATGCCGCCCTCGTAGGGCCGAGCAGTAATATGAATTCGCTGTTCCCCGTCCTGACCGGCCATGGCCTGGCTGGCATTGACGAGAAGATTGACCATCACTTGCTGCAATTGCACGCGATCGCCGAGAACCATGGGCAAGCCGGGGGATATGTCCGCGGTAACCTGGGCGCCGGAACGGGCAAGTTCTCGATCGAGCAGCAGGGTCGCATCCTCGATGATTGCGGCGACATCCAGTTCAACCCTTTGGTTCGGTGCCTTTTGTAGGAAAGCGCGGATGCGTTTGACGATTTCTCCCGCCCGCCTCCCCTCGGCGACGACGCGTCCAAGAGAGGTTTCCACTTCGCCAAGCTCCGGGCGATCGCGGCGCAGCCAGCGCAATCCCGCTTCACCATTGGTCACGATAGCCATCAGTGGTTGATTGACTTCATGGGCGATCGAAGCGGTCAGCTCGCCCAGCGTCGCTACGCGCGCCGCGTGGGCCAGTTCGGCGTGAGCCTGTTCCAGCGCATCCTGTGCGTGTCTGATGTCGGTGATATCGATCATGAAGACCAACACGCTGTCGGCATCGTCGGGGCTGGTCGGGAAAGTGATGGTGAAGAGGACGGGCACCAGCCTGCCATCGGTAGCGACAATATTCGTCTCGCCTTCGAAGAATGCATCGCCACGCGCAAACGCGGCCAATGCTCCAGCAAAAGAGCGGTCGGTTTCGGCCAGGATATCGTCGGCGGTGCGATGAGCTGCACGTCCACTGTCAGTGTCGGCGCCGACGATCCGCAAGAGCGCAGGATTGACGCCTTCTATGTGTACCAGGCTGCGTGCTCTCTGCACGAATTCGGACGCAAGTTCCCTCGCGCCGAGATCTTTGAGGGCGGCACGAACGTCCGACCAGTCCTCCTGCACAACACCCATGCGTGTTGCGTCGAACATGCGGCGAAACCGGCGTTCGCTCTGAACAAGCGCGGCATGCGCTGCCTTTCGGTCGGAGACGTCTGTGTGCGTTTCCATAATGCCCAGAATGGCGTTGTCGGGCCCCCGGGCGAGGGCCCACCTGCTCTCGAGGGCAAACGTCTTACCATCGCGCGCCGTATGCTCCATCGCGCCATCCCATCGGCCGGTTTCCAGAAGGGTTCGCTGTGCGTGGGCTCGGTCGAGGGGAAAGATGGTTTTCAGCAGATCATCCGCTCTTTTGCCGATCGCTTCCGCCGCCGACCAGCCATAGGTGTCGGTCGCCGCCCTGTTCCAGAACAGGATGACGCCATCCATGTCCGTTACGAAAATCATGTCATGCGACAGGTCGATGAGTTGCGCCTGCGCGCCAAGGGTCTGCGTCGCGGCCTGGTTGCGCAGGGCCAGCGTCAGGGCAATTGCCAGCGCCGCCATACTGACCAGGGCCCTCAGTGCCGGAGCGTCGCGCAGCGGCAGGCCATGCGAAATCACATAGGCGAGCGCAGTCAGGACGAGGCAGATGACCACTGTGGTCACAATCTCCCAGCGCCGGCCGCTATGTGCGACGAGGAAGATCGCCAGCACATAGAGTACCGCGACCGCCCCCTCGAGAGGCGACAGCACGTCGAACAGGAAGATGCAGGCCGTCAGAATGATGGCCGCCACTCGGTAGACGTTAGGGTTGACGGCCCTGTAGCGAGATTCGAACGGCATCGGGCCTTTATACTCCACAGTCGTATTATCGCAGCGCGGCAGCGGCTACGGAAATAGGTCGATAGCCACTGTGCATCTTCCAAGCCAGATCGTGGTCCATCTGATCCGGAGCGGCGGCAAGCAGCTGGCTCGTGACCTTCTCTAAAGATAATCGCATTCCAGCCCCTCCAGCATCTGATGCTATCCACTTTGCCGGCTATTGCGGAAATTGATACTATACGCAGGTTTAGGTTGGGTCCCAGGCGGCGCTGTCCTTGGTATAGCCGGCTCATTTGAAAGCATAATTTCGGACGCGCTCACCGGAGACCATTTTGGCGCATCTGAAATTCAGAGCCGCCGTCCATGCCAAAAATTTCCCTCCCGCAATTGCACCTCGATGGCACACCCTCGAACGAACTGGCCTTTGCCGGTCTCGGAACTTTGCTGGCCGGTTATGTCAGCGGCCTCGCCTACACCAATCTCGGCAATCTCTATGCCGGCTTTATGAGCGGCAATACCGGGCATCTGGCTCAACAACTGGTTCAGATAAACCCGAGCGGTGCGGGCCTGGCGCTGAGCGTCATTATCGTCTTCGTCTTTGGCGTTGCACTCGGCACCGCGCTTCTCGACAACATGCCTTCGAGATGGTCCCTGACGAGTGTCATCGCAGCAGCAGCCGCATTAGGATTAGTCTCCATATTCCTGAGCCTCGATCACCTCTCGTTCCCATCTGGCCTGGCATTGGTGGGACTGGTAGGCGTTCAATCGGTGTTGCATCGGAAAGTCGACGGTGTTGATCTCGGACGTGGTTATGTCACGGGATACCTCGTCGCGCTGGGAGAGGCGCTGGCACGCCCCCAAACCAGATCTCCCGCCCTTCTCAGCTTTGCCGCTTGGCTACTTTTGCTCCTGGGTGTTTTCCTCGGAACGGCAGCGGTGGCTCTCCTGGGCCAGACTGGGGGAACGGTCTTCGTCTTGACTATGCTGATCTTGGCGGAGGGGATGCTTTGGCGCCGTCAACAAACTTCCCTTTGAGTCTGTAGCCCTCCTGCTCCCCCGATGAATTTTTCGACATACCCGAAACGAGAGTTCGTCGCTTTGCCTTCACGAAGCTGGAACGACGAGGCTTGTTTCGGGTGCAAACTGGCGAGCGAGTCGGAGAAAGTCCCGCAGCACGGGCTTCTCCAGCGCGCGCACCGGATACACGGCACCTGACTCCTGCAATGATCCCATGCCGGCGCCGTCGCCCATATCGACGGTTCGTATACCAAGATCGGCGAACAGGCGAACGAACCCACTCGACGCCGACATGAGGAACGGGGAGTCGCGCAGCAGTTGTACCGCATGCATGACAGTGTCGACGCGAGCCGCAAAATCACGCGGCTGGCCGCCCAGATAGCTTGGCCCCATGTCGTCTTCGTAGCCCGGACTGATCCAGCGCTGGTCAAACAGGTCCTGCCTGCCAACCGGTTTTCTGCCGACAAGGGGATGATTGCGATCGGCATAGACATACGTCCCCTGGCTCACCAGAGGCTCGAACCGCAGCGCAGAGGTCGTGTCCTGCCGGCTGACAAATGTACCGAAGGCCAGGTCATAGATTCCGTCGCGTAGACCTTGCAGCCGCTCCGTTTCGTCGACGATCTCAACATGAACGACGGAATTGCTGTGGGTTTCGGCAAAGCGGCGCGTCACCTGCGGCAGAATAACCAGGCCCCAGAGATCCCCGGCCCCGATCCGCAGGATTGCGCGCGACCGCCCCTGCAACTGCGCAATCTCGTCGCGCGCCTCCTCGATGGCTGGCAGGATTCGAACGGCGCGACTGTAAAGCGCTGTGCCAAAGACACTTAACTCCACCCCTGCCCCATTTCGGACGAACAAGGGAGCGCCATAGCTCTCTTCCAGCTTTTGGATCGAACGCGACAGCGCTGGCTGCGAGATATTGAGATGCTTGGCTGCAGCCGAGATCGACCTTCGTCGGGCCACCTCCACAAATTGCTGCAGTTCTTTCATCGACCCATAGCCATGCAAATTACGCATATCATATCGAAGATTTGCATTTGACGTCCAGCCTAAGCGGCGCTTTATTCGTTAATAGCTACAAAAAAGATAGACTATTGCATCGAGGAAATACGCCACTTTGCAACAGCCGATCCATTAATGCGTCATGCTCCAACCAACGCAGGCGACGTGCGAACCAAAGCCTGAAATGCATTTTTTGCATACTACGTCGATACAGGACGAAGATGCTCAGCGAGGGGACTCACAATGAAACTTCTTTTTAGCCGGCGCGCTGCGCTGGCAACGACCGTGCTCACCGCCCTGGGATTGCCCATGGCTTTGGCCCAGGCACAGGACACGGTGCAGCTCGTCTTCCGCCAGTTCGATCCACCCACCGAAATCGCGGGCCTGGTTACCGCGGTAGATGCATGGAATGCGGCCAATCCAAATATCCAGGTAAAGCTCGAAACCCTTGGCGGTGCCGATACTCAGGCGCAGCTCGCGCGCGAAATTCCTGCTGGTGGCGGCCCCGATATTCAGCAGATGGCCTTTGTCTGGACGCGCGACCTGGCCCGCGCCGGTCTCGTCCATGACCTCACCGATCTTGTCGCGGCAAACCCGCCCGCAGCAGGCATCGAGGACTTTCTAGCAACCGATCTCGCAACGCTTGATGGCAAGCTGTTTGGTGTACCGTGGAGTGCCGATACCTTCGCGCTTGCCTATCGTCCCGACCTGCTCGAAGCAGCAGGTGTCACTCTGCCCGACACCTGGGATGAGCTCACCACGACCGCCAAGAAGCTCTCAAATGGCGACGGCCAGTATGGCTTCTGCTTCCCGGCTGGCAGCGCCCCGGATAGTGGCATCTGGACGCTGGTGAACTATTATCTCTGGTCCAATGGCTCCACTCTTGTGGAGGAACCGACACCCGGCCAGTGGCAACTCGGCGTGACCGCCGAGGATCTAACGGCGGCGATGAACTACTTTGACGGCTTCTTTAAGGAAAGCGCGGCTCCCGAAAGCCTGATCACCGTCAATTCCTGGGGCGATCCGGAAATCCTCGGCGGCCTCGGACGTGGTGATTGCGCCATTACCGTCTTCCCGCCACAGACCTTCCGCGCAGCCGAGGCCCAGTCCGAACAGCCCCTGCTGACGGGACAGATCCCCGCTGGCAGCGTCAAGCGAATCTCCCATCTCGGCGGGCGCGCCTTGGGCATCAATGCGAATACCAAGCATCCAGAAGAAGCCTGGCAGTTCCTGAGCTACTTGGTGGGCCCCGAAACCTTCAAGACCTACAACCAGTATCCTGCGCAAAAGTCGCTGCTCGACAATCTGGACTTCCCCGAGACTGAGCAGGGCTATGTGGAAATGCTGCCCCAGGCCCAGACCTTCGAGCGCTACATCTCCTCGCCCATTCCGGTTTCTTCCATGACAGCGGTGATCAACCGCGAGTTCGGCGCAGTGTTCTCCGGCCAACGCACGTCCGAGGAAGCCAGCGTGGTCGTGCTTGAAGAACTCGAGGCACTCCTCGCCAAGGGCAAGTAAGTTACGATGGCCGGCATCGACACCATCGCCACCGACAAACGCGCGCCG
>NZ_JBEVLL010000390.1:0-34121 GCF_040509215.1 Devosia sp.
GACCTCTCCCCCGAAGGGAGAGGTGAAGAGGCCAGATGCTAGAGCGAACCCTTATCCACCGGCAGCTCCGCCGCCGTCGTCACGAGCCCATCGAAAAGCGCCGCCGCCACCGGATCGGCCCCGGCCTTTTCACGCAGCAAGCGGAAAGTCGTCGCAACAACCCCACCGCGGCCAACCCGCTTCTCGCCAATGATCGCCGCCGGCTTATGAACCCAGCCGCAAACCATCCCAGCGATGACGTTGTTCCCAAACTCCCAAGGCCTGAAGCCCGTGAGCAGGTGATGCGGCACGACATCGGAGAAACTCAGATCAAAGATCGGCCCGCCCGGAATGTCCGCAAACGCCCCTTCGCGCCGAACCCACGAGAACCCGGCAATCCAGTCCCCGCGCCAGATCGTGCCATCGCGTTCGACAAGGCTGATCCCCGGCAGATGCTGATCGAGACTCGGCCTGAACTTCTTGCCATCAGCCACAATCGAGCGATGCGGCAGTTCCCCGTCCGGCATGTCCGTGCGCAGGTTCTTGTTCGTCTCAACGGTCCCATCCGCCAGGATCAGGTAGCGCGCGCCCGCCTTGATGGCTTCGACATCGTCGCCATCGACAGCATGCACCAGCACCACATCGGCCTCGGCAGCCGGTACCACACGGTAGCCGAGGCCGCTGGCATAGCTTGCGAGGGAGGAATCGGCGGCGGCGATGGAGGGTCGCCCGGCCGTATCGCGCTTTGCATAAAGCGCGATCTCGCAAGTGTTGCGCGAGAGGACCGATCCATTGGCCTCCAGCACAAATTCTATGGACAGCACGCGATTGCCGCCGCCCGCAGGCAGGGCAAAACCAATCTTGCCGAGATCAGCCGTCGATACCTTGCCCGTCGACGGCACATCAACCGAACCCGAAACCTCGCCACTCCAGCGCAGCACCGCGCCAGCCGGAATGGAAAGACCACCGGTCCCTATTTTCAGCTCGATATCGAGCGTTTCACCTAAGTATGCCGAGTAACGAGCCGGACGCGGCACGATGACGATGTCAGCATTGATCGTGCCAAACACATCGTGGAACACGCGCGGATTGCGCTCGATATCGAGGAGGCCATTGGCCTCCCAATGCACGTCTGTCAGCTCGGTGATCACATAGCCCATGATCGAAGAGTAGCGGCGCATCTCCTCGATCTCGTAGCGCAGGTTCATGAACTGATACCACTGCACGTTCTCGATAAAGGCATCGAACGAGCCGAAGGTTTTCGCCAGATCGAGCGCACCAAAGCGATCCTCGATGCCATGCGGCAACGCCACGCCATCGCCCCAAAGCGAGCCCGTCTCGAACCAATCCGGCTCCGAACCATCCTCGCGACGCAGCTTCTTGGGATCAGGCAGACCCCACACACCGAATTCCGAAACGATCAGCGGCTCATCGCCCTTCCGTTCCGCATCGCCAAGGCTCGAGAACGTCCAATCGGCACCGGCCGCAAACTGCGCGGTGATGTCGTCCCATTCCTGCCGGCGCTCGGGCACCGAGCGATAATAGTGGTAGTCATTGAGGTCGGTCTTGACGTGGAAGTTGGGGAAACAGGCGGAGTTGTCGACCACCAACCGCGTAGCATCCTCGGCCTTCAGCCAGTCATAGGTGTCCTTCACCCACTGCCGATGCTCGGCATTTTCGAGCATGCGGGTGCCCCAGTCCTCGTTGATAATCGTCCAGGCGATGATCGAGGGATGGTTGCGGTCGCGCTTCAGAATACCCGTCATCGTGTCGCGCATGCGCTGCGCCGACTTCGAGGTAAAATTCGCCACGTTCGGAATTTCGGTCCAGACGAGCAGGCCATAGCGGTCGGCCACATCATAATAGCGCGGGTCCGGCACCTTGATATGGCAACGCAGCGTATTGAGGCCGAGTTCCTTGGCCTTCTTGGCCTGGTCTTCCAGAAATTCAAGCGAGGGCGGCGTATAGATGCCGTCCGGATAATAGTCCTGATCCAGCGCACCGCGCATATAGATCGGCTCGCCATTAAGCAGGATCTTGCCGTCGCGCGTCTCGACCGAGCGGAAGCCAAAACGCTCCTCCACCACGTCGACATCGTCGCCCAGCGACACGGTCAGCGTATAAAGATTAGGCTGATCGATGCCCCAGAGCTTTGGTGCCGTAACCGCCAGTTCCACAGCAACCGAGGCCGCCGCCGTCACCGAACTCTCGGCCACCACATTGCCGCCGGCATCGCGCACGGCCAGCGCCACCGGCAGGCCCGCTGCTGCAGCCGAGAAATCCAGCGCAGCTTTTACAATACCATCGGTGCCGGCAGTGATGACAACCGTTTCCAGCCGCCGCGCATCGCGCGCTTCCAGCGATACCGACTGCCAGAGGCCACCAATCCGGCCGTACCAGGAAATCTTGCCATGCGGCACTTCGCCAAACGGGAAGTCCGGGAAGGCGCGGTGATCGGCCGACGGCATGGTCACGCGCACTTCGACTTCATTGGTCGGGCGCAGCAACTTGCTATCGAGCACGAAGTCGAAAGGCAGGAAGGCGCCTTCATGGCTCCCGAGCCTCTGCCCGTTGAGGAACACTTCGCAATAGTAGCTCACCGCCCCGAAGTGCAGCACCAGTTCCTGTCGGTCCCAGCCTGCCGGCACGGCAAAGCTGCGCTTGTAGACGGCATGGCCAAAGGTATCGACGAGGTCGGAGAATTCGGCCTGCCAGGGCTGGGGCACATGCGCCTCGCGCCAGGGACCATCCTCGTGCTTGAACTGCCAGACACCATCCAGCGACAAGCTCTTGCGCGGCGCGTCGACGGCCTCCGTGGCGACTGCACGACCAAGATTCATAATCTCCACCCTTAAGCGTATTAGTTATATTATTATCACCATATGGTCGAAACGACCCGCTTGGCAAGAGGGTGAAAATGACAGCATCACTGATGTAAAAAGGGTCCGCGCGCGGCTGTAACCAACTCGCTGAAACGCTGACCTCGATGCTAACAGTCTGCTAGCAATTGGCTTACACAGGGGAATCTATCCCCGCACCAGGGAGCTCAGGTGGAAAAGCGCGCGACCATGCACGAAGTGGCCGAACTGGCGGGAGTTTCCCAGGCCACGGTCTCGCTGGTGCTCAATGGCGTTCCCAATGCCCGAGTCTCCAAAGCCACCCGCCGCCGCGTGCAGGAAGCCGCCGAGCAATTGGGCTATCGCCGCGGCAAGGCGCATGCCGTCCCCGCCGGCCGCCAGCGCGTCATCGGTCTCTTCATCGACGAAGTCTCCACAACACCCTTCGCCGCCCAATTCCTCGAAGGCGCCCGTGACGAAGCCGCCCTGCAGGACGTCACCGTCGCCACCTTCTGCACCGGTAACAATCCGGCATTGGAACAAGCCGGCCTCGACATGCTGGTCGCCCAAAATGCCATCGGCGCCATCTACACGGCCCTGATGACCCGCGAAGTCATTGTTCCCAATGCCTTTTCCGCCCTGCCCCTCGTGCTGCTCAACTGCTACGAAAAGCGCCTGCGCCATCCCTCCGCCGTCCCCGGCGACATTGTCGGCGGCTATGCGGCCACCGAAGCGCTCATAAAAGCCGGCCACACCCGCATCGCTCACCTCGCCGGTGAACACCACACCGCCGAGGCCGCCATCGACCGCGAAAAGGGGTTTCGGCAGGCCATGGAGAAGTCAGGCATTGCGGTCGATGAAAGCCTCGTGACCCTCGGCGGCTGGTCCATCCGCGCCGGCCGCGAACGCGCCCTGGCCCTTCTCTCCCGACCCGATCGTCCCACCGCCATCTTCTGCTTCAACGACCGCATGGCCATCGGCTGCTATGAAGCCGCCCGCATCCTGGGCCTCAGCATTCCGCAGGACCTCTCCATCGTCGGCTTCGACAACGAAGACATTGCTGCCAGCATGGACCCGCCGCTATCGACCATGATCCTCCCCCACGACGAAATGGCCCGCTGGGCCGTCGGCCAATTGCTCGACGGTTTTGACGACCTGGACGCCGATGAAGGCATGCAGAAACTCAAGATTGAGTGCGAGCTGGTTGAGAGAAATTCGATAGCGCCACCAGGGACCTAGGCCATATAAAGGCCCCCTCACCCGCCGGCTCCGCCGTCGACCTCTACCCCAAAGGGAGAGGTGGGAGCACACCCAAGTCGCGAAGCGACACCTCTCCCTCTGGGGGAGAGGTCGGCCCAACGGGCCGGGTGAGGGGGCCTTCTGGCAACCTCTAACCTCTTGGTTTATCCACCGAAGCCCGCTCCACCAGTGGGCACTCCAGCTTGGTCAGCGGATACCGGCTATCTACCTCGCCATCGGCCAATTGCTCCGCAATCCACTGTCCCATCGCCCGATGCGGCAACACCGATGTCGTCAATTGCGGATGCAGATGCCGGGCAATTTCCTCGTCGTCATACCCGACCACCGACATATCCCGCGGGATCTCATACCCCGCCTCTTTCAGCGCCTCATAGCAGCCGATCGCCATACGATCATTCTGGCAAAAGATCGCCGTCGGCACCTCGGCCAGGTCGAGGATTTTCCGCGTCGCCTCATATCCGGCACTGGCCGACCAGTCGCCGTTGAACACCAGGTCCGCATCGAACGGAATATCCGCCGTCGCCAGCGCCCGCCGATAGCCCTTCAGCCGATCCTGCGCCGCCTCCATCCAGATTTCGCCCGTAATGGTCGCAATGCGCCTGTGTCCGCGCGTGATCAGATGGTGTGTCGCCCGCTGCCCACCGGCAATTTCGCTCGGCACCACAGCGGGATAAGACTGCCCCGTCGTATAGCAATTGAGCAAAAGCACCGGCACATCGAGATTCCGCAGCGCCAACGGCAACTCCACCTCGCGAGTAAAAATGGTCATGTAGACCAGCGCCGAAACCCCCTGATCGACAAAGGTTTCGATCAGCTCCGCCTCGACTTCGGGATCGTTCCGGCTCTGCGACACGAAGACGAGATCCCCCGCCCCCTGCGCCGCCTGGCTCAAGCCCTCAATAGCCTGCACCGCCTCCGGACTCGTCGCCAACTGATCGACAATAAACCCGATCCGCCCGGCCCGCCTTACCCGCTTGGCCTCCACCGCCACCTTGACCTGCGGCAGCCCATAACCCAGCCGCCGCGCCGTCTCGAGCACCCGCTGCCGCGTCTCGCTCGATAATCTTATCCCCGGGGCATCATTTATGACGAATGATACAGTCGCCTGGGAGCAGCCGGCCTCGCGGGCAATATCGGTCATCGTAACCCGGCGCGAATTCGACCCGTTTTCTTTTCCGGAACGGGCAGACTTCGCCAATGTGCGGGTTGAAGGAGGCATGACACTCAAATTCTGGAATGCCGACAAAGCTAATACACAGTCAGCTAATATTAGCAAGACATGTCGTGCCGTGCTTATAAGCCATTGGCAACATGTACCAAAAGGGGCATGAAAGCGGCCATGCACTTTTAGCGGCTCGGGGACGGCAGCGCTGCCATGACCAAAAAGATCCACCTCGTCTTCAAGACTCATCTCGATATCGGCTTCACCGACCACGCCGCCAAGGTGCGGGCGCAGTACCACAATCAGTTCATCCCCCAGGCCATCGCCACCGGCGAACATTTTTACGCCGAGAATTCTAAGCAGCCAGAATTCATCTGGACCACCGGCGCCTGGCTCATCTGGGATCACCTGAATTCACAGCCGTCAGAACACGTTAAGCGACTTGAACGCGCCATCGAGCGTGGCCTCATCACCTGGCACGCGCTACCCTTCACCACCCATACCGAGCTCATGACTCCCGCACTCTTCCGCGCTGGGCTCTCTTTCTCGCAAGAACTCGATCAGCGCTTCGGCCGACAGACCTCGGCGGCCAAGATGACCGACGTCCCCGGCCATACGCTGGGCATGGTGCCGCTCCTCGCCGAAGCAGGCGTCAATTTCCTGCATCTGGGCGTCAACACCGCGAGCCCCGTCCCCGACGTGCCGCCGATCTTCCGCTGGCGCGCTCCGCAGGGCGAGGACATTGTCGTTATGTATCAAGCCTCCTACGGCGCCACCGACTTTCCCGCCGGCCCAGAGATCGGCCTCAGCTTCGCGCACACCAACGACAATATCGGCCCGCAAAGCGTCGGCCAAACCGTCGAAGCGCTCCGCCACATCCGCAACGAAAACCCCGATGCCACTGTGATAGCCTCGACACTCGACGCCTTCGGTGCCGAAATGTGGAATCGCCGCGAAGAGTTTCCGGTCGTCACCGACGAAATCGGCGATAGCTGGATCCACGGCACCGCCACCGACCCGCAAAAGCTCGCCCGTTTTCGCGCCCTCCAGCGCCTCTATGACGGCTGGGAACCCACCGAATCCCGCCGCGCCTTCGCCCGAGGTCTGACCCAAGTCGCCGAACACACCTGGGGCGTCGACATCAAAACCTATCTCCGCGACGACAAAGCCTGGGACCGCGTCGACTTCGACAAGGCCCGCAAGAGCGACTACCGCTTCGCCTATTCCGAACAATCCTGGGCCGAGCAGCGCGCCTATATCGACACGGCACTCGCCGAACTCGACACCGCCGACCGCCAGGCCGCCGATCGCGTACTCAGCGAGACAACGGTCACACCAGCCGCCGAACCCACCGCCACTGCGGCAAGCCTGAGTGACGGCGGTTGGACCGCCGAGCTTGAAGCCACCACAGGCGGCATAGCCGCCCTCACCGCCCCCAGTGGCACACGCATCGCCGGCAAGGACGGCGTGCTCTTCGGCTATACCCACGAAGGCTACGACTGGACCGAGCTGCAAAAGCATCTCGATTCCTATCTGCAACACCGTCTGGAATGGGCCATTCTCGACCACGACAAGCCCGGCCTCGACAAGGCAAAGACCGCACGGACTGCCGCCATTGCTCCCGTCTCACACGGCATCTTTGGCGCAACCAGCGTCGCGATGCTGCCTGCAGACGCCAATGCCGAGATCGGCGCCCCCGCCCGCTGCGACATAACCCTGCGTGGCCTCAGCGACCACCAGGTTGAAGTGACCCTGACCCTGCGCGACAAGCCTGCCAACCGCATGCCCGAAGCCGGCTTCTTCCGCTGTACTCCAGAAGGCGGCGATGCCTGGCGGTTGCAAAAACTCGGCCTGTGGCGTGACAGCAGAGCGATTGCCCGCAAGGGCGGCGGCCAATTGCAGGCGGTCGAAGCTGTCGAAACCACTGCCGACGGACAGGTACTGAACTTGGCTCTGCTCGACGCCGCGCTGGTGGCGCCCGCCACCTCGCCCTTCATGCCGTTCCAGCCCGAACGCCCCGATTTCTCCGGCGGGGTGCGCGTCAATCTCTACAACAACAAATGGGGCACCAATTTCCCCATGTGGTGGGAAGGCGACGCTAAGTTCCGCTTCGTGCTGACGCTTCAGTAGCCGTCCGCTGCAACCAAACACTCGATTGTCACCCCGGCCTTGAGCCGGGGCCCATCCCGAAATCTCAAGATGGGTCCCGGCCTACGCCGGGATGACAGCCGGTGGTTTTAGTGGCGTGGCGCGGTTACCCCGCCACACCATCCTCAATCGGGATCAGATCGGCCAGGCCACGATCTTCCAGCAGCCCCTTCACATCGGGATCGCGACCGCGGAAAAGCCGATAGGCTTCCGCATAGTCACGCGAACCGCCGGCCGAATAGACATACTTGTAAAGCCGATCCGCGGTTGCCTTGTCGAAGGGATCGCCCGCTTCCTCGAAGGCGCCATAGCCATCGGCGTCGAGCACTTCCGACCACAGATAGCTGTAGTAGCCGGACGCATAGCCATCGCCCGAGAAGAGATGCAGGAAATGCGTGCTGGCATGACGCAGCGCGATTTCCTCAGGCATGCCGATATCGTCGAGCGTCTTGCGCTCCAGCGCCGGAATGTCCTCATTCTCGCTGATTGCAGCCGAGTGGTAGTCCATGTCGAGGATTGCTGAAGACACGAACTCGACCGTCTCAAAACCCTTATTGGCCTTGCCCGCCGCCGTCATCCTGTCGAGCAGCGCCTGCGGTACCGGCTCCCCGGTGCGATAGTGCACGAGGCGCGCCAGCACCGGCTTTGACTCCAGCCAATGCTCATAAAGCTGCGATGGCAATTCCACAAAGTCCCGTACGACGCTGGTGCCGGCAATGCGCGGATAGGTCACGTTCGAGAGCAGCCCATGCAGCCCATGGCCAAACTCGTGAAAGACCGTCCGCGCCTCATCGAGCGACAGCAAAGCCGGCTGCCCCTCGGGCGGTTTCAGATAATTGCAGGTGTTGACGACCAGCGGGATCACCGTACCATCAAGCTTGGCCTGCTTGCGAAACGAAGTCATCCAGGCGCCGCTACGCTTGCCGGCGCGGGCAAAATAATCGCCATAGAAAATGCCGATGGTCTTGCCTTCGCGCTGCACTTCCCAGACGCGCACATCGGGATGATATCCCTCGATATCCTCGCGAGCGACAAAGCTCACGCCGAAGAGTTTTTCGGCGACATGGAAAGCGGCTTCCACAACCCTCCAGAGTTCGAGGTAGGGCTTGATTTCATTCTCGTCGAAATCATAGCGGGCAAGCCGCAGCTTCTCGGCATAGTAGCGCCAATCCCAGGCGGCGAGCTTGAAATTGCCGCCCTCCTCGTCGATCAGCTCTTGCAGCGCCACCCGGTCGTCCAGCGCCCGCTGACGGCCCGGTTTCCACACCTGTTCGAGGAGGCCCCGCGCCGCCTTGGGCGTGCCGGCCATGCTGTCTGCGAGCTTGTATTGGGCGTAGCTCTCATAGCCGAGGAGCTTCGCCTGCTCGCCGCGCAGCCGCAGGATTTCGCCGATAATGGCGTGATTGTCGCTCGCATTGCCATTGGCGCCGCGCTTCACAAATCCGCGCCAGATCTTCTCGCGCACCGCGCGATCCCGAGCGAAATGCAGCACCGGTTCGACGCTTGAGCGAGACGTGGTCACGGCATAGGGCGCATTGAGCTTGCGGTCCCGCGCCATCTCGGCCGCCGCCGCCCGCGCAAAATCGGGTAGTCCATCGACCTCGGCCTCGCTCAGAGCAAAAACCGTGTTCTGCTCATCGGCCAGCACATTCTGCCCGAATTCCGTGCCAAGCACGGCAAGCCGCTCGACGATCCCGGCAAAGCGCTCCCGATCGGCCAGCGACAGTTTCGCCCCTGAGCGGACGAAGTCGAGATGGTAGCGCTCCAGAACCCGCAGCGCCTCGGCATCGAGTCCAAGCTTCGCGCGCTTCTGATAGAGCGCATCGATCCGCGCAAAGAGCGCTGGATTGAGGAAAATCGCATTCCAATGCCGGGCAACGATCGGCGCCAGATCGCGCTCGATGCCCTGCAAGGTCTCATTGGTATTGGCGGAGCCAAGCTGCGAGAAAACCAGATCAACCCGATCAAGCTGCGCCCCGCTGCGTTCGAGCGCAGCAATCGTGTTGTCAAAACTCGGCGCGCTGGCATCGCCGACAATGGCTGCAATCTCGGCCTCATGCGCCTTCAGCGCCGCCTCATAGGCCGGCTTGAAATGCTCGGTCTTGATCTCGGCAAAAGGCGGCACGCCAAACGGCGTCGCCCACTCTTCGAAAAATGGATTGGTCATACCAAGGACTCTCCTTTTGAGGAGAGAATGGGATCGCAGGCGAAAAGGGACAAGTGCACTTGTCCCTTTTGCCGCAAATACTTCGCTGACCTATTCGACGGTCACCGACTTGGCGAGATTGCGCGGCTGGTCCACGTCGGCGCCCAGATGTGCGGCGGTGTGATAGGCAAGGAGTTGAACCGCAATCGCCGTAACGATCGGCGCCACAAACGGATGCACCTGTGGCAGGACGATGCATTGGCTTGCCATGGTCCCGTGGGTCTTGGCACCCTCGGGGTCAGTAATCAGCACGATCCGCCCGCCGCGTGCTGCAACCTCCTGCATGTTGGAAACGGTCTTTTCCGAAAGCTCGTCGGAGGGCGCGATAACGATGACCGGAATGGTCTCGTCCACCAGTGCAATGGGGCCGTGTTTGAGTTCCCCGGCCGCATAGCCCTCTGCATGGATATAGGAGATTTCCTTGAGTTTTAACGCCCCTTCGAGCGCGATCGGGTAAAGCGATCCCCGCCCAAGGAACAGCGCGTCGCTGGCCTTGCTGATGCCCCTCGCCACTTCGGCGATCTGGTCCTCCACCAGCAGCGCACTGGCAATAGCGCCAGGCAACGCTTCCAGCGCCGTCACCAGTTCCTCCACCGCGCCCTCGTTCAATACCCCACGCGACTGGCCTGCGACCACCGACAGGCAGGCCAGCGTCGCGAGTTGCGTCGTGAATGCCTTGGTGGACGCCACGCCAATTTCCGGCCCGCAGCGCAACGGAAACACCGACTTGGATTCGCGGGCAATGGTCGATTCTTCGACATTGACCACACTCGCAATGTGCTGGCCATTGGCCGCGCAATAGCGCAGTGCCGCCAGCGTATCGGCTGTTTCTCCCGATTGAGAAATGAACAGCGCCAGGCCCTCAGGCGCCAGCGGCGGCTGCCGATAGCGGAATTCGGAACCCACATCGATATCGACCGGCAGGCGCGCATAGCGCTCGAACCAGTATTTGCCGACCACACCAGCGAGATAAGCCGTACCGCATGCCGAAACCGTCATCCGCGACAGATCGGCGAAATCGAACGAGAGCGGGTCCTGCACGGCCAGCGTGCGCGCACTACGATCGACAAACCGGCCGATAACGCGGGAAACAGCGTCCGGCTGCTCGTGGATTTCCTTGAGCATGAAGTGACGATATTGCCCCTTCTCGACAATATTGGACGAGGCATTGGTCTGGTGCACGACGCGATTGACGTTCGAGCCCTCCCGGCTGCGGATCGCCGCCTTGCCCGGCGTCACCACCGCCCAGTCGCCTTCTTCGAGATAGGTCACCTTGTCGGTAAAGAGCGACAGCGCCAGCGCGTCGGAGCCAAGGAACATCTCGTTGGCGCCATAGCCCACCGCCAGCGGCGAACCCTGCCGCGCTGCCACCAGCATTTGCTCTTCGCCATGAAAGAGGAACACCAGCGCAAAGGCGCCCTGAAGTTTTGACACAGTCGCCTGCACCGCAGCCACGGGCGACAGACCCAGATCCATCCAGCGCGTCGCCATCATGGCCACGACTTCGCTATCAGTCTGCGTCGCCGGCAGATAGCCATCGGCGGCCAGCTCAACCAGCAGCGAGCGATAGTTCTCGATGATCCCGTTATGCACCACCGCGACACGCGGCGTCGCGTGCGGGTGGGCGTTGAGCTCGGTCGGCGCGCCATGCGTCGCCCAGCGCGTGTGACCGATGCCGATCGTGCCGGCCAGCGGATCAAGGGACAGCTTGTTGGCAAGGTTGACGAGCTTGCCGGGCGCGCGTCGGCGCTGGATTTCGCCGTGGTCGAGCGTCGCGATACCAGCGCTGTCATAACCCCGATATTCGAGCTGCGCCAAGGCGCTGACGAGGCGATCCGCCACCGGTTCGTGACCGACGATTCCAACAATTCCGCACATCTTTCTCTCCTGGGAGATGAGTCTGTGCTCAGGCTAGGCGGGGTCGTCTACCGCGGCATTGATGGCAGTCAATGCCAGAAACACAAATGCCCGGCGTGGGGGTTGCCGGGCATCTGCGCGATGACGTGGGGGCGTCATCGAAAGGGGGTCACAGGATAAAGTCGCCAACCCCCAATTGCATGAGACCGGTCAGTTCGACGTGGAAATCGGCGATGCGATCGCCATTGATGTCACCCATCACGATGGTCTTGTCGTTCGCCGTGCCGGCCGCGTCCTGAACGCTCCAGTTCAGCTGCCCCCGAACGCCGGTAAACGCTGCCCCCTGGATCGCAAGGAACGTGAAGGCCTGATTGCCCGTAAGCTGGGTGTTGGCGTCGATGGCGGAGAAGTCGAACTTGTCCTGGCCGGGCGTGAAGTCGGTAATGACATCGCGCGTCGTCGTGGTGCTCCCCATTTCCGAAGTCGCCGTGAAGATGAAGGTGTCGTTGTCGGCGCCCCCCGTCATCACGTCGCGCCCTGCGCCACCTGTCAGCCGGTCCGCTCCCGCGCCGCCGATCAGCGTATCGGCGCCGCCCATGCCCAGCAGGATGTCATTGCCGGCCCCGCCATCGAGCACATTGGCCGCCGACGAACCGGTGATGGTATCGGCACCCGAACCGCCTGTGGCGTTTTCGATGGTGGCGAGCGTGTCGCTGCCGGTCTGGCTGCTCGAGGCTGTGCCATTGGTCAGGTTCACCGTCGCCGCGGCCGTGGTTCCGGAAAGATCATAACGATCAGTACCGGCACCGCCGGTATAGCGGTCATTGCCATCACTGAGCGTGGCGAAGAACATGTCATTGCCGTCCCCGCCATTGGCCGTGTCATTGCCCTCATCGCCATAGATGAGATCGTCGCCCGCTCCGCCCGAAATGGTGTCGCCACCAGCTAGGCCCCGATAGGTGTCGCCCGTGGCGCGGGCCGCAAGATTATCGACGCCGGCCGTACCCATTATCGTATTGGACGCCAGCAGATCCATGGCCGCGGTGCCCTGCGCCAGCTTCGTGCCATTCGTGGCGGTATAGCTGAAGGTAACGCCGGTATCGTTGTTGGCGGGCGGCGTATAGGTCCATTGCCCGTTGCCAAGCGCCGCGAGCGTGCCGATGGATGCGGTGAGCGAATTGATCGTCACCGTGCCGGTGATCCCACCACCAACAAGCTCGGCCGTCGTGATCGTGCGCGCGGTATTGGCCGCGAGCGGCGTAAGCGTTGTACTGGCAAGCACATCGACCACCTGGGTCGTGGGCGCCGAGAAAATTGTCTCGGTTGTGGCGCTGCCGTCGCGATAAGAAACGGCGACACGCACCAATTGGTCTGCGTCTGCCTGCACGAGGCGATAGGTCGCCGCCGTTGCCCCGGCAATGTTGGTAAAGACCGAGCCACTGCCGCGCTGCCACTGATAGGTGAAGGTACCGAGCCCATCGGGATCGGCGATCAGCGTCGTGCCTGCACTGAGAAGCACATTCTCGACCGCCGCTCCGGCAACCGTCGGCGCCCCCGTCGGCGCTTCGTTGACATTGACCACGGTGAGAACAAGCGCCTTGGAGAAGCTCAGCGCCCCATCGGTCGCGGTCAAGGTCATGGCGATGGTTGCGCCAGCCTCGAAATTGACCACCTGTCCCGCCTTGAGATAGAGCGCGCCGGTCGCGCTATCGATCTCAAAACGCGCGTCCGAGACCGTCACAACATTCATGCGCAGCAACGGGCTGGCATCGGGATCAATGACGGTCAGATCGGCGATCTTGGTCCGCACCGCCGTATTCTCCGGCAGTGCCACCTGGTTTGAGGCGACGATATCGGTGGCAGCTCGATTTGTCGCCACCTGCCGCAACGCCACTGTATGGCTGCCGATGGCGCCGAGATCGAGCGTGAGAATATCGCCCGTCTGTCCGACAATGGTCGCGCCGGTCGCCTGATAGGTCAGGCCTGCGGCCTGCTTGAGGTCCACCGTGACCCGCCCTTCCCCGACAATGGTGAAGTCGAGATTGGTGCCATCGCCGGTCAGTGAAACGAGTTGAGCGCGCGAGCCGATCGAGGTGATGTGAGTGACGTCGTCGACACTGGTGCCCAACTGGACGGTGAATGTGCCACCGTCTGCGTCGAGGAACACAGAGTCGGCGTCATATGCGTACCAGTTGGCGACCGACTTGATCGTCTTGCCGCCAAGATCATCGAGATTGAGCGCGAACGTGCCCAGTTGCCCCTGTGTCGGGGTAGCGCGCATGGTGATCACGTCACCGGCAACACTGAACCCGAAATCGGCCCGTTCGAACGCCTTGATGCGCGCCGCCAGATCCGCCAGCGTCACAAATTCAGTGCCCGCGGCATAGGCTGCGGCAATGAAATTGGTGAACATCGCGGCCGTATAGGGCGAGGTCTGCCCCGCATCGAGCGACCAGGTGGTCACCCCATAATCGTGCCATGGCCAGACGACGATCGGCATGTCGGAATTGGCCGTGAGCTCAACCCATTCGGCCGCCCACTTGGCCTGCGCCTGCTCGACGGTTAGCCCGAGCCACCCCATGAGGGTAAAGTCGAATGACATGTTGGGCGCAATATAGACCTGCCCCTCGGCGCCCGGCGCCAGGTAGCCGATGGCGCCGGGATAGCCGGCGCCGAGCATGGACGCCCCGCCCGACAGATAGTCGTAATACTGGATGATCTGCTGAGCGGGCAGCATTTGCTCGGGCATGCCGGGCACAGCCGCTCCGCCAACGGAATAGCCAAGATTGGCCTCCAGCACCGCCCGCGCCGTCGCAAACTGGAAGGTATAGGTGGCTTCGAGGAAGGCCTTGGAGGTCGCGTCGAGCGTCGAGGGATTTGGCGCGGCAAGGACCTGCGCGATCTTGGCATTGACCTGCGCCAGCGTCATCGACGCCAATGCCTGCCCAATCACACCCGGTCCACCCGCGAGCGCCGCATATTGTCCGATACGCTGATCGAGCAGCGCCTGCGTCATCACATTGGGCAGCAGCAGGTTGGTGTCTTCCGGGTGCGTATAGGAATGCGAGCCGATCTCGTTCCCCATGGCGCGCATTTGTTGATAATACTGCCCGGAGATCAGCCAATTGGTCTCCTGATCGGGCGGATTGAAGCCGACATTGACGTAGTAAGAACCGACGAAATTGTAGTCGGTCTTCCACTGCTGCAGGAATGGCAGCATGGCGTCGTAAATGCCGGCATCGACATCTGCCGTCTCCTGGCTCTGGTCCATGTCGTTGCGCGAGGCAAAGAGCGATGTGTTCCGCGTCATGTTGAGCGACACGGTCGGCCCGCCCGTCTCTTCATTGACCCAGTCGATAGCCTGACCCAAAAGATTCAGATCGCCGATGAGAGCATCGCTCGAGAAGTGGACATTGCGCCCGCCGGTAACCGTGCCCAGCACCGCGCCGTGCGTTGTGCCGTTGACCACCTGTTCGGCAATCACCGTGACCGATCCGGCATTGGGATTGGCGGCGGAAAAATACGAGGTGGCAGCACCGGTATAGGTATGGATCGCCCCATTGGGTCCATAGCCCTCGGTTATGGCGTGACCTGTGGGGGTCGCTTCGATATTGACCGTTACCCCGCTCTCCCCGCCCGTACGATTGAGCCCGAACAGCGTCTGCATGCGTTCGTAGGCATTGTTGGGCAGGCTGGCATTGGCGGCATCATTGGTCATGAAGTCGCCGGCCGCGATCAGCGACACGTCGTACTGATAGACGAGCTTGGTCAGCACATCGTAGATGGCGGTGTAATTGGCCGGCACGTTGCGGAACGATGGGAAAACGATCGCGTCGTAATTGACCATCTTGGAGAGGTTGGCCAGATCCGCTTCGGACACGAGGTCGAATGGGATACCCGCCGCCATGGCCTGGCTTTGCGCCGCCATGACCAGTTGGGAATAGGCCATCTGGCTGAAATAATTGTTCGCCGTGGTCTGGGAGAAGACGATGGCGATCTTGTTGCCCGTGTCGGTCACCGGCGGCAGAGACGCAGGATCGTAGACCGTGTAGGCCGGCGAGAGATAATTGGCCGGCAGGAAAACGCTGTCATTGACGTCGGCAAGAATGCTGACCGAGGTGACCGCAGCGCCAATCAGGGTCTTGGGCACGGCAAATTCAATGGTCTTCCCATCCGGCCCAAGCTTGTAGTCGATGGTCCCCACCAGGGTTTGACCCGCCGTACCGCTATAGAGACGCGCAACGCCGTCCGAACCGATATTGACGTTGAACTCGGCGCCGCCGGCATAGCCAAAGACCTGCGTGCCGGTGGCAGCATTGCCGTCGGTATTGAGCCAGAAGGTCGTATTTGGCCCGATGGCCACCGCGCTCTTGAAGCCGAAGGTGAACTGGCCATCGCTATACTGGCCGTAGAATTCGTAGCCATCGACCGTCGTCACCGGTGTTTCGAGCCGCTGGTTGGCTGTCCATTCGGTCAGCACACCATCGAACTGGCTGACCGGGATCGAGGCAGGATCGACCAGCGTATAGCCGCCATTGGCATAGGTCGTCGGCAGGAACACCGCGTTGTTCACGTCAGCCAAAAGGGTGATCGCCGTGACGGACGCGCCGATCAGGCTGCGGGGGACGGCAAATTCCATGCTCATGCCATCCGGGGCAATCTTGTGATCGATCTGGCCGACAAGGGTTTGGCCATCGGCGCCGCTATAGAGCCGGGCGACACCATCGGCTCCGATATTGACGTTGAATTCCGCCCCACCGGCAAAACCGAAGATTTGGTGGCCCGTAGCGACATTGGCGTCCGTGTTGAGCCAGAAGGTCGTGCTCTGCCCAATCGCAACGGCACTCTTCAAAGCAAAAACGAACTTGTCCTGGCTGACCGTGCCATAGAGCTCGTAGCCGGCAACCACGCCGGCCCCGCTATCGAGCCGTTGCGCCGCCGTCCATTCGGTGAGCAAGCCATCATAGGGCCCGGGCGGCACGACGACCGGCGTCGTCAGCACATAGCCCCCGCTTGAATAGCTGGGCGGCAGGAAGACCGAATTGTTGATATCGGCCAGCACCACGACGCTCGTGACCGTCGGCCCGAGGAGGGCCTTGGGCACAGCAAATTCCATGCTGAGCCCACCGGCCGCGATCTTGTACTCGATCGTGCCGACCAGCGTCTGCCCCTCGGCGCCGCTATAAAGCCTGGCAACGCCATCGGCCCCGATATTGACATTGAACTCGGCCCCGCCGGCAAAGCCCCAGATCTTGTACCCGGTCGCTGTATTGTTGTCGGTGTCGAGCCAGAACGTGGTGTTGGGCCCGATCGGCACGGCACTCTTGAGCCCAAAGACAAAGCTGTCGTCGGCCACCTTGCCGTAAAGCTCATAGCCCGCCACCGTCTTGCCAGGCACATTGTCGAGGCGCTGGTCGACGGTCCATTCGGTGAGCAGACCATCATAGACGCTCGGAACCGGCGTGGTGATCGTATAGGCCGCCTGGGTATAGTCAGCCGGCAGGAAGACCTGATTGTTGATATCGGCCATGATGCCGACGCTGGACACACTGGCGCCCAGCAGGCTCTTCGGCAGGGCGATTTCCAGCACCTTGCGATCGGCACTCAGCGAGTAGGAGAGATCGCCAACCAGCGTCTGTCCGTCAGCGCCGGTATAAAGCCGCGGCACCCCATTGGCGCCAAAGTTGACGTTGAACTCGGCCCCCGCGGCAAAGCCCCAGACCTTGTAGCCGGTATTGATATTGGCATCGGTATTGAGCCAGAGCGTCGAATTTGCGCCAATCGCCTGCGCCGAACTGAGGGCGAAGTAGAAAACGTCCCCTTCCAGCCGACCATAAAGGGCATAGCCGGCAATGGCGGTAGCGGCGGTTTCCAGCCGGTCACCTGCCGTCCAGTCAAGAAGTGCTCCGTCGAGGACAATGGTCATGGTGGCTCCTACTCGATCGAGGTTTCGATTGGGGGTACGGGAGACGAAACACTCGTCTGGGCAAAAATTTGGAATTGCTGCGGGGCTTCAAACCGCCAGAAGTTGCCCCCTGGGGCGACCCAGAGGGCGGCGCGTACGCTGGTGGGTGACAAGTCCTGCAGATAGGCCAGGCGCTGGAGGGTGACGTCGTCCGAACGGCCGCCGGCCATGGCCCGGACCAGAAGCGAGGTCTCGCCGGCCGTATCCCCGGTGAGGCGATAAAGCACCCGCAGCCGCACAAAATCGGCATCGCTGGGACTAACATCGTAAATCTGGCGCAGCGTTGTCGCCTCGCCGCGCACATCGCCCATCTGACGGTAGAGGTCAGCGAGCTGGCGCAGGGCTTCGGCATTGTCGACCTGCAAGGCCGGCTGCTCGGCAATCAACACAGCAGCATTGTCGGGTTCGCGGGCGAGCATATAGAGCTTGAACAGCATGAAGCCTTCGTAGCCATTGAGCGGGCGCTCATGCTCGACGGCTACGAGGGTATTGATCGCATCGGCATAGCGGCCCTCCGCAAGCAGGCCCTCCGCTTTTTCCTCGGTTCCAGGAAGCAAGGTGAGCGTACCGGCGAGACTCAGCACGGCGAGGAGCATGATTGCTAGCAGCGTCCGGTCCGGTCGCGTCGGTGCGGCCGGCACGGCACGATAAAGCTGCTTGGGATCCTGGAATTTAACGGGACCGGACATCATCTAGCTCCCTGCTGCCGATAAAGAGCGGAACGCCCAGCGCTTCGGCATTCTTGTGCGCGAGCGCCATGGCTTCGGCCGTGTCGAGATATTCGATGAGGAAGACAGGCTTGCCCGAAGCAAGGAATCGCTGCAGCGGCGTCAGGCTGGCGCGCAGCTCGCCCTTGGAATTGAGCGTGCCATCGCCATCGAGGCCGAAGAACAGGTCTTCCTTGCCCACCCCATCGATGGCGGCCGCATAATCTGGGTAATTCAGCAGTTCTTCGGCATTCTGGCCGACGACGATGAAACCGGGTTGGGCGCTGCGCGCATAGGCGGCAATGGTGGAGACGAACTCGACCATCACCTGCATGCGGCGGGCGCGAGAAAGAGTCGGATCGGCAATATCGAAGGCGTCGATACGGTCGAGATAGACCCCATCGAAACCGGCCGCGATTATGCGGTCGAGATAGGCCTCTGGTCCGCCCAGGATCACGTCCTGCCAGGCAGTATCCCAATAGCGTACGGCATAGTTTCCCGGCCAATCCGGGTTTTCTTTGCCGAGCCAGCTTGGTGCCGAGGCCTGCCAGTTCCGGTTCCAATAGAAGCGATAGTCTTCCGCTTCCCCAATGCTGAGATAGGCCAGCACGATCCGCGAGCCGCCATCGGGCCTGCGCTTCATGGCCATCACGTCGGACCGGCTGAAAGCCTGCTCCGCCGAGCCGTCACGCGCGTAGTCGATGACCATCAGATCATAGGGCGAATCTGCGACGAGATCGGGATCCACCATCTGCAATTGATAGCCCCAGCTACGGGCCTCTGCGAGGTTAGGACGCGCCGATATGCCCAGGGCCGGGCTAGCCGCAACGGCCAGCGCAAGATGCATCATCACCGATGCGCCAAGCACCGGCACGGCATGCATTCTTCCGGATCTGGAACTGAGAATTTCGCTGATGCCCATCTTGTCCGCCGAACCTTTGCGCAAGTCGTTCCTGCGCCGGTCTGACAGATAGGACAGTGCCACCTGTGCAGCATTGACGGTCATCAATGCGGTCTGCCCTGCCCCCTCATAGCCTCACATCAAACGACCTGCCGTGCGCAGGCCGCCATTTTGGGAGTGCTGTCATGAACGAGCATATCAAGGCACAAAACGTGGTTCCCGATCCCGCCGTCCATGGCACCGGCAGCACCGTGGCAATCCGAACCGTGCAGATCGCCGCGATCATTGGCGAAATCCTGCTCAGCGCCTATGCCCTCGCCGGCAATGGCTGGGGCACGGTCGCGCTGGGACATCTGGGCATCGTCGCCGCCCTCATCTTCGTCATCATTGGCCTTGAACGGGCGAGGGTCGAAACCGGCTCACTGCAGACCTTCACCCTTCTGACTTTTGCCGGTGGGCCGATCGGCGCCGCAGCGGGCCTGCTCGGTGACCAGCAGGTCTGGAACCCAAAGGCCGACGCGCTGGACAAGTGGTACAATACCATTGCCCCAATCGAAGAACCCGCCGTCACCCTCGTCGACATGATTATCGATGGGCGCCTGATCAGCCAGCAAACCCGTCTGCCGCGCCCCTATGATGCGCTTCTGAGCACCGGGACCATGCAGGAAAAGCAGGGACTGCTCGCCTATCTCGCCATCGAGGACGACGAAAAGTTCGTCGAGGTCGCCCTGGCTCTGGCGCTCCGCAGCACCGATCAGCGCGTCCGTGTCCAGGCCGCCGCCGTTGCCGCCCACACTCGTGGCCGCAGCCGGCGCCGCCAATTGTCGAACATGAGTCAGAACGTCATCCAGTCCGCTCTCGGCCGCCCCGCGGCGATCTGAGCAACGCGTACCGTCCTACGGAATTTTGGGGAGTTTCAATTATGTGGCGTGATGTGAACATGATGCCGGCGCAAGCGCCTGAGCCCATCGCAGATGTCTGCCTGATTGCCGAGGGTTGCTACCCTTACGTCGCCGGCGGTGTCTCCACCTGGATCGACTGGCTGATCCGTTCGCATCCCGAACTCACCTTCACCGTGCTTGCGATCCTGCCTAGTGCTCCGACCAGCGAGCCACGTTATGCCCGACCGGACAATCTGCTCTCGATCGAGCATGTCCGGCTCGACGATAACAATATGGGCACCACGCATGAATGGCCGGCAGCGACCCCGGAATATACCGGCGAGCTCATCGGCCAGTTGCTGACCGACGGGGATACCCAGCACCTCAGCGAGCTGATGAAGCTCCTGGGACCTCCAGGAAGACGGGTATCGCTCGATACCCTGCTCAACTCCCCCGAAGCCTGGCAGACCATGTGCTACCATTATGGGTCCATGGCCCACGCCTCGTTCCTCGGCTACTTCTGGGCCTGGCGGACGCTGGTCGGTGGCCTCTTCCGGGTACTCACCTGCCCGCTGCCCCAGGCGCGCATCTATCACGCGGTTTCCACCGGCTATGCCGGCCTTATCGGCGCCCGCGCCGCCATCGAGACGGGCCGCAAGACGCTCATCACCGAGCACGGCATCTATTCCAACGAGCGCCGCATCGAGATCCTGATGGCGGACTGGATTTCCAACAGCATCGACAATGGCCTCGATCTGTCCGACGACCGTAAGGACATCCGCGAGCTCTGGGCTCGCAGCTTCGAGAGCTTTGCCCGCGTCGCCTACAATTCGGCGACCGAAATCGTGGCACTCTACGAAGCCAACCAGACCTTCCAGCTGGCGCTCGGTGCAGGTCCCGAAAAGCTGAGCGTCATCCCGAACGGGGTCGATTCCGAACGCTTCGGCAAGATCAAGCCGGTCTCGCACGATCGTCCCACCATCGCCTTTATTGGCCGGGTGACGCCCATTAAGGACGTACAGACCTTTATCGACGTCGCCGAACGGCTGCGCCGCCGCTTCCCCGACCTTCATGCCCTGGTCATCGGCCCGATGGACGAAGACCCCGAATACGCCCAGAGCTGCATTACCGAGGTCAATCGGCGGCAATTGGCGGATACGGTGTCCTTTACCGGCCCAGTCAACGTCGTCGACTATCTCGGCCGCATCGACGTTCTGGTCCTCACCAGCATTAGCGAGGCCCTGCCCCTCGTCATCCTCGAGGCTGGCGCCGCAGGAGTTCCCTGCATCGCCACCGATGTCGGGGCGTGCCGCGATATCCTCGAAGGCCCGGCCCACGATGGGGAGCCCATTGGACCCGGTGGCATGGTCGCCCCCGTGGGCGCCAATGACGAAATCGCCCTCGCTATCGGCCTCCTGCTGGCTGACCGGCAGCGCCTCCACGCTTATGGCGACAATCTGCAACGCCGCGTGCGAAAGCACTATCGCGCCGAAGCCGTCGCCGACGCCTATGGCGCACTCTATGGGCGCAATTTCGCGCCTCAACCCCAAATGGTGTCGTGATGGCCGGGATCGGGTTTGCACTCAAGAAGCTCAGCAGCCAGGACAATCTGGCCTCGCGATCCCTGGCCGGCGGTCATGCGATCATGATCGCCTCGGGTCCCTGGATCGTCATCATGTTCGGCCTGGCGATGCTCCACGTCCTGGGGCGGCCGCTGCTCGATCCCATGGACTTGAAAATCTTCAACATCCTGGTGATCTACAGCTTCGCCCTCTCCCTCGTCATCACGTCGCCGATCTCGCTTGATGCGACGCTGCGTGTGTCACGCATTCTCTTCCAGCGCCGCTTCGAGGATGTGCATGGCATTTATCTGGCCGCCGTCTTCATCACCACATTGCTTTCGTTGATCGCCGGCGGCGTAGTGTTCTTCCTACTGATCCGCCTGCCGCTCGGCCTGGGCCTCGCCGCGATCATCTGCGTGGTTCAGGTGTCCCACCTATGGCTCGCTATGTCCTTCGTCGCTGCCATCAAGCAATATGCAGCGGTTACCTCGGCCTTTGCGCTTGGTCTCAGCTGCTCGGTCATCTTCGGCACATCGGCGGCGGCGCTGGGCAATGGACCCGGCGGCATGCTTATCGGCTTCAGCATCGGGCTCTGCATTTCGTTCTGCATCCTCAATTTCCTCATCCTCAAGACGTTTCCCGGCCCCCTGATCGCGCTGCGTGACCTTCCAGCAAAACTACGCGAGATACGTCCGGTATCGGCCACGTTCATCGCCGCAGGCGTCTGCAGCGCCCTTGCCGTATGGATCGACAAGATCATCGTCTGGCAATCCAATGAGGGAACGGCCGTTGCCGAAGGCCTCATCTATTCGGGCCGCTACGACAGCCCCATGTTCATGGCCTATCTGTCCATCGTGCCGGTGATGTCGGTCCTCGTGGTCTGGCTCGAAACGACCTTCTTCAACAATTACCGCCACTACCGCGACATCGTGCATTCGGGCGGAACGCTGCGTCAGATCGACGAACAACGAGCAAGCCTCGCGCAGAATGCGGTCGACACGGTCTTTTCTGCCTTCCTCATCCAGCTCACGATCAGCGTGTCCCTGGCGGTGATGGCGCCACTGCTCGCCGACCTTCTCGGCTTGCCCTACGACGCCATTTCCGTGCTGCGCCTGGCGCTGGTCGGGGCCGCCTTCCACTTCCTATTCCAGGCAAGCTGCGGGGTCATTCTCTTCGTCCAATACGGCAAGGCCTATCTCTGGCTGCAGGTCCTGTTCCTGGCCCTGAATGCCGTCGGAACGGCGATCATGCTGAGCAATCCCGACTATCTCGGGCTCGGTTATGTCCTCGCCTCCATCGCCAGCGGCACCCTTGCCTACGCCGCCATGCGCCGCGCGCTCGGCACCCTCAATCGCCTGACTTTCGTCGTCAACAATCCAGCCATTTCCGGCTGATCATTTCAGAACTTGGACTTTTAGCGAGGATCCCATGAGCACCGAAAATCCGGTTATTTCCGGCAACTTCAGAGATCCAGCGGTTACGACGGTTTCGTCTTCGCGGTCAAACGTACTCGCCTTTGCCGAAGGCATCCTGCTGCTGGGCGGAGTAGCGCTCATCGACCATTCCGGATTGATGTCGTTCGCATCCTGGCCAGTGCACCCCTTCCTCTTCATCACCGTGCTGCTCAGCGCTCAATATGGTGTTCTCGGGGGTGTTCTGGCCGCCGTGGGCGCAACCGCGATCGTCTATTTCAACGGTCTGCCCGCGCGCCCTTTCGACATGTCCCATGCCGAATACTTTCGCCTCACATGGGCCGATCCGCTCTCTTGGGTGCTCGCGGCGCTCATGGTGGGGATCGTAACCTCCCATCGCGGCAGGATGCTGGAGGAACAGGGTGAACAGCTTCGCAAGGCCATCAGGGCCGAGAGCCTGATCGCAGCGCAATATCAGGTGCTGGCCCAACGCACCCACAAGCTTGAACGCAGTCTCGCCGGCCGCGCCGACCTGTCTATGCCGGAAACCTCTTCCCCGCTCGCGGACGCCGCCAAAAGCCGCGCCAGGGCCGCGCACCGACCGAGGAACAAGTCGCTTCCATCAATAGAAAGCTGAGCGACGGGCCACCGCTAACCCGCCTTTGTGCCTGGTCTAGTGTTCCAGACCAGGCCACATGCGGCGGGCGGTAATGCTGGCTTCCACTCGGTTGCGTACGTGCAATTTGGAGAAGGTATTGGAGAGGTGAAACTTCACCGTGCGCTCGGTGATGTCGAGCTGCAGGCCGATCTCCCGGTTGCTGAGACCTCGCGCCAGATGTTGCAGAACCTGCGTTTCCTGCTTTGAAAGCTTGGCGGCACCGCCCTGGGCAAGCGCCGCCGACTTCACTCGCAGCATTCCCATCAACCGGCTGAACATGTCCTTAGGAATGACGTTCTCGCCCTTGTTCACCTGCCGCACGATGCTGCGCATGTCAGAGCCGGTCGTCCCCTTGAGCACATAGCCGTAGACCCCCGCCTCGACGGCGCGGGCGATATCGTTCTCATCATTCGACGCGGTGACCACGACGATGCGAGTTTCGGGATAGGCGTGAACGATGTCCGGGATACGTCCCAAACCATCATCCGCCATCTGCGCGTCGAGCAGCAGCACGTCAGGCCGCAACGCTGCTACGAGTTCAACCGCTTCTGCGGCACTGCCACCTTCGCCGACGGCCGCAATATCGCCGTCGACCGTCACGGCCTGGATCAATCCAGTCCGGAACATCGGGTGGTCATCAACGACCACGATCCTGATCATATTGGGAACGATCGCTGCCGGCGCCTAGACATTTCGCACCCACATCTCGAGGCGCGTCGTCCCATCCTTCTGCACGAAGGCCAGATTGCCCCCGATACTCTGGACGCGCGCGCGCAAGCCAAAAAGGCCGATGCCGCGATGTTTGGCGTGTTCCGCGGAATCTGTCGGATTCCTGTTGGTGATCGACAACTTCAGCACCCCTCCCTGCATTGTCGCAGTCAGTGTCTGCCCCTCCGGCAGACCATGGTGGAACGCGTTATTCAAACCCTCTTGGATAAATCGATACACACACACGCACAATTCTGGAGCAGCATGAACCGGTTCGAGACGACTGTCCACGACTATGGCAATACCGGTGCGGCGCGTGTGTTGTTGAACGGCCCGCTCGATGACCTGTGCCAGATCCAGGTCCTCGATATCAGGCAGGACCAGCGCCAAAGCAATGGAGCGGATCTCGGAGAGAGCGCCCCCGAGCGTCGTTTCTATTTCGGCAACAACCTCCTCCCGGGCCCCCTTCGTCCGTAACCGGCGTATCTGGTCGAGCCGCAGCACCGCAAAGCCGATCGTCTGCGCCGGTCCGTCATGAAGGTCCGTGCCGATGGTGCGCAAATGCTTGTCGGTAAACTCGGTCACGCTGAGCGAAGCGCGCTGCGCCACCGCCTTGAGCTCCCGGTGCCGGACCGCGCGCTGATGGGATTGCGCCAGTCGCCGGCTCAGGATGCGGCCCTGCCGCTCGATCTTGCGGCTGCCTTCGAGCACGATGCCGAAAAGCGCCGCCATGACGATGATGCCTATTGTGGCCGCCGTCGCCCAGCTCGACAGGGTCAACGACCAGAGATCCTTTTCGAGCGACCCGGTGACCTCGCGAAGCTGGGCAACGGCGGCCACCTCTCCGGTCTCGCGGTGGAGCAGCGGGAAAGAGATCTCGATGAAATCGGTCTTGAACCCGTGCTCGGCATAGTCCTCGGAACTGACATCAGTGAAATCGACGCCGATCTCTCCCTCGAAGGCGCGCTGCACCTTGAAGGGCATTTTCAGCCGGCGCGCTTCCAGGTGCGGAATGTTGGAATAAAGGATCGTGCCATCGGCCAGCCACAGGTCGAGATAGGGAAACTCGGCGAGGAGCGTTTCGTCGTTCATCATCGCGTCGAGCGCCAGCCTGTCGCTCTCGAGAAGGCGCCCATCGGGGCCGCGCTGCTGGATATATGGGTCGAGCATTCCCTCAACGAGCGCAGGCACCACCGTGCCCCGGCGCGCCAGCGTAATCTCGGTCATGGCACTGGTGATCAGCACGCCGCAGAGAAGCATTGCGGCCACGGTGACGGCGCTACCATAGAGAGCGAACTGATGGGCAAGTGGAAGTCGGCTCCACCCCTTCCTCACCCTTTTGAACACGCCTCGCCGGTCGGTCAAATCTCGCTCCGCACGCAACGTCGTTCCTCAACCAACTCTATAGTATCCGTACAGTATTGCCTCAACCAGCGCTCATCAAACAGCGAGCGATATCGAGAATTGTCCGCATCCAAACAAATTCAAGACCTGTCCGCGAGATAGAAAACAACACCGCCAAGCTAATTCGCCACGCCCCCGAAAAATACCTGTTCCAAAGTACAGTTTTAGACGGACCTAACGTCTAGTCCAGCATCGGACCTTTATGCCGCCGATCGGCTAGACGTTCCGACCTGACGCTGCGCCGAGATGTTCGGCACTATCCTTAACAAGTTGAGGCTGTGGCACCCGTCACAGCGATGGATGGTGAAAGCCGCCTGTACCAGGCTGCGTTTGTTCCGGAGGGGAAGTGATGGTTACCTATATCAAGAGCGACCTGGAATTCATTCTGAACCAGATCAAGATTGCGGAGGCGCACGCCGCCGGCCAGCCGCTCTACGGACCTGGCGGCCTGATCCCCACCTACAATCTCGCCTGGGGTCTGCGGACCGTTGACGGCAGCTACAATCACCTGCTCGACGGTCAGACAAAGTGGGGTGCCTCCGATACACCTTTCCACGAGTTGATGAACCCGACCTTCCGCACCGTCACCGTGATGATGGACCCCGATGGCCCCGGCCCCGCTCCGCTCTCGCCGATCCCGATGCCCTATACCCCCGGCAATGACGTCGACGGACCGGGCACTTTTGCCAAGCCTGGCGATGTCATCGATCCCACCGTCCGCCTCATCAGCAACCTGCTGGTCGACCAGACCTTGTCCAATCCAGCCGCGATCCTGACGGCGCTTCAAAATGCGGGCGTCGAAGATCCGGGTCTGGTGATCACTGGCCAGATCGCGGCGCTCTATGTACCGCTCAAGCCGCTGTTCAAGATTTATGAGCAGGCCGCACGCACCGAAGCCTCTGCTGCGGCTGCGGCAGCGGCAAGCCCCACGAACATTACCCTGCAGCAAGCCGCCGACGCGGCCAAGCTGGCGCTCGATACCGCTTGGGCAAACATCGAGACGGCTGGCGGAGCTGACCCCGGCAATGGCCTATTCCCTTTGCTGACCGAGAACGGCATTACGCTCGACGGGGTCAACATCCACATTCCCAACTTTGCGCCTGACGAAGGCCTGTCTGCCCCGTTCAACTCCTGGTTCACTCTATTCGGCCAGTTCTTCGATCACGGCCTTGACCTCGTGAACAAGGGCGGCAGTGGCACGGTCATGATCCCGCTGAGCCCCGATGATCCGCTCTACGTGCCGGGCAGCAACACAAACTTTATGGTACTGACCCGCGCAACGGTCACCACACCGGGCCCGGACGGCATACTTGGCGATGACCCTACCACGGTAGGCGTAAACGAGGGTCTCGACGACGTTCATGGCGCCCAGCGCCCGATCAACACCACCACGGCCTATGTCGACCAGAACCAGACCTATACGTCACACCCCTCGCACCAGGTTTTCCTGCGCCAATATGCAGCGACTGCCGGCGGTCCGGTCTCGACCGGTAACCTGATCGAGGGCTCCAATGGCGGCATGGCCACTTGGGGCGAGGTCAAGGCCCAGGCCCGCAGCTTGCTCGGCATTGAACTAACCGACCAAGACGTGGGTAGCGTGCCGCTGCTGCGCACCGACCCCTATGGCAATTTCATTCCCGGCCCCAACGGCTTCCCGTTGATCGTGATTGGGATCGGCCCTGACGGGATTCCCAACACGTCGGACGACCTCGTGGTTGAAGGCAACCCGACAGCTAATGGCGGGCTCGGCGTTTCCCTCGCCAATGCGGTCCGCACAAATCACGCCTTCCTGGCCGACATCGCCCACAATGCCGTGCCAACCGGCCTTGCCGATGGCGACATCACCATTGGTCTTGAGAACCCCGGCAACCAACCCGGCGTTTATGATAACGAGCTTCTCGACGCCCACTTCGTGGCAGGCGACGGTCGCGCCAACGAAAATATCGGCCTGACTGCGGTCCACCATGTGTTCCACTCCGAGCACAATCGCCTGGCCGAGCACACCAAGGTGACGGCACTTCAGAGCCGGGACCTCAATTTCATCAATGAATGGCTGGTGGTCGACATTACCCAGGACCAGCTCAACGCCCTGCCGCTAGCCCTACCGACCGATGCTACGGCCCTGAAGGCCCTGCTCGACAGCTTTACCTGGGATGGCGAACGCATTTTCCAGGCTGCCAAGTTCGGCACGGAAATGCAGTATCAGCACCTCGTGTTCGAAGAGTTTGCTCGCAAGGTCCAGCCAAACATCAACGTGTTCCTGGTGCCCGATGGCTTCGACACGATGATGGACCCGACGATCTTCGCCGAGTTCGCCCACGTGGTCTATCGCTTTGGCCACTCCATGCTGACCGAGTCGATCGACCAGTTCGACCCTAACTTCAACCCCAACCACATCAGCCTGATCCAGGGCTTCCTCAACCCCACGGCCTTTACCAGCACCGATGGCGTCGAGGACGGCATTGTGGCGGGCGCGATTATCCGTGGCATGACCCGCCAGGTTGGCAACGAGATCGACGAATTCATCACCAGCGCGCTGCGCAACAACCTGCTCGGCCTGCCCCTCGACCTCGCCACCATCAACCTCGCTCGTGGCCGCGACGTCGGTGTGCCCTCGCTCAATGAAGCGCGCCGCACCTTCTTCAACATGACTAACCAGGATGCCCTGCTGACGCCCTATAGCAGTTGGGTCGACTACGCCGGCAATCTCAAGCACGAAGCCTCGATCATCAACTTCGTGGCGGCATATGGCACGCACAGCCTGATCACCGGCCAGACCACTGCCGAAGGCAAGCGCGACGCTGCCATGACGCTGATCTTCGGAACGCCGTTCGGCAGCATCCCGGCTCCCGTCGACCTCGTAGCCTTCGAGGCCGATCGTCAAGCCTTCCTCAATGCCACCGGCATTTATGCAACCGACAAGGGCGGCCTCGAAAACATCGATCTCTGGATCGGTGGCCTCGCGGAAAAGATCATGCCCTTCGGTGGCATGCTCGGCTCCACCTTCAACTTCGTCTTCGAAGCTCAGATGGAGTTGCTGCAGAGCGGCGATCGCTTCTACTATCTGCAGCGCCTCGACGGCCTGCATCTCTTCGGCGAAATGGAAAACAACTCCTTCGCCGCCATGATGATGCGCAATACCGATGCAACGCACCTTCCATCCGACGTGTTTTCGACTCCTGGCTTGATCCTCGAGATCGACCAGCGCCGGCAATACAATCCTGGCCTCGGAGAAAGTGCCGGCGCCGACACCATCCTCGACGATGATCCGTCGACGTTGGTGGACGAGAGCGCCGACAATCTGGGCAATGATCCGACCGGACCTGGCATCCTCACGCGGGTCGTCATCCGCGACAATCCGGCTACCGTCGGCCCAGACACCAACTACCTCAAATACAATGGCGGCGACCACGTCGTCCTCGGCGGCACCGACCCCGGCAACACCGTCAATCCATCAGGCAATGATATCCTGATTGCCGGCATCGGTGACGACACCGTCTACGGCGATGGCGGCAACGACATCATCGAAGGCGGCTTCGGCAACGACATCCTCAATGGTGGTGACGGCGACGACATCATCAAGGACATGGGTGGCGACGACAACATCAAGGCGGGCAAGGGTAATGACGTGGTTCACGCCGGACCCGGCCTCGACCTCGTCATGGGCAATGACGGCCATGACTTCATCTTCCTCGGCACCGACATGGGCTCGGAAGTTTTCGCGGGCACCGGCAACGACTACATCTATGGCAACCGCAATGCCGAGCGCATCCTCGGCAACGAAGGCAACGACTGGATCGAGACCGGCACCTTCGACGGTGCCCCCGGCGACAACTTCGACGAAATCTTCGCCCATGACTCCATCGACGGGCACGATGTGTTCGTCGGCGACGGCGGGTTCGACGAGTTCATCGGCGAAGGCGGCGACGACATCATGGTCGGCAGCACCGGCCGCGGCAAGATGGCCGGCATGTCGGGCTTTGACTGGGCCACCTACAAGGACAGCACCTTCGGCATCAATGCGGACCTGTCGCGGCCCATCGTCTTTGACGAAGCCCCGACTCTGCCTGCCAATGCAGCCCTTGACGAATATGCATCCATGGAAGGCCTCTCCGGCTCGCGCTTCAACGACGTGCTCGGCGGCTCCAATGCCCTTGGCGAAGAGCGCTTGCCCTTCAACCCCAATGCCCCGGCCGGCACCACTGGCCAGGAAGGCTATCGCGGCAGCCAGGTGACCAAGGAAAGCATCCAGCTCATCGCTGGGCTTGCCGAAGTGCTTGGCCTCACCGCAACGCAGGTCACTGCTCTGGCCAACGGAGCTGTGGTCTACAATGCTGGCGATATTATCCTCGGTGGTGACGGCAGCGACATCATCCAGGGCAATGCCGGCGACGACATCATCGACGGCGACAAGTGGCTGAACGTGCGCATTGCCGTCCATGCTCAGGTTGGTGTCGATGGTGGTGTTGGCAATATCCTCGAATACCACAACAGCATGACCACGCTGGCCGCCAAGATGTTCTCCGGTCAGATCAACCCGGGTCAGCTCCGGATCGTTCGTGAAATCACGACTGCTGGTGCTGATACGGTCGCTGACATCGACACGGCCCGCTTCCAGGGCGCCCGGGGCGAGTACGCCTTTGGTGCCACGGCCGACGGCCAGGTCATCGTCTCGCACGCTGTCGAGAACTCTCTCGACGGCACCGACAGGCTGCGCAACATCGAGAAGGTGCAGTTCCTTGGCGGCAACGCGCTCAACATCATTGTTGGCACGCCAAATGCCGACGTGCTCAATGGCACGGCTCAAGACGACCTGATCCTCGGGCTTGCCGGCGCGGATATCCTCAACGGCGGAGCTGGCGATGACATCCTTGTCGGCGGCGCGAATACAAACGTTGCCCCCACGACCATCAGCGACAATTTCAGCAATGCCAATGCGGCCTGGGTGGAAACCAACGACTTGACGCCAGCCGGCGCGAACGTAGGCCAGATACGCATTGACGAGGGTGGCGGGGGCGGCAGCAACGTCCTTCGCTTCCACGGCGGCACGCCTGCCGGTAACTTCAACGGCGCCGAACTGACGCGTGCCTTCAACCTGTTGGCTGCGACCACCGCAACCATCTCCTACAGCGCTGATCCGAACAGCATGGAGGAAAGCATCCTGGTGCAGTTCGCTGCCGATGGTACCAACTTCGTCACGCTGAACACGATCACCGGCAATGGTGCCAGCCAGAACTACTCCCATGTCGTAAGCGGTCCCTTCGCCGCGAACGCCGCAATCCGCTTCGTCGCCCCCGCGATGAACGAAACGAACGACCAGGTGACGATCGACGATTTCTCCATCGTCTACTCGTCGACCGAGACGCTCAATGGCGGGGCCGGCAATGACACCTACTCCTTCGGCCTCGGCGACGGCATCGACGTCATCAACGAGACCGGCGGCGTAGGCCAGGGAACGGCCGACAAGATCTCCATCCTCGCTCCAAGCACCGGCGTTGATGCGGACTTGCTACCGATCCTGACTATCGATGGCCTCAACGCCTTCGACAGCGGCACGGGAACGCAGAACGGTAACCTGGTCATCAACTACACGCTGCCAGGCGGCCCGCAGCAGACGATCACCGTGAACGGACACTACACCGGCGCCACGGCGGAAACCGGCATCGAGCTCATCAACTTCAATGCTGCCTTCTTCAAGGGTTACCAGCTCGTTGGCGACTATGTCGTCAGCCGCGCCGACCCTGGCGTCGGCGGAGCGCGCACGGTCGACCTCTCGGCCTCCACGGCGAACAACTTCGTCGCCGGCGAAGACGGCGACAACGACACCATCACCGGCGGCAGTGGCAATGACCTGATCTTCGGTGCCGGCGACAATGACGATCTCGTCGGCGGCCTCGGCGACGATCTGCTGGTCGGCGGCGCGGGCAATGACGATCTCGACAACCGCCTCAACGCTGCCGGCGACGACTTCGAAGGCGCTTTGGGTGCCGACACCATGGTCGGCGGCGCGGGCAACGACACCTACGGCGTCGATGACTTGCTCGACGTGGTGGTGGAAGCCCTCAACGAAGGCACCGACACCGTCGAAACCTTCATGGCCGACCTGTCTATCGCAGGCTTCGCCAATGTCGAAAACCTGACCTTCCTCGGCGCCGATGCCAGCCAGTTCGTCGGCACCGGCAATACCGGCAACAACGTCATCACCGGTGGCGACCTCAACGACACGCTGAGCGGCCTGGCCGGCAGCGACACGCTCAATGGTGGGCTTGGCGCCGATACCATGATCGGCGGCGAGGGCAACGACACCTACGTCGTGGATGATGCCGGCGATGTGGTCAATGAAGGCACTGGCCTCCCGGCCGATGTCGATACCGTCCAGTCCTCGATCAACTACACGCTGGCGGCAGCCCTCGAAAACCTGACGCTGACCGGTGGCGACGCCATCAACGGCACCGGCAATGCCGCTAACAACGTCATTATCGGCAACGACGCTGCCAACCAACTCTTTGGCGGGACCGGTAACGACACGCTGACGGGCAATGACGGCAACGACGTGCTGGATGGCGGCGACGGTAACGACACCCTCAATGGCGGCGATGACAATGACACGATCATTGGCGGCGCTGGCAATGACACGATCGATGTGGGCGGCGGTTTCAACCGCATCGTTTACAACGCCGCAAACTTCGGTAACGACATCATCAACAGCTTCGACGCCGCCGGTGGTACTGCGACGACGCAGGACCTGATCGATCTGAGCGCCTTCGGTCTGACAGCCGCAAATATCGGCACGACCGCCGCATCGCGCATTCAGATCCAGAACGTTGCAGAAGCTGGCACCGACGACACCCTGGTTACGATCAGGGACGCCGCAGGCGTGGTCATGGGCACGATACACATTGAAGACGCCGAGAACTCCATCACCGCTTCCGATTTCATCCTGACGGCAGCGGCACCGGCAAACTTCGGCACCCCCACGGCGGCCGCCAATACCATCACCGGCAATGCGGCAGCCAACACCATCAATGGCCTCGGCGGCAACGACACGCTCAGCGGTGCCGGCGGCGACGACGTGATCAACGGTGATGAAGGCGCCGATACGCTCAATGGCGGCGATGGCAATGACACCCTCGCGGGTGGCGTGTCGGCGACGACCGGCAGCATGGCCGACAACTTCAATACCGTGGCCTACAACGCCAATACCGGCAACTTCAACTTTGCCGGCAACTGGGACGAAATCGGCGACAACGACGCCCCCGCCAGCGGCGACATCCTCATAACCGGTGGTCGACTGACCTTCGCGGCCGGGACCGACAATAGCGACTCCATCTCCCGTGCCATCAACCTCAACGGGGCGACGGCACCGACCCTGACCTTCGATTACCAAGCTATCGGTCTGGATGCCGGAGAGACGGTCACTGTCCAAGCGTTGAACGGCAATACCTGGGAAACGCTGGGAACGCCTCTCGGCGGTACTGGCACCGGCACATTCTCGATGGCGCTCAATCCGGCCCATTCGGCTATCCGCTTCCTCTCGCTGGGCGGGTTCGAGGCCGGCGAAAGCTTCCACATCGAAAATCTTGTGGTGGCCCTCGGTCCCAATAGCGGGGTCGACACGATCAATGGTGATGCCGGGGATGACACCATCATCTGGCGTGCGAATGCCAGCGGCCCGACCGATGGGAAGGATATGGTCGATGGTGGCACTGAAGGGGCAGCCGGCGATACGTTCTCGATCGTGGGCAATGCTTCGGCCGAAACCTACCGCATCTATACAAGGACCGCCTTCGCTGCACTCAACCCGACGGCAGTACTGGCCGCCGCAACCGAGATCGTTGTCACCCGCAACGGCACCAATGCCGCCTCGGTGATCGCCGAGCTCAACGAGATCGAAGAAATCCGCATCAACGGCACCGATCCTTCGGGAGCCAGTGGCTCGGCCGGTGCTGACAACTTCGAGATCATCGGCGACTTCTCGACCACCAGCCTACGTCTCAACACCATCACCATCGACGGCGATGCCGGCGACGACACGATTGATATCTCTTCCCTGACCTCGGCGCACCGCATCGTGTTCCGCTCGAATGGCGGCCACGACACCATCGTCGGTACCCTGCGGCCCCAGGATGTGATCGAACTGCCTCCGGGCACGACCATGGCCGACTTTGTCGAGACCACGGACGAGAACGGCGTCACGACCCTGAGCGATGGCGAACACTCCATCCGCTACGTCTCCCATGGCGGCCCGCCGATCATCGGCGGCGACGATGATGAGGATGAAGACGAAGACGAGGACGAAGACGTCCCTGGCGATGATGATGACTGGGATGATGAAGACGACGGCGATGACGATGACGACGATGCGCCAGTTGTCGGCGGTCCGATCCTCGGCACGCCGCAGGATGATGTTCTGCTCGGGACTTCGGGTGGCGACCTGGTGTTCGGCTTTGCCGGGACGGACTACATCATTGCCA
>NZ_JBEVLL010000391.1:0-2546 GCF_040509215.1 Devosia sp.
CATGAAGCTGACCTTCGTTCCGCCGCCGAAGGCAAAGCCCGCCAAGCACCACACGCAAAAGCACACGAAATAAGCGTTCTCAAACGGCAAGCGCCGGCCACCCGATGGGCGCCGGCGCTCTCACATTCGCATTCGATCGAATGATCAGAACGGCATCTTGAAGCCGGGCGGGATCGGCAGGCCTGCCGTCAGCGCCTTGGTCTTTTCGGCGGCAACCGCGTCGGCCTTTTCCTTGGCATCCTTGTGGGCGGCGACGATCAGGTCTTCGAGGATCTCGACGTCATCTTCCTTGAAGAGCGACGGATCGATCTTCAGGCTCTGCATCTCGCCCTTGCCCGTGATGACGACGGTCACGAGACCGCCACCAGACTTGCCTTCGGCCGTGAGCGTGGCGATTTCCGCCTGCATCTGCTCCATCTTGGCCTGCATTTCCTTGACTTTGCCCATCATGCCCATGATGTCGCGCATCGTCTTCTCCCTTCTTGGTGTCTCAGAATTCTATGTCGTCGCCGGGCAGAATATCGCCCTCTTCGGATTCGGCGGTCGCCGGCGCCTGCACGGGACCTTCCTCTTCTTCCGGTTCCGGCGCGCGGACGCGAACGTCGATGATCTTGGCGCCCGGAAACTGCGAGAGGATGGCCGCCACATCAGGATCCTGCCTGGCGTCGCTCACCTGCTGCGCCTTGGCGTTGGCTTCGGCTTCCACCATGGTCGGCTGGCCGGCCTCGCGGCTGAGGCTGACGATCCAGTGGATGCCGGTCCATTCCTTGAGCTTCAGCGCAAGTTCGTTGAGCAGCGTTCCCGGCGCGCCTTCCGTCAGGTTGACATCCAGGATGCCGGGCTGGACGCGAACCGGGCGCACGAAATTGCGCACCAGCGCCTTGATCTTCACATCGCGCTTTTCGCCGGCGAGGTTGGCGATATCGCTGACCGAATTGACCCGCACCAGCGGCTGCGGCGCATCGGCGGCCTTCGCCTCGGTGCGGCCGACGGCGAGGCTCTGAGGATCAGAGTTCTGGACGACGCGCAGCATGGCGGTCGGGCCGGCGGGCTGCGGGCGTGGTGCCGTGGCTTCCGCGGCGCGGGCCATGACATTGCCCTGATAGCTGACGGTCGCGCCGCCATTTCCACCACCATTGCCCGATGGTGAGGCCGAACGCGCGCCACCGTTGTTCTCAGAGAATTCCGCAAGCCTACGGGCTGCGTCCTCGGGGGCCGGGAGGTGGGCGGCGTGCGCCAGGCGGATCAGCACCATTTCGGCGGCACCCGAGGGGCGCGAGGATGCTTCCACCTCGGGAATGCCCTTCAAGAGCATCTGCCAGATGCGCGACAATGCCGTGACGGCGACGCCTTGCGAGAATTCCGCACCCTTGGTGCGCTCGATTTCGCTGAGCGAGGGATCATTTGCGGCATCCGGCACGTATTTCAGACGGGTCACCAGATGCGTGAAATCGGCAAGATCGGTCAGCACCGCCACCGGATTGGCGCCGGCCTCGTACTGGCTTTCGAATTCGCCAAGGGCTGCGGCCACGTCACCCTTGATGACGTGCTGGAAGAGATCGACGATGCGGGCGCGGTCGGCGAGGCCGAGCATCCCACGCACCGATTCGGCCAGCACCGCGCCGCCGCCATGGGCAATCGCCTGGTCGAGCAGCGACAGGCCGTCGCGCGCAGAGCCCTCGGCGGCACGGGCGATCATCGCCAGCGCATCGGGCTCAGCCTCGATGCCTTCCTTCGATGCGATCGTGGTGAACAGGCCGACGAGATCGGACGCGCTGATGCGGCGCAGGTCGAAACGCTGGCAGCGCGACAGGACCGTGATCGGCACCTTGCGGATCTCAGTCGTGGCAATGATGAACTTCACATGCTCCGGCGGCTCTTCGAGCGTCTTCAACAGGCCGTTGAAGGCCTGCGTGGAGAGCATGTGCACTTCGTCGATGATGTAGACCTTGTAGCGCGCAGACACCGGGCGATAGCGCACCTGCTCGATGATCTCTCGGATGTCGTCGATACCCGTATGCGAGGCGGCGTCCATCTCGATGACATCGACATGGCGGCCTTCCATGATCGCCTGGCAGTGGTCGCCGGGGATGCGCAGATCGATCGTCGGCTTGTCGATCTCGGCTGTCTTGTAATTCAGCGCGCGCGCCAGGATGCGGGCGGTCGTCGTCTTGCCGACCCCGCGAACGCCGGTCAGCATGTAGGCTTGCGCGATACGGCCGGTCTCGAAGGCGTTGGTCAGGGTCTGGACCATCGGCTCCTGGCCGACCATCAGATCCGTGAAATCCTTGGGGCGGTATTTGCGTGCCAGCACCCGGTATCCGGTGCCCGTCGAGGCGGCATCTTGTGATTGTCGCTCGGTGTCGCTCATCGCCCTGCTTAGCGCCCGGACTCCCGGGCAAAGGATGGAGAGAAGGGTGGGAGGCTGGCACGATGACCCGTGCCTGGCTCGTTAGGGCTGCTTCCTTCCGGACCTGACCCGGTTGGCGAGTGGCTCGTCCACCACCAACCTCCCGAAGGCACATATCGGCAATATCGCGATCAAA
>NZ_JBEVLL010000392.1:0-12427 GCF_040509215.1 Devosia sp.
ACATCGAGCGCGATATGTTTGGGAATGTTGAGCCCGCACATCCAAGGGCGATGTCGCATTACCGCTCCTTCTTTTGTCTCCTGCCGCCGCCAAAATTGGCGCAGGAGCTGGAGCATCGGGCGGAGCGCTGGGCACGGCCGCGTGGCGTCAGGCGCGTGACCGCGGCCGACCGGCTGCACATTTCGCTCAATCGCTTGCCAGACGGTGAACTTACGGCGCCCGAATTACTCGATGACGCAATTGAGGTCGGCGCGGCCATGCACCGTGCCTCGTTTGATCTTTGTTTCGATGTGATGGAGGCCTGGAACGGCCCCAAGGACGACAGCGGACGGCGTCAGTTCGCTGTCGTTCTGAAATGCTCGACCCCGCCGCGCGGCGCGGAAGACCTTTATCGTGATCTGCGCAAAGAGATGACCCGCTATGGGCTGCCTGTGGGCCCGCTGAAATTCGAGCCGCACATCACGGTGTGGTATCAGCATGGTCGGTTCGAATCCAAACGGCTGTCTCAGCCGATCCGCTTCCGTGCCGATCGCTTCTGGCTGGTGCATAGTATTACCGGGGCAAGGCGCCTCGAACACATCGCGTCCTGGCCGCTGAAATTCTGATTATTCCGCCGCCGGCTGCGCCATGGGGGCCGAACGGAGCGGCGCCAGCCAGCTTACGCGCTGGCCAATCCAGTCGAGCACCACCAGTGCCAGCCGTTCCACCGGTTTCCTGAACCGCCATTCGAACAACGTGGCAAAGCCTATCGCCAGCAAAAAGGTTGAAACCACTGTCACGACAAGCGCGGCATGCGCCGGCATGTAGAGGTCGAGCGTCGTCAGCATGCTGATCCCGACATTCTCGTGAATGAGATACCAGGAGAAGCTGAGAAGCCCAACTTGGGCAATGCCGAATGACAGCCCGGGCACCGATGGCATGGGCGTGCCCCGAACGAAGCGCACGAAGAGGGCAACGAGGGCAAGGTAGACCAGCGCGCATACCGTTGCCGTGAGCCAGCCATCATGTAGCTCGAACGAATAGGCTTCGATCCAGACCACCACAGTTGAAACGACGATATTGGCGGCCAGCAGCCTGCCCGTGCCCGGTGTGCCTGCCTCAAATTGACGCCCCAAGATGCCCACGGCGAAAAAGCTGAGATAGGGCGCGATGGCGAGGAATTTCAGCATGGATTGGGGCGTGATTGGCCCGCTGCCCACATGGGAAAACAACGTCGACACCGCCCAGATCGGCGCCATTATCAAGGCGAGCCAGGCAAAGACGCGCGTAAACCGCTCCCGGTCATGAAAAATGCCGGCCAGCAGCGCCACCAGCAGATAGAACTTCACCTCGACAGCAATAGACCAGAACGAACCATCGACCCACTCGCCAATCTCGCCGACGAAAAACAGGTTCATCACCACATCGAGCAGGTTCGGCGGGATCACATGGAATTTCGCTTCCGGCACCGAGGGGATATAGGCGACGAGCCCGAAGACGAAGAGGATCAATACGGCCGCGACGAAGGCGGGATAGATCCGCGAAATGCGCCGCGCGAGGAAAACGCCAACCGTCGCCGAGCGCTCCAGCGTCATGAAAATGCAGTAGCCCGAGATGATGAAGAAGAAATAGACCCCGACCCAACCGAAAAATACCGGCCAGGGCGCGCCTTCTGTGATGTTGAGCGCATAGGCGGGCAGGCGGGCGGTAAAATGGAACAGCACGACGAGCAGGATGGCGATCCCGCGAAACATGTCGATGGTCTGGTCGCGCCTGGCACTCATTCGGAGGTCTCTGCCACGGCCGCAATCTAGCCCGAGCGCGGCACATACAGACATTAATGCCATGGGAGCGGTTAATAACCTCGGTTTTGCGCCGTGCAATTTGCATTCCGGGGGCAGCGTGATAAACGTGCCCCGGATTTGCTTGAGACCCAGAGACCGCCATGGCCGAGGACAATATTTTCCGTGAAGTTGACGAGGAGCTCCGCTCCGATCGCATGCGGGCGCTTTGGCGCCGTATTGCGCCTTTCGTCATCGGTGCGGCCGTGGCCATTGTTGCCGTCGTCGCGGTCAACGAAGGCTGGTCCTGGTACACCAACAGCCAGTCGGCCCGCTCGTCCGAGGAGCTTTATACGGCCCTCGCCAGCGCCGACAAGGACGACCTGACCGCCGCCCAGGCCGAGCTCGACACGCTCGCCGCCAACGGTTCGGGCGGCTATCCGGTGCTTGCCGAATTCGCCAAGGCCTCGCTGCTCGCCAAGTCGGGCGATACCGCCGGCGCCGTTGCTGCCTATGACTCGCTGGCCAATGCCCAGTCGAACGTGCGCCTGCGCGAACTGGCCCTGCTGCAGGCTGCGACCCTGCTGGTCGATACCGGCACCCTGGCCGATGTCGAGGCCCGCGTCGGCACCATCGCCACGGACGACAATCCGATGCGCCGCGTCGCCCGCGAACTCATCGGCCTCGCCCAGTTCAAGGCCGGCGATGCCACGGCCGCCAAGGCCACCTTCGAAGCCGTGCTCAACGATCCGCTGGCCCAGGAAGGCATTCGCAATCGCGTCGCCTACTACATCGCCCAGATGACCTCGGCTGGCCTCATCGCCGAAGAAACCGCTTCTGACGCCGAAGTCGCCGCCGACGCCATCGACACCATCATTGATGGCGACGAGGCGACGCCAGCGCCTGCCGCGCAGTAAACATAGAACCAGCTAGGGAGCGACCATGACGGTCACAGTAGCCATTGTCGGTCGCCCCAATGTTGGCAAGTCGACCCTTTTCAACCGTCTCGTCGGCCGCAAGATCGCGCTCGTCGATGATACGCCGGGCGTAACGCGCGACCGCCGCGAGGCGGAGGGTCACATTGCCGACCTCAGCTTCCGCGTGCTCGACACGGCGGGCTATGAGGACGTCACCGACGGCAGCCTCGAAGACCGCATGCGCCAGCAGACCGAAATGGCGATCCGCGAAGCCGACGTGATCCTGTTCATGATCGACGCTCGCGCCGGCGTCGTCCCGCTCGATCAGCGCTTTGCCCAGGTTCTGCGCAAGGCCGGCAAGGACGTCCACCTCGTCGGCAACAAGGCTGAAAGCAAATCGGCCGAGCATGGCCTCGTGGAAGCCTTCAAGCTCGGCTTTGGCGAACCCATCGCGCTGTCGGCCGAACACGGTCTCGGTCTCTCCGAGCTCTATTCCATCGTCTCCGCCGCCATCGACGTGGCCGAAGAGAAGAAGGCGGCTGAGGCCGCCTCCGGCGCAGAAGCGTCAGGCGATCTCGATGAACTGCCCGAAGTCGACGTCGATATCACGCCCGACATGCTCGAAGGCGAGGGCGACGAGGCGACGCTGCGCTGGAACCCGCGCCGCTACCTCAACGTCGCCATTGTCGGCCGCCCCAATGCCGGTAAGTCGACGCTGGTCAATCGCATGGTCGGCACAGATCGCGTTCTCGTCGGCCCCGAAGCCGGCATCACCCGCGATTCCATTCTCGTTCCGTGGGAATGGGAAGGCCGCGTCATCAATCTCGTCGACACCGCCGGCATCCGTCGCCGCTCGCGCGTCAACGAAAAGCTCGAAAAGCTGGCCGTCGGCGACAGCCTCCGTTCGATCCAGTATGCCGAAGTCGTCGTGCTGCTGCTCGATGCGACCATTCCCTTCGAAAAGCAGGATCTGGCTCTCGCCGATCTCGTCGAGCGCGAAGGCCGCGCCATGGTCATCGCTCTCAACAAGTGGGACCTGATCGAGGACAAGAACGCCAAGCTCGCCGAGCTGCGCGAGGAGTGCGAACGCCTCTTGCCGCAGGTGCGCGGCATTCCGCTGGTCACGCTGTCGGGCCTTACGGGGCGCAATATCGACAAGCTGATGCAGGCGATCTACCAGGTCGAACGCACCTGGAATTCCCATATCTCGACCGCCAAGCTCAATCGCTGGCTGGCCGCCATGACCGAGAGCCACCCGGCTCCCGCCGTCTCCGGCCGTCGCCTCAAGATGCGCTACATGACGCAGGCCAAGACCAGGCCGCCGAGCTTCATCGTCTTCGCTTCGCGCCCGGAAGTGGTGCCGATGTCCTATCAGCGCTACCTGGTCAACGGGCTGCGCGAGAGTTTCGACATGCCCGGCACGCCGATCCGTCTCTGGCTCCGCGGCGGAAAAAATCCCTACGCCGACAAGAAAAAATAGAGGCAGGTCGCCTCTGCGCTTCACGTCCATGAAGTCGTTATTGCCCGGTTTGTCCGGGCAATTTTCATTCAGTCGCGAAAATGACAAGGGGCTGGGGACAAATTTTCGTCCCGTCATTTCAGTCCATTGGCCTATTCACATCGGGCAGCCTTGCCCTATAGTGCGCGCGTCGTAGCACCCCGCCATTGGTAGCGGCGTGTCAACTTTGCACTTTGTTGCTTACAGAAATCATCATCGTCGTCGTTCTGATTCTCGTGAACGGCGCCTTGGCAATGTCCGAACTGGCCGTTGTTTCGTCCCGCTCCGCTCGTCTCAAGGTCATGGCTGACCAAGGAAACAAGGGAGCAGCCACGGCCATAAGATTGGCCGACGATCCCGGCAAGTTTCTTTCCTCCGTACAGATCGGTATCACCCTCGTCGGCATCCTCTCGGGTGCCTTCTCCGGTGCCACGCTCGGCGCACGTCTGAGTGTCTGGCTCGCCCAGGTTGGCGTGCCCGCCAATATCGCCGATGTCGGCGGCGTCGGTCTCGTCGTCGTCGTCATCACCTATGGCTCGCTCATTCTGGGCGAGTTGGTCCCCAAGCAGATCGCCCTGCGCAATCCTGAAATGGTGGCCTCCTATGTGGCCCAGCCCATGGCCATCATCGCGCTCGTCGGCTCGCCCATCGTCTGGCTGCTCGACGTGTCGGGTAAGCTGGTGCTGCGCCTCCTCGGCCAGAGCGGCCAGAGCGAAGAGCAGGTGACGGAAGAAGAAGTCCGCACCATCATCGCCGAAGCAACCTCGGCGGGTGTCTTTGAAACCGAAGAACACTCGATGATCTCGGGTGTCATGCGCCTCGCCGACCGTTCGGCACGCGGCCTCATGACCCCGCGTCTCGATGTTGTTTCCATCGACGTCGAAGACAGCTTTGAGGACAATCTCAAGATCATCCTCGGCACCTCGCACTCCCAGGTTCTGGTGCAGGAAGGCAATGCCGACTCCATCCTCGGCGTCCTGATCCTCGCCGATCTCCTGCCCGCCCTCGCAACCGGCCAGCAGCCGGACCTGCGCAGGCTGGTCAAGCCGCTCCCGGTCGTCATGGAACATGCCGACGCTCTCGACGTGGTGGAGGCCATTCGCCAGTCGAGCGTGAAGATGGTTCTGGTGGTCGACGAGTACGGCCACTTTGAAGGCATCGTCACCTTTGGCGACGTGCTCGAAGTCATCACCGGCGTTTACAACGAAGAGCCGGGCGATGACCCGACCATCGTGCAGCGTCAGGATGGCTCCTGGCTCGTCGCTGGCTGGATGCCGGTGGACGACTTCTCCGAGCGCTTCAAGATCTCGGTGCCCAAGGATGCCCGCTACGAAACCGTAGCCGGTTACATCCTCTCGGTGCTCAACCGCCTGCCGGCAACGGGGGAAACCTTCGAGCGCGATGGTTGGCATTTCGAGGTCGTGGATCTCGATGGCCGCCGCATCGACAAGGTGCTGGTTTCGCCACTGCAGCCGAGCGAAGGCGTTTAACAAATAGAAAAGGCCCCGGAGAAATCCGGGGCCTTTTTCTTTGTATCGTGGATCATCCGATCATGGCGACCGGTGGGTCAGTAGACCTCAGAGGTCTTCGAACACACCCTTGGTCACGTCGAACAGCCGGCCATTCTCGGTCACCTCGGCGCTCAGCAAATCCACCAGCTTCGGCGCAATGTCGGATGGCTGGGGCAGGGTGTTCGGGTCTTCGCCCGGCATGGCCTTGGCCCGCATCGCCGTGCGCACGGCGCCGGGATAGAAGACATTGGTCTTCACATTGGTCGTATTCATCTCGCCGGCATAGGATTTGACCATCGCATCGAGCGCGGCCTTGCTGGCGGCATAAAGGCCCCAGAACGGCCGGGCCGAGCGGGCAGCGCCGGACGACACGAATACCGCGCGCCCCGCCGCCGATTGGCGCAGCAGCAGGTCGAGCGAGCGCAGCAGCCGATAATTGGCCGTGACGTTGATCGCAAAGACCTTGTCGAATTCATCGGGCTTCAGATGCGGCACCGGGCTGAGCGTGCCAAGCAGGCCCGCATTGGCTACCAGGCCATCGAGATGCCCCCAACGCTCGAATATGGCCGCACCCAGGCGGTCAATGGCATCGCCATCGCGCAGGTCGAACGGCACCAGCGTCGAAGAGCCGCCCACTTCCTGAATAGCGTCGTCGAGTTCTTCAAGGCCGCCCACGGTACGCGCCACGGCGATCACGTGGGCGCCACGGCGTGCCGCCTCGACGGCCGCCGCATAGCCGATGCCACGCGAGGCGCCGGTGACCAGCACAACCTTGCCGGTCAGTTCGGTATTGTCAGTCATTAACCCGCTTCCTTGAGCAGCGAAACCTGCTTGGGATCGTTGTTGGAGCGACCATTGAGGTCGGTGAGAAGGGTAGGGTAGTCGCCCGTGAAATAATGATCGGTGAACTGCGGCGCTGCATTATTGCGCTTCTCCCCACCGACGGCCTCGTAAAGCCCATCGATGCTGAGGAAGGCCAGCGAGTCCGCCCCGATGAACCGGCACATGGATTCGAGGTCGTGATACTGGTTCGCGAGCAGCTTGTCCGGATCGGGCGTATCGATGCCATAATAGTCCGAATGGAAGATCATCGGGCTCGCGACACGGATATGCACTTCCGTCGCCCCGGCATCGCGGATCATCTGCACGATCTTCACCGACGTCGTGCCGCGCACGATGGAATCATCGATCAGCACTACGCGCTTGCCGGCAATCTCGGCCCGATTGGCCGAGTGCTTCAGGCGCACGCCGAAAGCGCGAATCTGCTGGGTCGGCTCGATGAAGGTGCGGCCCACATAGTGGTTGCGGATAATGCCCAGCTCGAACGGAATGCCGCTCTGCTGCGCATAGCCGATCGCCGCCGGCGTGCCGCCATCGGGAACCGGCACCACGACGTCAGCCTCAACCGGAGCTTCCTTGGCGAGGTTCATCCCGGCATGCTTGCGCGCCTTATAGACGCTGCGGCCCGAAACCATGGAATCGGGACGGGCAAAATAGACATATTCGAAGAGGCACGGACGTTCCGGCGCCTTGCGGGCCTGCTTGCGCTCTTCGATCGAGATCGAGCCGTCCGGCTGGATTTCGCAGATGATGACTTCGCCGTTTTCGACGTCGCGAATGTACTTGGCGCCAATGATATCGAGCGCACAGGTTTCCGAACAGAAGATCGGCTTGCCATCGAGCTCGCCCATCACCAGGGGGCGAATACCCACGGGATCGCGCGCCGCGATCAGCTTGGTGCGCGTCAGCGCCAGCATGGCATAGCCGCCTTCCATCTGCCGGATCGCATCGATGAAGCGGTCGGTGGTGGAAGAGTGGCGCGAGCGGGCAATGAGGTGCAGCACGACTTCGGTGTCTGAGGTCGACTGGCAGATGGCGCCTGTCGCGATGATCTGCTTGCGCAGCGTCAGGCCGTTGGTGAAATTGCCGTTGTGGGCAATGGCGATGCCGCCGGCTTCAAGCTCGGCAAACAGCGGCTGCACATTGCGCAGCGCCACTTCGCCGGTTGTCGAATAGCGCGTGTGGCCGATCGACATGGTGCCCGGCAATTTTGCCAGAAGGGCAGGGTCGGTATAGTGGTCGCCCACCAGGCCCATGCGCTTTTCCTGGTAGAATTGGCGCCCGTCGAAGCTGACGATCCCCGCTGCTTCCTGGCCGCGGTGCTGCAGGGCATGAAGACCAAGCGCGGTCAGCGTTGAAGCATCGCTATGCCCCAAAATGCCAAACACGCCGCACTCTTCATGCAGCGTGTCGCCTTCAAGATCGAAATCGTCGTCGCTCGGGAGGGTCACCGAACTTCTCCATATCGTTCTGCTCACCCATCGCCAAAGCGATAGGCGCCGGCCGAGCCGGTCTCTTGGTTCACGCCAATAGCGCATTTTGCGGCCAGCGACCAATGACAGAATTGGGCGTCAGGCCAGAGGCGGGCGCGGGGCGCCCGTCCCGGATCAGGTCTGGGTCTGGCCGTCGACCGGTGCTTCGGTCGGGTCCACAGTGCCATCGATCGTCGGATCGACAGGCGGCACTGTTTCCTGCGGGGTCGCCGGGGCTTCCGGATCCGAAGTAAGGTCAGCGCCGCCGCCCTGCAGAATGTCGTTGACCTGCTGCTCGAGCCCTTCGGGCAGCATGGAGATCAGGGTCTTGCCCATATTGTCGAGATAGGGCAGCGACTGCGAATTACGCGCCCATTCCGGCAGGTTGGTGCCGAGCAGCCAAACGCCGAAAATCGTGATGACGATGGCGATCAGCACGCCACGCAGCACACCGAAAATGAAGCCCAGCGTACGGTCGATCGGGCCGATGCGGCTGTCGACAACAAAATCGGCAATACGCATCGTGAGCAGGTGCAGCACGATCAGCGAGACGATGAAGCTGACCACGACCGTAGCGATATTGGCCACGATTTCTTCAGCGATGTACTGCTGCGCGATATCGGGGTGGTAGAGGTACATGTAGATGGCGATGGCGGCGGAGCCGGCCCAAGTCGCCAGCGACAGCACTTCGCGCGTCAGGCCCCTGGCCGTTGCCAGAATGGCCGAGATCAACACCAATACGCCCACACCAACGTCAAACGCTGTCAGCATATGTTTTCGCTAGCTCCACTTGCCGTCGGCCTGTTGCCGCGACCATTAGCGACTTTGCGCGCCCCTGCCAAGGCCACGAGCGCGCGAGGAACGCGAACATTCAGAGATTCTTAACTTACCAGCCTTCCGGCTCGGCCACTGGCTTCTTGCCATTGGCCGCAATTCGCCCAACCATTTCCGACAATTGCGAAAACTCCGTGACCTCGAAGCCGTTGGTCTTGTCCACATTGTTGACGCGCCCGGTAACCACCGACTGGAACCCCAGCTTTTGCGCCTCGCGCAGCCGCAGCCCGGCATGCGACACCGGCCGCACCCCGCCCGCCAGCGAGATTTCGCCGAAATAGACCGCCTCTTTGGGCAGGGGCGAACCCGTCAGCGACGAAATCAGCGCGGCCGCGACGGCGAGGTCGGCCGCGGGTTCGGTGATTTTCAGCCCACCGGCGACATTGAGATAGATGTCATTGGCGCCGATCCGCACCCCGCAGCGCGTCTCGAGCACGGCAAGCACCATAGAAAGGCGCTGGGTATCCCAGCCCACCACAGCCCGTCGCGGTGTGCCGAGCGGGGAGGGCGCCACCAGAGCCTGAATTTCGATCAGGATAGGCCGCGTGCCTTCCATGCCGGCAAAAACCGCCGAACCTGCCGCATCCTGGTCACGCTGGTCGAGGAACAGCGCCGACGGATTGGCCACCTGTTCGAGCCCGCGCTCGGTCATGGCAAAGACGCCGATCTCGTCGGTCGCCCCATAGCGGTTCTTCACCCCGCGCAGGATTCGGAACGTGTGGCTTGAATCCCCCTCGAAATAGAGCACCGCGTCGACCATGTGCTCGACCACGCGAGGCCCCGCGATCTGCCCGTCTTTCGTGACGTGCCCCACAAGCACCACGGCCGCGCCGGACTTTTTCGCAAAGCGCGTCAGCGCCTGCGCCGAGGTGCGCACCTGCGTCACCGTGCCCGGCGCGCTTTCCACCCGGTCGGTCCACAGCGTCTGGATGGAATCGATGATGACGAGATCCGGTGGCGGCCCGTTCTCGAGCGTCGCCAGGATAATCTCGACATTGGTTTCCGCCGCCAGCAGCACGTCGGCCTCGCCGAGCCCCAATCGCTGCGCGCGCAGCCGCACCTGTGCCACGGCTTCTTCACCCGAAACATAGATGACGCGCTTGCCCTTGTTGGCCAGCGCCGCCGCCGATTGCAGCAGCAGCGTCGATTTGCCTATGCCCGGATCGCCACCCACCAGCAGCGCTGATCCCTTCACAAAGCCGCCGCCGGTCACGCGATCAAGTTCCGCGATTCCCGTCACGACGCGCGCCGCGCTCTCGGTTTCCCCCGACAGCGGCTGGAGATTGGCCGGCCTGCCTCCAGACTTTGCCGCCTTCGGCCCCGCGCCGATGCCGCTATCGACCAGTTCTTCGACAATGGTGTTCCATTCGCCGCAGGCGTCACATCGCCCCTGCCAGCGGGTCGTTACGGCGCCGCAGGACTGGCAGACGAAATTGGATTTGTTCTTGGCCACTATGCGTTCTCTCGCGCTGCGCATCGTTCGGCGATGCGCCGCACGCTATTCCAGTTCCGGGACGTGTTGGTCCCGCAATTCTTGTCGATCAGCCGGATGAGTTTTCCCGACTGCGCTACGTCCCGGGTGAAATCGACGACGAGGTGGTCATGCACCACATGCACCGTCTCTGGTCCGTCATGGCCCTTCAGCCAGCCGAAATCCGGCTTCTTGCTGGCAAAGAAATAGACCCCGGTCTGGTTCGGTCTTTCCGCCGCCGCCTCCGAGATCGGATCGGCCTGCATCAGCTTTTGTAATAGGGCCGGCTTGCGCACCACTGGCACGACATTTTCCCCAAGCCCAAAGCGGCGCAATACGCCAACCGTGGTGGTCACGACCGCCGTCTCGGTCCCCTCGAACCCGGCAATCATATTGCCCGTATTGACCAGCGTTTCCGGCGCGACGAAGCCGGCCGCCTCGGAAGCCTCGCGCCACTGCGCCATGGACATGAGCTTGTGCGTCACCGGCCCGATGGCGCGCAGCAGGATCACATATGTGCTTGGGTTCAGCGCCAATCCGGTCGATTCCCTCTTGGCGACGACGCTAGCAATTTTGTTCGGTCCATTCAAGAACGAATGGGGAACAAAGCCTACTCCGGCAGATATCCATTGCCGACATAGTTGCGGGTATAGCGGCCCTTCAGCGCCGTAAGCAGCTCATAACCGATCGTGCCGGCCACATCCGCCTGTTCGTCCACACTGACATTGGGCCCGAAGATTTCGACGCCCTCGCCGGGCTTGGGCAGGTTGGGCCCAAGTTCGGTGATGTCGACAATGCTCTGGTCCATCGAAATCTTGCCGATGACCGGGCACAGTTTCCCGCGCACGAACACTTTCGCGCCCGGCCGCGCATTGGTTCCCGACATGGCGCGCTGGAAGCCGTCGGCATAGCCGTGCCCGATCACCGCCAGCCGGCTATCGCGCGAGAGGGAATAGGAGGCGCCATAGCCCACCGTTTCGCCGGTCCGCGCTTCGCGAACCTGAAGCACCGGCGCGTGCAGCGTCACCACTGTCGCCATCGGGTTCTTGCGTCCGACAACGGCACGGCCGCCATAAAGTGCGATGCCCGGCCGCACCATCTGGAAGTGATAATCACGCCCGGTCATCAGGCCGGCCGAATTGGCGAGCGAAGCGGGAATACCCGGAAACTGGTTCAGCACTGAACCGAACAGCGCCAGTTGCGTGCGATTTTTCTCGTGGCTCGGAATATCGGCGCAGGCGAGATGGCTCATCACCATCTGCGGAGCATAGCTCAGCCGCGCAATGCGCTCGCGCACGATCACCGCCTCATTGAGCCGGAAGCCCAGCCGGTTCATGCCGGTATCGAAGTGGAAAGCGCTGGGATAGGCCTCGTTGCGCTCGACGCATTTGCCGAGCCACTCTTCGAGCATGTCCATCGAGGAAATGACCGGCATCAGGTTCTGCCGGATGTAGAGATTGGCTGCGCCCGGATAGAGCCCGTTGAGCACGAAGATATGGGCGCTGGGCAGGGACGTGCGCACGGCAATGCCTTCGTCCGGCGTCGCCACGAAGAAGAACCGCGCACCAGCCGCGTAGAGCGCCGTCGCCGCCATTTCGATGCCGGTGCCATAGGCGTCAGCCTTGACGACCGCAGCCGTCAGCGCGCCCTGGCTCACCTTGTCTAGGGCGTTCCAGTTTCGGGCAAGTGCCCCGAGATCGACAGTCAGTTGGCTCCCGAGGCCCGAGGTCAGCTTCATACCTATTCCATGCGTTCAGGCAGATAGTCTGCCCGTGCGAGGTTACCGAAGCGTGTGAACTGAGCCTCAAAGCTCAACTGCACGGTTCCGGTAGGGCCATGGCGCTGCTTGGCAATGATGACTTCCGCCTTGCCGTGCACCTGTTCCATTTCCCCTTGCCAGGTGATGTGCTCTGGCGTGCCCTCTTTGGGTTCCTTGTTCTTGAGATAGTACTCTTCGCGATAAACGAAAAGCACCACGTCAGCGTCCTGCTCGATAGAACCCGATTCGCGCAAATCCGCTAGCTGAGGATGCTTGTCGTCGCGCGACTCGACCTGACGGGAGAGCTGGGACAGCGCGATAACAGGCACTTCCAGCTCCTTGGCCAGCGCCTTCAGCGTCGTGGT
>NZ_JBEVLL010000393.1:0-4089 GCF_040509215.1 Devosia sp.
TGAAATTGGCGAGCGAAGTGTAGCCCACCTCTTCCGCGATATGTTGGATGGGCTGGTTCGTTCCGGACAGGCGCGAGCATGCTTCGCCGATGCGCAAGCCGATCAGATAGTCCGAGATGCTTGCCTGCGTGTGTTTGTGGAACATGCGGTGCAAGCCTGAGAGGCTTAAGGAGGCAATCTCGGCCAGGTCCACCAATCGCAGCGGCTTGTGATAGTGCTGATGGAGGTGCAGCAGGACACGGTCAATGCGCAAGCGGCTTCCTTCCACCGGCTGCGGCGCTTTGGTCGAGAGCGGCTGAATGTCGTCGGCTTTTGCGATCTGCAGAAGGATCTCGATGAGCCCTATGAGACGCTGCGCCGGCGGCCGCGCGAAAATCGCCTCGAACTCCTGAGCCAGCGCCCGGCCAAGCCCGGTGCCGAATGCCAACCCTGTCGCAGCACGGCCGATAAGCCGTGCGACGGGCCGGAACTCCACCGTGCCGCCGATCAAGCCTTCGATCCATTCCTTGCGAAACCAGAGAACAAGCGCGACATGCGGTCTTGCCGGGTCGATCTTTTCGCGGGATGCCCAAGTGTGCGGAAGGTTGGGCCCGACCAGCACGAGGTCGCCGTCGTCATAGCTGCCGACATGATCGCCCACGAAGCGTTGGCCGCGTGAATTGAGCGTCAACGTCAGCTCGAGCTCGGGATGATGGTGCCATTGGAACGGAATGGCATCGTCCAGCCGACGATTGAGCATGCTCCATGAGGCGTCCAGCGGTACCGGCAAATGTTCCAGGAATGGCCGCATCAAGCGCTGATCGTGTTCATCACGCCAGAATAGTATCAGAAATCGCCAACTGCCGACAACATAAGGCTGTTGGCGCGGCTATTCTGTCCCCATCGTCTGACGACCAGGGATGCCGAGACGGGAGACCGATATGCAGACTGCACTCAAGCGTGACAGCCATCCGACCACTTCCGCAACGACCCAGCTCAAGGATATCGGGAAAACGATGCCGCTGCGTGTTTTATCGAAGGCGGATTGGGAGCATTGGACGACGAAGGGATACCTCATTGTCCGTGGGGCGGTGCCTGCGGCCAATGTAGAGCGTCTTGTCGACCTGCTCTGGAAGTTTGACGACAAGGACCCGTCGGACCCCTCCACCTGGTACACGCCCCAGCGCCGCGAGCATAAGATGAAGGAGCTCAACAACACGGGCATGCTGGAGATCTACAATCACCAGTACCTTTGGGATAATCGCATGGACAGGCGCGTCTACGATGCCTTCGTCGATATCTGGGACCGGGAAGATCTTTGGGTCACCATTGACCGCGCCAATCTCAATCCGCCCAGGAAGGTCAAGGGCAACCCCAACGGCTTCATCCACTGGGACGTCGACACCTCCCTTCGGCCGCTGCCGGTCGGTGTCCAGGGCGTACTTAGCCTGCAGAAGCAGGACGGCGACGTCGGCGGCTTCCAGTGCGTGCCGTATCTCTTTGAGCATTTCGAGGAATGGGTAAAAACCCAGCCAGAAGATCGTGACCCTATGCATCCTGACATGACGGGGCTGGAAGTGGTCAACATCGATATGGAACCAGGCGATCTGATGATCTTCAACTCGTTGCTGGCTCACGGCGTTCGGCCGAACCATTCGGACAGGCGGGTGCGCATGGCGCAATATATCTCCATGTACCCCGCCGAACAGCAGAATGAGGCGGAGCGGCAGGAACGCATCCGGCTCTGGCGCGAGCTGGATCATCCCAAGCGGGATGCCTTTCCGGGTGATCCGCGCGAATGGGAAAAGCACAATGCCAGAACCGCGACACTCACTCCGCTGGGCGAAAAGCTGCTTGGCCTCGCGCATTGGTGACACGCACAAGTAAAGGCCTGGTGACGGCGGCTAGACGCGCGGCCGCCATCGCATCGAAAGCATCGCGCGAACCGAGAACCTCGCCGAGGCTTTGCCCGAAACGGGCAGCAGGACCATCAGCCGGTCGACAGGTGGATAGCCTGATCAGCGGTGCAGTTTGCGCCAACGACGATCATTCGAGCGCGAGCGCGCTATCCTCGGAGGAAAAACCTTCCAAGCTGCCGCTAGATGTGAGCTTTCAGGAGGTTGTCCATTCGGTCCCAACCGAGAAGACTGAGGTTGTCAAAGCTTCAGCGATTCTCGGGAGGACCGAATGAACATTCACAAGAATGCCCGTCTGACACTGCTGCGTCGAGAGGAAATGGCGCTAGCGGTCATCGCGGGCGGCCTTTCCAAGGCCTATGCAGCGCGGCTGTATGGCGTGTCGGCGAAGGTCGTGGCGCGCTGGGTAGAGCGCTACGAGGCCGAGGGCCGCGCCGGCATGGTCGACCGATCGTCACGCCCGGGGCACATGCCGCGTGCTACTGAAGCGACCACCGTGGAGCGCATCGTGGCGCTGCGGCGCGACCGCTTCACCGGCAAGCACATTGCCAATCAGGTCGGCGTCAGCCCCGCCACCGTCAGCCGGGTGCTGAACCGCGCTGGACTGTCGCGGCTCAAGGACCTCGAACCGGCCGCGCCGGTTGTCCGCTATGAGCGTGACACCCCCGGCGAACTGATCCACCTCGACATCAAGAAACTCGGGCGCTTCCATAAGATCGGGCACCGTATCACCGGCGACCGGACCGGCCAAAGCACCGACCGCACCTCCCGTAAAGGCGGCGCCGGCTGGGAGTTCGTCCACATCTGCATCGATGATGCTTCCCGCATCGCCTTCAGCCAGATCCTGCCGGATGAAAAACAGGAAAGCGCCGTCGCCTTTCTTAAGGCCGCCATCGCCTATTATGCCAGCCTCGGCGTCACCGTCTCACGCGTCATGACCGATAACGGCGGCTGCTATAAAAGCCGCTCCTTCCGCGCCGCCTGCAACCTCCTTGGCCTCAAACATATCCGAACCAGGCCCTACACGCCCAAGACCAACGGCAAAGCCGAACGCTTCATCCAGACCGCGCTCAGGGAGTGGGCTTATGCGAAAGCCTATCCCTCGTCAGATCACCGCGGTGCCGAACTGCCCGTCTGGCTGCACCGCTACAATTGGCACCGCCCGCATGGAAGCCTAAAATCCAAACCGCCCATCAGCCGTCTCGGCCAAACAATGGACAACCTGTTGAGCATTCACAGCTAGAGCGGTTCAGTGTTATGTACCAGTGCCCGTCATTTTTTGACCGATTGTGCCGCCCCCCATCGCCCTGCTGGGCACTTCTCCCCATAGAACGGGGAGAAGAGACGCCCTCATCGCGGATTTCGCCAATCGCCAACGCTGCAAATTTCAGCGCTGCCGGTACAGCCAGCGCTCCTCTACCCGCTTGCGGGGGTGAGGAGGGGTCGCCGGAGGCGACGAAAAGCCAACGATTTGGCTTTTCGAACGACGAACGCCCGAAGCCATAGCGAAGGGCCGGGCGCCGGCAGGCAGGTGAGGGGGTCGAGCAGACGGGTCAAAAGTAGGAGCCATCGGTACGAAATTCAGGACGGAAAACCGGTTCCCACTTTTCCTGGAATTGCTCAAGCCCTTGTTTGCGCATCGGATTGATCCGAAAACCGCGTCGCACTTTTCGGTCCGATGCGCTAATATTGCCGTCGAAGCTCAAGTTTTCCGGCATGAGGAGTATCCGCGTGAGGTTGGGCATTCTGGCGGTCGGCTGTCTCCCGCTCCTCTCCGGCTGCATGACAGCCGAACAGCAACGTGCGGCGGACGAGGCGCAATGCCGTTCCTACGGCTTCACGAAACGCAATGACGCCTTTGCCGCGTGCCTGCAGCGGATCGATCTCGCCCGGCAGGCCGAGCTGCAGGCCAATTCCGGATTCTACGGCTGGAACCGGCCGGTTGTCTTTTATGCAGTTCCGCCACGGAAAATTCATCGAGGCGCAATCCCGTAAGCAATCCGCCGGCTGACGCCGGCTTCACCTCGACGTAGCCTCGCCCCGCTGAGGCCGTCGATGAAGCAATTACGTTGGCGTTACAGCGAAGCACATCGAATTGATCGGCCCCGATCGGATCGAGCGAGACGCTTTTTCAGGCGAATGCTAGCGTGATGAATGCAGAGGCCGAAAACGGTCTCTCCAAAGCTAGTTCAAG
>NZ_JBEVLL010000394.1:0-3520 GCF_040509215.1 Devosia sp.
CCTTGGGGATTTCGCCCCAGTTCTCGCCCCGCGTGACGGCGAGATGCTCGGCTGCTCCGAACACCCAGTCTCCCGCGTCGGTCACCACCGACTCCATCTTCGACACTTTGCCGTTGGTGGTTGCCTCGATGCGGGTGTGGATCACGTAGGGGTGCGGGTCGCTGGCCGCTACCAGCTCGGTGAAGGTGGCACACGCGGTCGTGTCGTGGAGACTGCGGGTGAAGTCGACCTTCAGGGGGCCGGCCAGCACGCCCTTGCCGATGTCCATGGCCTTGTCGTTCTCGGCGTAGGACGCGCCCTTTGCGAGGGGCAGCAGGCCGGCCTTGCCGTCCGTCTGCGCCTTCACATAGGTGGCGGCCAGCGTCTGAAGCGTCTCACGGCTGCATGCCGCCTCGGCATTTGTCGCGAAGCCCACGCCGGCGAGGGCGATCGAGAGGCCGATCGCGCGCCCTGCCAGGGTCGACGGGCGCCTGCCCCATAGTGTCCGAGGGCCTGGCCTCATTTGGCGAGGCTCAACTGGACTGCCTTGCTGACCTCGAGCGAAGCCTGGGCGCGCAGGTTGCCGACCTGGACGACGACGGGACCGCTGGGCGCCGGGTCTTCGACCACGAGCTTGACCCACAGCGAGTCCTTGTCCTTGAAAAAGACGGTCTTCCCGGACTCGCGCAACGCGGCCAGGCTGGATGCCGCCTCGCCGGCGGCGGCGTTGGTGAAGCCGGGCAGCTCGAAGATGACCCAGCTGCCCTTGTCCATTTCCCGCAGGTTTAGCGAAAGCTTGGTCTTGGCCGTCGCCACCCTGATCTCGGCACCATTGGGGATCGTGGTTTCGCCATTATATTCGTAGCGCTTGCCGTCGCGCTGGAGGACGACCGGATCGGTCGCAGACCCTACGGCGAATTCCGGGAATTCGCGCGTGTTGCCGATGCTGAGGCGGCCCATGTCGCCCTTGCATATGGCCGCGCCCCAACTCGCCTTGATTTCGCAGCTCTTTTCATCCGACGCGATGCCATTGTCGATCACGATATAGGCACCGGAGACGCCGCCGACCGATCCATCCAGATCGTGGAACGCGGCACTCCGATAGGCGGCACGGCCGCCGAAATCGGATGCCCAGCGACGCTGGATCCCAGGGAAATCGACCGGCTTCGAATTGACGAATTTCAGGCCTTTCACCGAATTCTCGGTGCTCATGCCGAAGCTCGTGAACAACAGGTAGGAGATTGCGCCGGCTTCGCGCGTGGCGTTGGGCTGGTAGTTCACGAAGGTCGTGTTCACGATCTCGTGGCGGTAATCATAATATTCATAGCCGCGGATCGGGAAGTCGGCATCTTGGTGTGGCAGGCTGCGGCCATAGGCGATTTCCGCTTTCGTCGTGGGATTGCCGATATTTCCGCTCTCGCCGACGAACAGAGAATCGACCACCTGCGTCGTATAGGGCGCAAGACCGGCGCCACCGGCTGCATGGGTGAAGCCGATCGCGTTGTCGGCCAGCGCCAAATTCTTGAAGAGGTGCGCCTCACCCCTGCCCCAGATCGCGCCGTTGCGGTTCTTGTAGCCGGTGTAGGTGTCGATGGTGGACACCAGCAGCTTGCTCTTCGGATCGCCGGGATCGGCATAGGCGATATGGCCGGCGCCGCCGACGGTGAAGGTGCCGTCGGGCGCGGGGCCGCGATCGAACATCAGCCCATCGAAGTTCGAGTGCGCCGTGTTGCCCTTGAACTCGCGTACGGGCGTGCGGCGCGGCCAGATCGCCTTGCTGTTCGGGCTGTCGAGGAACGCGCCCGTCGGATGCTGCGGCAAGGCGATCCAGAAGCCGATCGCCTCGGACCCCGCCGCCACATTGTCCCTGTAGTTATTGTCCGGATTGGTGATCCAGAAGGTTGAGGCGGTGTTGTCCGACGGGATCAGGATATCCTTGGCCTTCTGGCCGACGGTGGACTGATGCGCGAGCGTGAGATTGGTCGGCACGCACGGCTTTCCGTCTGGATGGCATTTGGTGAGGATGCCGAGGTTGCGGATGAACTGGTTCCCCGTCTCGACCGCATCCTCGAGGAAATAGCAGTGACCCACCGTGTTGAAGGTCACATTGTTCTCGACGCGCAGATTGTTGGTGCCGTGCACCGTCACGCAGCGGCTGTACGTGTCGTGGATCGACGAGTTGCGGATATACTGGCCCTGGCCCTCGCCGCCGATGTGCCAGTGGATCGGGTAGCGGGCGAGATGCATGTTCTGGCCCATGCGATTGAGCTCGACGCCTGAGACGTACATCTTCGAGCCCGCCATCGCCATGATGTGCCCGCCGAAGTATGATTTCTCCGCATCGGCCGACGCCTGGATCTTGATGTTGCGCGTGAGCAGCCCGACCTCGCCGCGCTCGTCGACGCCGTAGGTGACCTCGCCGAAGTGCATGTACTTCAACGGCTTGTCGAGCGTCAGCGCATTGCCGCTGATCGCGGTGACGGTGCGCTCCTCGGCCTGGTGCGGATCGAAGTCGGTCGAGGCCAGCACGATCTGGTCGCCCTTGCGCCAGCCGGCGGCATTGAGCACCTCGATCTTCGCACTGCCGGCCTTCGCGGTCTTCGCCAGCTTGGTCCAGCTGTTGCTGCGGTCGCCATGGAGGTTCAATGTGCCCGCCAGCATCATGATGCCGCGGTCGCCCATCGTGTTGATGTCCTCGTTGGGGACGGTGTCGGTGAGCGTGATCGTCGCCTTGCGCGTATAGGGCCTCGCCGCGCTGCCGATGTCGAGTTCGCCGCCGCCGACGAGGATCCACTCGCTGGTCAGGTCGAGATCGCGCTCGTTCGAGAAGCTGAGCCTGCCGTTGATCGTCAGGCTGCGCAGCGCGGGCGGGCTCACATCGAGGACGATATTCCGGTCCCGCCCAATCGTCACCGCATCGCCCGCGCCGGGCACCTTCCCGCTGGGCCAGGAGGCAGGATCGGACCAGCGCGACTGCTTTACCCCTGAAGCCGCCGCCGCTGCAGGCATCGCCATGTTGGCATGATCCGCATGCGCCTCCTGCGCGTTCGCCCGGGCGCCGAGCCCCGCGGCAAGCAGCAAAGCGAAAGGAAGCAGGCGAGCTCGCATGCGCATGTCGTTCATCCCCTCCGTCGGGACTCACCGGTCCCGTTCTTGTGGAGCGCCGATCCTGCAATGGACGGGGCGGTTTGCCAAGCGGGCGCCAAGTCATTTCTACAAGATTGTGGTCCATCGCTGTCAGTCGCGATTGACCCAATCTTGGCCGTTTCTCTCGCTGGGGCGACGGAGATGAACGGACGGCAGGTTTCGAGCTTCACCCTTCAAGCCGAACGACGGAAATTAGGGTGCAAAGCAATTCGGCGGCTTGATCGCGAGCGTCGGCAGAGGCTTCCGCATTCGACATGCCTCACCGGATCCATATCGCGGTGATCCACGAACGGCAGCGGCCCATCGCTCACCTCCAAACAACCGCTGGCCAATGGCGTCTGAGTGGACTATATCAATTTTCAACCGTTCAAGTTGACTTTTGCATATAGCTGAA
>NZ_JBEVLL010000395.1:0-7415 GCF_040509215.1 Devosia sp.
CTATGAGGCCGCCATGGCGGACATGAAAGATACTTCCAAGGCACGCCCCAAGGGGCAGAAGCAGGACTGAACCATGCGTCATTCTTTTTCTCTTCTCGCTGCCATCGCGGCGGGTCTTTTTGCCGTGCCAGCCATGGCGACGGACTATCCGCTGAAGCTCGACAATTGCGGCTTTGCGCTCGATATCGCCGCAGCGCCGCAGCGCGTCGTAGCCATCAAGTCGACGGCGGCCGAACTGCTGCTCTCGCTCGGTCTTGAGGATCAATTGGTGGGGCTGGCTTTCCTTGATGGCCCGCTGCCGGAGGCGCTCGGCGGAACCAACATTCCTGTGCTGTCGGAAAAGCTGCCTTCGCAGGAAGTGGTGCTCGAGGTGGAGCCGGACTTTGTCTATGGCGGCTGGGAGAGCAATTTCGCGGCCGATGGGGCCGGCGAGCGGCCGACGCTGCAGCAGCTTGGTGTAGCGTCCTACGTGGCGCCGGCGGCTTGCCGGTCGGTAAAGCCGGAGAAGCTGAGTTTTGATCATCTGTTCGGCGAAATCGCCGAAATGGGCGCCATCTTCGACGTCGAGGGTCGAGCCGATGCGCTGATCGCCGAACAGAAGGCAGCACTGGCCGGGGTCGCGGCAGACACACGCGGGCTGACGGCGGTGTGGTATTCCTCGGGCACCAAGGCGCCCTATGTGGGGGCGGGTAGCAATGCGCCGGCTATGATCATGGAAGCGCTCGGGCTCACGAATGTCTTTGCCGGGGTTGATGAAGGCTGGACGGCGGCGAGCTGGGAAGCGGTGGTCGATGCCAATCCCGATGTGATCGTACTGGTCGATGCAGCGTGGAACTCGGCGGAGGCCAAGAAGAAACTGCTGGCGGAAAATCCGATCACGTCGAAGCTCGATGCGGTGGTCAATCAGCGGTACCTGATCATTCCGTTCCCGGCTTCCGAGGCGGGGATTCGCAATGTGCCGGCGACGGTGGACATGGCCGGACAGTTGGCCGGGTTGAGTTTTTGATGCAGGCATCGGGGCTCACGCCACCCCGTCCCAACCTCCCCCAGCAAGGGGGAGGTGCAGATCGAGTTCGGGGCGACTTCTCACCAAAACCACAATCCCTCCACCTCCCCCTTGATGGGGGACGGTGGAAGGGGGCGATTGCCCCGGGCTCAGAGTGACCCGGTCTTTGAACGCCACTGCCTATATCGCCCTGTGGCTCCTGTTGCTCGCGAGCGCCACCATTGCTGTCACGTTCGGGCCAGCCGACATCAGCCCGACTGAGGTCTGGACCACGATCCTTCACCACCTTGGTCTCGTGCCGGAGAGCCCGGTCTCGCGCCTGCGCGATGCCATTGTCTGGGATCTGCGGCTGCCGCGGGTGATTGCGGCAATGGGCGTTGGGGCGGGGTTGGCGCTGGCTGGGGCGGTGATGCAGGCGCTGACGCGCAATCCGCTGGCCGATCCCTATCTGCTGGGCCTGTCATCGGGGGCGGCCCTTGGCGCGGTGACGCTTGTGGTGCTGGGTTATGCGCTGTTCGTGCCGGTGGGGGCTTTCGTTGGTTCGCTGGCTGCTTTGGGGCTGGCGCTGCTCATTGCGCAACTTTTGGGTGGGGCGACGCCGGTTCGGGCGATCCTTGCCGGCATTTCCATTTCGGCGCTGGCCTCGGCCATGACCTCGTTCATCATTTTCTGGTCGGCGACGGGGGATTCCTATCGCGAAATCCTCTCCTGGCTCATGGGCTCGCTGAGCGGATCGGGCTGGCCCGATGCGGTGCTGGTCTTGGTGAGTCTCGTTGTCTGCGCGCCGGTTATGCTGGTTTCGGCGCGAGGGCTCGATGCTTTTGCCTTTGGTGAGAAATCGGCGGCGAGCCTCGGGGTGGATGTCGTTCGGCTGCGCTGGACCCTGCTTGGGGCTTCGGCGCTGCTGACAGGGGTAATGGTGGCCATCGGCGGGGCCATTGGTTTTGTCGGGCTCGTCGTGCCGCATGCGGTGCGGTTGGCCGTGGGATCGCGCCATGGAAGGCTCCTGCCGCTGTCCATGCTGGTTGGGGCCATTTTCATGCTCTGGGCCGACACATTGGCGCGGACCGTGTTCGATCCGCGCGAATTGCCAGTGGGTATCGTGACGGCGCTGGTGGGGGCGCCCGCATTCCTCCTGATCCTCATGCGCTTCAGGCGAGTGACGTGATGGAGGGGCTCAAGGTTGCGCGCGTCAATATCAGCCGCGGTGGCAAAGGCATCGTCGTCGATGCCGCGTTCTCGGCGCCAGCCGGCAAGGTGACGGGGCTGGTCGGGCCGAACGGGGCGGGGAAGTCGACGCTGATCTCGGCCATTGTCGGGCTGGAACGGCCGGAGGCGGGCTCGCTGGCGTTTGAAGGCGCGGACCTTACCGCGATGGGGCGCCGCGAGCGGGCCGCCATCTGCGCCTATGTCGAACAATCCGCCAGCACCGAGGAGCGGCTCGGCGTTTCCGATGTCGTCGCGTTGGGGCGGATTCCGCATGTATCCGCCTGGACGGCCGGCCTCGGCCATGACGATGAGGCGATAGTGGCGGGTGCGCTTGAAAAAGTGGGTATGGCCGAATTTGCGACGCGCCAGTTCAATACGCTTTCGGGCGGAGAACAGCAGCGCGTGCATATTGCGCGGGCGCTGGCACAGGAGCCAAGGCTGCTGGTGCTTGATGAGCCGACGAGCCACCTCGATATACGCGCTCAATTGCAGGTGCTTCATCTTCTGGGCGATCTGGCTCAGGCTGGCGGCACAGTGCTTTTGGCCCTCCATGATCTCAACCTGGCGCTGCGCTTTTGCGATTGGCTGGTGGTTCTGCATGCGGGCGGGGTAGTGGCGGAAGGGCCTCCGGCAGATGTTCTTGGAGAGGATTTGCTGGCCCAAGTTTATGGTGTTCGCGCCCGTCTGATCGGAGGGCCGAGCGGACCAGTAATCGTCTATGAGGGCACGGTTTAATCCCCGGCTTTACTCGTCGTTCAGCATCCCAACGGATGTGAGTTGGCCGTAACTCATCCGTAAAGGGCGCAACTCTAGGGTAACATCCGTATTTTTCCGGATGTGTGCAGTGTTTGCGGTTCTCGACTTCTTCTTTCGCGGCCATGACCTTGTCTTCGTGGCAATCGCTGCCTTCATTTGCCTTTTATCGGCCTATGCCTGTGTCAGCCTGCTGCGACATGCCAAGCGCATGGACAAGCGAGCGCGGCTGATCTGGACGACGATTTCGGCGATCTCGGTGGGGCTCGGCATCTGGGCGACGCACTTCGTCGCCATGCTGGCCTTTCGACCGGGCTTCGCGCTGCAGTATGACATTGTGCTCACCGGCGCCTCGTTGCTGCTGGCCATCGGCGTCTGCGGCGCGGGTCTCGCCATGGCGCTCCAGGCCAAGGGCATAGCCGACCGCTTTCTTGGTGGCGCGGTCATTGGCGTTGGTATCTCCAATATGCACTACATGGGCATCGCCGCCCTGTTGCTCGATGGCCAGTTGATCTGGGACGGGCGCCTGATCGGCGCCTCCATACTCGCCGGTATCGTGCTTTCGGGGTTTGCCGTTGTCGTGGCCATGGGGCCGGGACGCCAGCGCCTTTTTGGCGGCGCGGCGCTGCTGACCCTTGCCATCTGCGCCATGCACTTTACGGCCATGGGCGCTGCCGATTTCAGCAATTGCCTGCCCTTGGTGCACGAGGGCGCCGAGATCGATGGCGGCATGATGTCGATCATCGTGGCGCTGATCACGCTTTTTATCCTCAGCGCGGCGCTGGGCAGCATCGTCTTGGACGAAGCCGATCGTCGCCGCACCGAGCGCGAGGAGCGGCGCCAGAGGAACGACGCTGACCGTATCGCCTCGGTCAGCCAGAAGCTTGAACTGGCGCTGACCCATATGGGGCAGGGGCTGGCGCTGTTCTCGGAAGACGGCAAGGTGATGCTGCACAACGAGCGGCTGAACGAACTGCTGTCTCTGCCGCGGCACGCCATGCTGGAAGGCCGCACGCTTGAGGATATCTGCGTGGTGGCCACCAACCAGGTCAGCATCGACCTCGCCAAGCGCGATCAGGTGGCCAAGGAACTCGCCGAACAGCATCGCATGCTGGCCGCGCAGGGTGGACAGGCCGTGCACAGTTTTGACGGCGAACGCTTCCTGCGCGTGCAGCACAACCCGATCGGCGATGGCCGGTGGGTGACGCTGATGGAGGACATTTCCGACAGCAAGCGCAATGAAGCGGCGATTGCCCATCTGGCCAAGCACGACACGCTGACTGGCCTGCCGAACCGCGCGCGTTTCGAAGAGGTCTTCGACAACGCCCTTGCCGATGCCGAGGCCCAGAAAACCCAGATCGGCATCGTCGCGATCGACCTCGACAATTTCAAAGACATCAACGACAGCTATGGCCACGCGACCGGCGACCAGGTGCTGCGCGTGCTTTCGGAGCGGTTGAGCAATCTGCTGAAGCCAGGCGAGGTCATAGCCCGGCTTGGCGGCGACGAATTCGTCGCCATCAAGCAGTTCTCGGTGATCGAAAGCCTGCGCGACTTCCTCGACCGTATCGAGGGCGTGCTGTTTGGCTCCGTGCAATATCAGGACGTCGTGGTGGCAACGAGCGGCAGTATTGGTGTCGCCATCTATCCCCAGGACGGCAAGGAGCACTCAAAGCTCCTGAGCAATGCCGACCTGGCGCTCTATCGGGCCAAGGCCGAATTCGAGACCCGCATCTGCTACTATGAGAGCGAGATGGACGAGCACGCGCGCCAGCGCCGTGCGATGGCCAACGATCTCTGGCATGCGCTCGAAATGGACTCCTTCAACCTCGTCTATCAGGTGCAGAAGTCGGTCTCGACCGGCGAGGTTACCGGCTACGAGGTGCTGCTGCGCTGGGACCGGCCGGGCCACGGTCCGGTATCGCCGGCAGAGTTCATCCCCGTCGCCGAGGAATGCGGCGCCATCAGCGCCATCGGCGCATGGGTGCTGAAAACCGCCTGCATCGAGGCAGCGAGCTGGCCCGAGCCGCACAAGATTGCGGTCAACGTGTCGGGTCTGCAACTGGCTCAGGTGGAACTGGTCGATCTTGTGAAGATGGTGCTGTTCCAGTCGGGTCTTTCGCCTGAACGGCTCGAGCTCGAGGTCACAGAGACGGCGATCATCACCGACAAGAAGCGGGCGCTGAATATCCTGCGCCAGATCCGCGAACTGGGTGTGTCGATTGCCATCGACGACTTTGGCACCGGCTATTCCTCGCTGGCAACGCTGCGCAGTTTCCCCTTCGACAAGATCAAGCTCGATCGATCGTTCATGAACGAGGTGGAGCATTCCGAGCAGTCCAAGGCCATCGTTCGCGCCATCCTGGCGCTGGGCAAGAGCCTGTCGGTGCCGGTTCTCGCCGAGGGCGTGGAGACCGTGGAGCAGCTCAATGTGCTGCGCTTGGAGGGCTGTACCGAGGCGCAGGGCTTCCTGCTCGGACGACCCGCGGCGATGGACTGGGACGAGGTCCCCGAACTGGCGGCAATCGCCTGAACACAAAGGGCGCCTCAAGGGCGCCCTTCGCTTTTGTTGATCTGGCTTGCCTTAGAACGGGCTGTTCGGATCGAGGTATTCGGCCGCGTTGTCCTTGGTGATCAGGGTCGAGTCGAGGATGTAGCGACCTGCGACCTGGATGCCGCCGGTGAAGTGCGAGGTCGTCAGTTCGATAGCCGTGGCGATCATGGCCGGGCTGTAGGAAACGTCGACCGGGGTAAGGGCAGAGCCATCGGCAACGGCCTGCAGGATCTGCTGCATGCCGGCGCCGCCGACGATGAACATGTCGTTCTCACGGCCAGCCTGCTTGATGGCTTCGATGGCGCCCAGGGCAATGTCGTCGTCCTGTGCCCACACGCCCTTGATGTCGGGGAAGCGGGTCAGGAAGTCCTGCATCACCTTGAAGCCGTCATCGCGGTTCCAGTTGGCGAATTCGTCGTCGAGAACGGTGATGTTGGAGCCTTCGATGCCGGCAACGAAGGCGTCGAAACGCTGTGCGTCGATCGGGATCGGCAGGCCGCGCAGGATGACGATGTTGCCGCCTTCAGGAAGCGCCTGCTTGAAGTACTCGGCCGAATTGGCGCCGAGGCCCGGATTGTCGCCGGCGACGTAGAGGTTTTCGACGCCGTCGATGGAGAGCTGGCGATCAACGACGGTGACGAACTTGCCAGCGTCCTTGACCTGCTTGATGGCCGAGGTCATGGCGTCCGGGTCACCCGGCAGGATGACGAGGGCGTCGATGCCGCGGGTGGATACCATGTCTTCGATGTCGGCGATCTGCTTGGGCGCATCAGGAGCCGAAGCGAAGACGAACTCTACGTTGGGATACGTGGTGCCGAGACGTTCGATGGCTTCCTGGGCGAAGTAGTTGACGCCACCGGTCCAGCCATGGTCGGCCGCCGGCACGGAGACGCCGATGGTCACCTTGTCCTGGGCGACGACTGCGCCCGTGAGGCTGCCGGCAATGACAGCCGACGCCATGAGGGATTTCACCAGTTTCATTCTTGTAGTCCTCCCGAAAATGCCCTTTGCGGGCGATGTAAACTTTTGGCTCGCTGTGTCTGTCGTGGTCGCGCCTTCGAACCGGAAAAGTGGTGCCCACTTTTCCTGAAAACGCTCATGTGCGGCGACCGCGTTGCAGCAGCACCGCGAGAATGATGATGACGCCCTGGAAGGCCCCGTTGAGATAGGGGCTGATGAGGCTCTGAAGATTGAGGATATTGCCGATGAGGCCGAGGATGACGACGCCGACCACGGTGCCCCAGATGCGGCCATAGCCGCCCTTGAGAGTGGTGCCGCCGATGATGACGCCGGCAATGGCTTCGAGCTCCCAGAGGACGCCCGTGGTGCTGGAGGCAGAGCCGAGGCGCGGCACGTAGAGCAACACGGCGACGGCGACGAGCGTGCCCTGCAGGATGTAGGTCAGCAGCCGGACATTGTCGACATTGATCGAGGAATAGCGGGCGACCTGCTCGTTGGAGCCGATGGCGGCGCAATAGCGGCCGAAGGCGGTGTAGCGCATGATCACTTCGCCAGCGATGGCAACGAGCGCAAAGACGATGATCGGCCACGGCACCCCGAGAAGGCCGGCGTAATAGACCGGGCGATAGACGTCGGCGACCTGGAAATTGAGCGAGAGCGTGCCACCATCGGCCAGAAAGGTCACGAGCGAGCGGAAAATGCCCATGGTGCCGAGGGTGACGATGAAGGCTTCGATGCGGCCTCGGGTAATCATCAAGCCGTTAAACGTGCCCGCAAAGCCGCCGAGCAGGACGCCAACCGCCATGCCGGCGAGAATGACGCCCCAGCCGATGCCCATGGTGGGGATCAGCCAGTTCATCACCATGATCATGACGCCGGCAATGACCGCGGCCATGGAGCCGACGGAGAGATCGAGCCCGCCGGCGGTGATGA
>NZ_JBEVLL010000396.1:0-3491 GCF_040509215.1 Devosia sp.
GCACCCAGTCCCGCTCGGGATGGGCGCGAATTTCGTCATAGAGCGCCACGGCATGGATGATGTTGAGCAACTGCCGCTTGTATTCGTGGATACGCTTGATCTGCACGTCAAAGAGCGCATCTGGCGACACCGTCACGTTGATCCGGTCCTTGATCAGCTTGACCAGCCGCTCCTTGTTGGCGCGCTTCACCGCTGCAAACTGTTTCTGGAAACCAGGGTCTTCGGCATGCGCGCCAAGACCATGGAGCTTGTCGATGTCATCGAGAAAGTCCGGCCCGATCCGGTCGGTGATCAGCTTGGTCAAGCCAGGGTTACACTGCATCAACCAGCGCCGCGGCGTAATGCCGTTGGTCTTGTTGTTGATGCGCTCGGGATAGAGTTTGTGCAGGTCCGCAAACACGGTCTGCTTCATCAGCTCGGTATGAAGCGCTGAAACGCCATTGATCGAATGCGACCCGGCAAAGGCCAGCTGGCCCATGCGCACGCGGCGCCCGCCATGCTCATCTATCAGTGAAACCGCAGCGATCTGCTGGTCGGTGAATTTGGCCCGGCCACGCGCCTCCGCCAAAACTTCGGCATTGATCTGGTAGACGATCTGCATGTGCCGCGGCAGAAGCCGCTCCAACAGCGCCACCGGCCAGCTTTCGAGCGCCTCGGGCAGCAGCGTATGGTTGGTATAGCCAAACGTGCCCTTGGTCAGCTTCCACGCCTGCTCCCACTTCATCCCGTTGTCATCCATCAGGATGCGGATGAGTTCCGCCACCGAAATGGCGGGATGGGTGTCGTTGAGCTGAATGGCCACCTTGTCCGGCAACGAGCCGAGATCGCCATATTGCTGCAGGTGTCGGCGCACGATGTCCTGAAGCGAGGCGGAGGAGAAGAAGAACTCCTGGCGCAGCCGCAGTTCCTGCCCCGCCGGGGTTGAATCGGCCGGGTAAAGAATCCGCGTAATCGCCCCTGCCTTCGCGCTTTCTTCCAATGCGCCGATGTGGTCGCCGGAGTTGAACTTGTCGAGGAGGATCGGATCGATCGGCTGCGCGCTCCACAGCCGCAGCGTATTCACGCGGCTACCGCGCCACCCGACGATCGGGGTGTCATAGGCCACCGCCAGCAGGTGTTCGTTCGGCCGCCATTCGTGCCGCACCGTCCCATCGGGATCGGTGATCGGCTCGACATGACCGCCGAAGCCGACCTCATAGGCGCTTTCGCGGCGTTCGAATTCCCACGGATTGCCGTGAGCAAGCCAGTCTTCCGGCAGTTCGACCTGCCAGCCCTCGCTCATTTCCTGGCGGAAAAGGCCATGGACGTAGCGAATACCATAGCCATAGGCCGGGATTTTCACCGTCGACATGGATTCGAGAAAACACGCCGCCAGACGACCAAGGCCGCCATTGCCCAGCGCCGCATCGGGCTCGAGATTGATCAGGTCGCCCAGATCGACATTGAGGTTCTTCAGCGCCTGCTGAACCGGCTCCATCAGACCGACATTGCTGATCGCGTCGCGCATCAGCCGGCCAATCAGGAACTCAAGGCTTAGATAGTAGACGCGCTTGTTGGACGTGCGCCAGGTCTCGCGCGAACTCTCCATCCAGCGGTCCATGATGCGGTCACGCACGGCCAGGATGGTGGCTCGCAACCAGTCATGAGGACGCGCGACAATCGGGTCCTTGCCGACCGAATAGATCAGCCTTTCAAGGATTTCTGCCTGAATGGCTTCAACGGTTGAGGCACGGGGCTCGGGCGTCGGAGCATCGTAGACGATCGGTTTTTGCGGCATATCGCAATCCAGTGTTCATGACGATGTTCCCCTCTAATGTGCTCACTCTTGCACTTAATTTGTGCATCGGAAAGCCCCCTTCGAGAGGAGAAGGTTAGGTGCCCTGAGCGGGCACGGAATGGGCTACGGCATCCTCTGCGCTCTCCTCGGAAACCAGCACGCCGCTCTCGCGCGCCTGGTCCTGAGCGTTGCTGATCAGCAGCCGGTTGAGGTTTCGCCAGTCTTCGCCACCGAGCTGCAGTTCGAACCGCTGACGGTCGCGAGCACGCACGCCCTCGATGATCTCGCTGGCCTCTTCCTCGCTCGCGCCGAGCAGTTCGATGGCGGCGCCACCGAACGACACCGCCGACTCAAAGGTCTCGCGCAACTGGTATTCGACACCCGCCCGGATCAGCTCGATGCCGTGCGGACGGTCGAAAGCACGCGCCATCACCCGCGCCAGCGGGAACTCGTCCCGCAGCAGCTCGGCAATGCGCGTCGTTTGCTCTCTCTGGTCGGTACAGATCAGGATCAGGTCCGCCGTGCTCGCCCCTGCGGCATGCAGGATATCAAGCCGCGTACCGTCACCGTAATAGACCTTGAAGCCGATCTGCGCTGCGGCGCGGATCATGTCGGTGTCATTGTCGATGATCGAAACCGAATGGCGCATGGCAAGGAGCGGCTGGCTGGCGATCTGCCCGAAGCGTCCGAAGCCGATGATCAGCACGCGATTGTTGAGACCATCCACCGCCTCGACGCCAACCATCGATTCCACCCGCTTTGGCATCAGGTAGCGCAGGCCGATCATAGCGAACGGCGTCAGCACCATCGAGATGATGACCGTAGCCGTGAAGATGGCATTGCTCGGTCCATCGATCAGCCCCGCCGAAACGGCGGTCGTATAGAGCACGAAGGCAAATTCGCCGCCCTGCCCCATCAGCACCGCTCGCTCCAGTGCCTCGCCATGGCTGGAGCGCAGCAACCGCGCAATCACATAGATCGCGACCGCCTTGACCAGCATGAAGGTCAGAACGCTGATGGCAATGAGCTGCCAGTTATCGCCCACGATCGACAGATCAAGCGACATCCCGACGGCCAGGAAAAACAACCCGAGCAACAGCCCGCGGAACGGCTCGATATCAGCCTCAAGCTGATGCCTGAACGTCGAGGTGGACAGCAGTACGCCTGCAAGGAACGCGCCCATGGCCATGGAAAGCCCGCTCACCTGGAACAGCAATGCCGCGCCCAGCACGACGAGCAAAGCTGCCGCCGTCATCACCTCGCGCGCCCTAGACGACGCGAGCAGCGCAAACAGTGGATTCATCACGCGCTGCCCCAGCACGATCAGCAACAGAATAGCGCCGATGGCGCTGCCAAAGCCGATGGCACGCGTCAGCATGGATTGATCCGCGGCGGTCGGCGCCAGGATTGCAACCACGGCCAGCAGCGGCACGATGGCGAGGTCTTCAAGCAGCAGGATGGAAACCATCTTCTGCCCACTCTCGGACGCCAGCTCGCCGCGCTCCGAGAGAATCTGCATGACGATCGCAGTCGAGGTCAGCACGAACCCCATGCCGAAAATAAAGGCCACAACCGGCGCAAAACCAAGCAGCAACCCAACCCCGGTCAGCAACAGACCGCAGCAGGCGACTTGCACGACCCCGAGCCCAAAGATCTGCTTGCGCAAGGCCCAGAGCTTGCTCGGCTCCATTTCGAGCCCGATGATGAAGAGGAA
>NZ_JBEVLL010000397.1:0-9712 GCF_040509215.1 Devosia sp.
ACCTATATCCGCTACGAACAATTGCGCGCCATGAAGCGCGGCGCCCGCCAACTAGGCCTCAGCATCACCCAGCGCGAAGCCCTCTTCCACGACACGGCCCGTGGCCTTATCGATGCGGCGCGAACCGACGTCCGCGCCGCTCTGGCGTAGGGTGTGTGGGTAGCAGGTCAGGGCTGAGCGAAAACGGTAATTTTCGAGAACCGGACCGGAGCGTACGTTCGGTACGCGAGGACCGGAGGCGCAGAAAAGTGCCGTTTGCAGCCAGACATCACCTGCTTCACCGCATGCCCTAGATCGCGTCGAGGAAATTGACGCCGGTCAGGCCGCGTTCCGCCTTGAAAGCACGGAACTCGGCCTTGAGCTTTTCTTCCTCGGCCTCGGTGTAGAAATTGCCGAACGGCTTGCGGCAATAGCCGGCATCAGCCCCCTGCCAGGCCATGGCCCGCTTGATCGCCGCAATCGGATTGCGTGCCAACGTGAAGAAGATCACGGCATTGCCCACTTCCTGCAGCGCCTTGGCCTTTTCCATATCGCCCGCCGCCACCGCCGCATTCAGCGCCAGATAGACCTCGGGGATGGAATTATAAAAGCTGCCGATAATGCCGTCGGCGCCAAAGGCGAGGCCCGACATGGCCATCTCGTCGGCACCCGAATAGATGATGAAATCCGACCCGATCTCGGCTTTGATCCGCATGATCTCGTGATGCGTCGTCGCGGTATATTTGATGCCCTCGACACCGGGAATATCGGCCAGTTTCTTGATCAGGTCGAAACCAAACAGCCCCGCCAACGGCACGTTGTAGGCGCACATCGGCAGCCCGGTCGAAGCCGTAATGTCGGTATAGTAGGAGACGATCTGGTCCTGCGAGAAACCCCAATAAAAGGGCGGCACCGACGAGAGCGCATCCGCCCCCACCTTCTCGGCGTGCTTGGCCAGATCAATGGATAGGCTCGTGCTGATCGCCCCGATATGGGCAATCACCGGCACCCGCCCCTTCACCTCATCCGTCACCACCTCGAGCGCCCGCTTGCGCTCCTCGGGCGACATCATGAAGGCCTCGCCGGTGCTGCCGGTCACATAGAGCCCGTCGACACCGCGGTTGATGAGAAAATCGACGACGGCGCGCATGCGCCCCTCGTCAAAATTCTCGTTCTCGTCGAACGGGGTAACAAGCGCGGGCAACACGCCCTTGATCTTGGAAAGTGCGGACAATTCCGTCTCCGGGTTGAAAGGTCAGGCCGAAATGGCGACAGGCTCTTCCGTCGCTTCCGGCAAATCGATGAGATGGCAGGCGGCAAAATGCTCGTGCCCGCCGGTGTGATAGCGCTTGAGCGGCGGCACCACGGACTTGCAGACGTCCTTGGCGTAGCGGCAGCGCGGATGAAACGGGCACCCCGAGGGAGGATTGACCGGGCTCGGCACATCCCCCTGCAGAACGATGCGCTCGCTCTTCTTGTCGAGATCGGCCACCGGAATGGCCGAGAGCAGCGCCTCGGTATAGGGGTGGAGATTATTGGCAAAAAGGTCCTCGGAGCGACACAGCTCCACGACCTTCCCGAGATACATCACCGCCACCCGGTCACAGATATATTCGGTGACGCTGAGATCGTGCGTGATGAAGATATAGGTGAGCTTGCGCTCATCCTTGAGCTTCATAAGAAGCTGCAAAACCTGCGCCTGGATCGACACATCGAGCGCCGACACCGCCTCGTCGCAGACGATCAGTTCCGGCTCGATGCTCAGTGCCCGGGCAATACCGATACGCTGCCGCTGCCCACCCGAAAACTCATGCGGATAGCGATCCATATATTCGCGCCGCATATTCACCGCTTCGAGCAGATCGCCGATAATTTTCCGGCGCTCTTCCCGCGACTTCACCCCATACTTTTTCAGCGGATCTTCCAGCGATCCGAAGATCGTAAAGGCCGGATTGAGCGAGGAATGCGGGTCCTGAAAGACGATCTGCAAGCGCTTGCGAAACGGCACCAACCCCGCATTGTCGAGCTTGGTCAGGTCCGATTCCTCGTCCTGCGGCGAGCGATAGACGATCTCGCCCTCGGTCGAGCGCACCAGTTGCAAAATGGTCTTGCCCAGCGTGGTCTTGCCACAGCCGCTCTCACCCACCAGCCCCAGCACTTCCCCGCGATAAACGTCAATATCGACGCCATCGACGGCCCGCACATGGCCCACCGTGCGCTTGAACACGCCCGCCTTGACCGGGAAATGCGCCTTCACTCCGCGCAGGCGCAGGATAACGTCCTTGTTCTCAGCCATTGGGGACCAGCTCCTTGTAGCGCCAGCACATGACCCGATGGGTCGGCGTAATATGGGTTTCCTCGGGCATGGTCTGGCACTGCGCCACCGCGAAGTCGCAGCGGTCGGCAAACTGGCAGCCCTTGGGGCGGTTGAGCGGATCGGGCGTCGAGCCGCGAATTGCCTTGATGTCCTGGTTCTTCCCCTTGCCGAGCACCGGCACCGAGGCGAGCAGCGCCTTGGTATAGGGATGGGTCGGCTGGCGCAGAACTTCGTCCACCGTCCCCGCCTCGACGATATTGCCCATATACATCACGGCCACATCGTCAGCCAGTTCAGCCACCACGCCCATGTCATGGGTGATCAGCATGATCCCCGTCCCATGCTCGCGCTTGAGCTTGTCCATCAGCTCAAAAATCTGGGCCTGAATGGTCACGTCGAGCGCCGTAGTCGGCTCGTCGGCGATCAGCACCTTTGGGCTGCAGGCCATGGCCATGGCGATCATGGCGCGCTGCCGCATGCCGCCCGAATAGCGGTGCGGAAAGTCGTTCACCCGCTTTTCCGGCAAGGCGATGCCCATTTCCTTGAGCAGCGAAATCGCCTTCTGATGCGCCACCCGCCCCACCATTTTCATGTGGTATTTGAGGCTTTCCTTGATCTGGAAACCCACCGAATAGACCGGGTTCAGCGCCGTCATCGGGTCCTGGAAGATCATGGCGATCTCGGCCCCGCGAATGCGCCGCATATGCCGTCCGTTCTTTTCGAGCGCATGCAGCGGAATGTCGCCGCGGTCGGCGTGATAGATGATCTCGCCCTGCTCGATCCGCGACAGCGTCGGCAAAAGCTGCATGATCGAGGCGGCGGTCACGGATTTCCCGCAGCCGCTTTCCCCCACGATGCACAGCGTCTTGCCCTTCTTGATATCGAAGGACACCCCGTTGAGCGCCTTGTTGCAGCGGTTGTTGGTATAGAAGAACGTCTTGAGATCGCGCACGCTGATGGCGATGTCTTGAGTAGCGGTCATCGCATCACCCCTGCTGGCTCGGATCGGTCGCATCGCGCAGACCATCGCCGATGAAATTGACGCTCAGCACGAAGAGCGAAATCACCATGCCCACCGGCAGCCAGATCCACCAATTGGTCTGCAGCACGCGAATGTCCTGCGCCACGTTGAGAATATTGCCCCAGGTGGGAATGGAGAGCGGCACGCCGAGGCCGAGGAAGCTCAGCCCCGCTTCCTGCAGAATAAAGGCGGCCGTCGAGAGCGTGATATTGACCATGATCGGCCCCAGCGCATTGGGCAGCATATGCTTGTAGGCAATCAGCGGCCGGCTGAGACCAAAACTGCGCAGCGCCAGTACATACTCTTCTTCGCGCAGGCTCAGCATCCGCGCTCGCGCCATGCGGTAGATGCCGCCCCACCCGGTCAGGGTAAAAATCAGCATCAGGTTGACCAGCGACTGGCCCATGATCGAGACCAGCATCAGCACGAGAATGATCTGCGGAAACGACATGAAGATTTCCGAGACACGCATCGCCAGCGCATCGAGCCACCCGCCGACATAGCCGGTATAGACGCCGATCAACACGCCGATGATCGCCGCAAGGACAGCACTTCCCAGACCCACCAGAATGGAAATCCGGCCGCCATAGAGCACGCGCGCAAAAAGATCGCGTCCGGTCCGGTCCGTGCCGAACCAATGCTCCCAGCTCGGCGCCTGCAACATGCCGCGCAGGTCGATCTTGTTGGGATCATAGGGCGTCAGCAGCGGGGCAAAGATCGACGAGAGGATGATGATGGCAAAGACGATAAGGCCGAACAGCGCCAGGCGATTGTTGAGGAATTTCTTGACCGCACGCGAACCGCTACCCGAGGTGGCCAGGCCAGCCTCTTCGCGGGCGCGAATGCGGTCGAACTGGGCATCGAGCCGGGTACGGCGGCGTGTGGTGGGATAGTTGGGGCCTGACATGGACTATTCTCCCAGCCGCACGCGCGGATCGATCACCGCGGTCAGAATATCGACGATGAGGCTGGCGACGAGCACCGCCATGACCGAGAGCAGCGCGATGGTCATCACCACCGGATAATCCTGCGAACGCACCGCGGAGATGAATTCGTTGCCGATCCCCGGCCACTGAAACACCTGCTCGATAATCACCGAGCCGCCGATGAGAACCGGCAGGCGGAAGCCGATCAGCACCACAACCGGCGTCAGCGCCACACGAAACCCGTGCAGCAGGTTGACCCGCCATTCCGGCAGGCCCTTCGAGCGGGCGGTCTTGATGAAATCGCGGCTCAGGGCATCGAGCATGGACGAGCGCGCATAGCGCATCACGCCGGCGGTCAGCATGATCGAGAGCACCATGGCCGGCATCACCATATGCGGCAGCCGGTCCCACAGCGTCACATAGCCGGGCATGGAACGCCCCCCGACCGGAAACCATCCCAGGTTCAGCGCAAAGATCGAGATGGCAACGAGACCGAAGAAGAATTCGGGGATCGAGACGCCCAGCATGCCGATGACGGTCAGCGCGCTATCGGTCTTGCTGCCCCGCTTGAGAGCGCTGAAAACGCCGAGCAGGCTGCCGACCACGGTCGAAAACACCAGCGCCACCGCGGCCAGTTCCAGCGTCGCCGGCAGGCGCGTTGCAATGATATTGGCAATGGGCACGCCGCCACTCATCGAGTAGCCGAAATTGCCCTGCAGGAGATTGGTGAACCACGACCAGAACCGCACATGAAACGGCTGCCCGAGCCCCAGCGATTGACGCAGGGCCTCGAGCTGGGCCGGGTTCATGCTGCCTGCGGCATCGGGATTGATCATGTGGGAGACAGCGTCTCCCGGCGTGAGTTCAAGTCCCAGATAGACCAGGAAGCAGATGACAAAAGCCATCGGGATCAGGATCAGGACGCGCCTGATTATGTAGGTCAGCATCGTGTCTGGCCAATCCCCGTCAATAAAAGGAAAAAAGACGTGGGAGTATCGGCATTGCCGCCAATGCCCCCACAGTCAGGGTCAGTTCGTCGGATGCGGGAACTGGTTGATCCAGAGCATGCGGGTATAGGGAATGTCGATCGGGTAGACATTCATGTATTCAAGCGCTTCAAGGCCCGGCACGTCGCCGGCCACCTTGGTGTAGCCGAAGTCGGCCTTCTGGGCCTGGGCGTTGACCAGGAGGTTGCCGTCATTGTCGCTCGAAGGACGGGCGATGATCTGTTCGATCTTCGGCGTGCCCTTATGGTAGCCCTCGAACGGAACGAGCGTGGTGTAGTCGTTCATCACCACTTCATCGATCTTGAACGGGCCCGAGCCGATCGGCTTCTGCCAGAACGGCGCCTGCTGCAGCGTCACCGGGTCGACACCTTCGAAGTGCTTGGCCGGCAGCGGTGCAAACTGGCTGAAGGTCAGCAGCACGTTCGGGTCGAGCGTTGCGAACTTCACCGTCACAGTATTGCCCTCGGCGGTAACGCCGGCCAGCGTATCGGCCTCGCCCTTGACGAAGGCATCGGCCCCTTCGATCTTCTTCAGCGTCGACTGCACCACCGGATGGGTAACCGGGAATTTCGCCGCCGCGCCGATCGACCAGACGATATCTTCCGCCGTGATCGGCGCGCCGTCATGCCAGGTCAGGCCGTCCTTGAGCGTGAAGGTGAAGGTCAATCCATCTTCGCTGATCTCATAGGTATCGGCCATTTCGCCACCGATCGGGGTGAGCGCGCCATCGGCTTCAAGCACGGTGTCGAAGGCGAACTTGTTGGCCACCCAGATACCGAGGTTCTGCCACGGCACTTCGAAGAACTGCGCCGGGCCGGCATTGGTGTAGAGCACACCCTTGCCCGAGGCATCGGGATCGATCGTCCAGTTCTCGACGCCCCAGTTGTAGTTGTACTGCTCGTTGCCATAGGGGGCATCGTTGCGGTGGAGGCGGTCGCTCTCATAGGTATAGAGCTGCTGATAGTAGAGGGGGATCTGGTACACACTCTCATTGATGATGTGTTCCATCTCGAAGTAGCCCTCGCGCTGCACTTCGGGATCGGTCGTGCCGTTCACCTTGGCAACCAGCTCGTTCATCCGCGGAATGTTCGGGATCATCGGCTTGAGGCCATAGGCGTAGCGGTTGAAATATTCCTGCAGGGCCAGCGCGGCACGGGCGCCGTAGAGCATGTCCCAGGTCACCTTGGACGGCCCGTTCACCGGATCATCGGGCACCACGGAAATCTGCGAAGCGACATCGCCTTCAACCAGGCGATAGTTCATCGAAATCCCGACATCGGCGAGATAGGCCTGCAGCGCGGCCATCAGGTCGGCGGTCGCCTGGTCGGTATAGTAGTAGACCACATCAAGCTCGCGGCTCGAATCCCAGCCGGCTTCGGCCAGCAGCGCGCGGGCCTTGTCGGGATCATAGTCGTAGCGGATCAGATCGGTCGGCTTGTTCGGACCATCCGGAAGCATGCCGACGGCACGAACCGCCTGGCCTTCGAAAATGGTCTCGATGATGGTGTCCATGTCGATGGCGTAGGCAATAGCCTGGCGCACGCGCGGGTCGGACAATGGGTTCTCGTTGATCGGCTGGGCCAAGGCGGCACCGATCGCGGTCGTCGACATCAGCGCGGCAAGGCCGACGGCGATGAGCTTCTTGAATTGCATCTGCGTTCCCCTGTTATGAAACTTGTTCAATGGGTCCGGGCCGAATCCCCACTCGGTGACGCCGGACGATCGCGGTCTCCACACCGCTTGCAGTCAGTCGTTCTGGTTCACACCTCCGGGTCCTGATTGCTGTCCTCGAGTGGGGTCAGCACGTGATTGACGTAGATCGCGTAATTACGCGTCAGGTGTTTGGTCAGGATCGTGACGGCGGCCTCCGCGTCATGCGCGATGATGGCCTGGACCACGCCCTTGTGTTCGTCATTGCTGCGCCGGTTGTGGCTCACGACATCCTTCGGCCCCGGCCGCGACATCATCAGCCCACCCACGAACGCATCGTGCAGCGCTACGAAGATCGGATTGCCCGGCACTTCTGCCAGCGCCCGGTGAAATTCCACATCGGCGATCCGGAAGGCAGGCAAGTCGTCGAGCGCCTTGTCACCCTTCTCGATAGCCGCAACCATCTTGCCGATCTGGGCCGGCGTCGCCGACTGCGCCGCATAGCGGGCGAGGCTCGTTTCGAGAAAGAGCCGCGCCTGTTCCATATGTGCACCGCCCTCGGTGCCCCGGAAAAACAGCCCGGACGCGGCCGAAATGCTGCCCATCAATTGCGTGAGCGTCGGATAGGCCACCCGGGGCCGATATCCCTTGCGCAGCTCCACCAGTCGCATAGCTTCGAGACGCTTCACCGCCTCGCGGATTGTCGTCCGGCCCACGCCAAAGCGATCACACAGGTCACGCTCGGAAGGGAGCATGGCACCCACTTCGAGAATGCCCCCATGCACTTCCTCTGCCAGCATGCCGGCAATGTCAGCCGCACCAAAAGTCACTGCGTCCCCCTCCTGATCGCGCTTTACACGCAACCACGAAGCTGAATTTGGTGTCAAATTTTCCGACTTTGGTCGACCAAAACGACTAGATACGTTGAAAGAATTGAACTTTGAGGCTTCAGGAGTAGCTATTTTCGACATTTATGACCGCCCTCCTGAAAAATTTGTTTCACAAAATCGCACAGAAATTCAATTTCACGAAAGATAATTCTATGAAACTCGGAATTGGCGGCGAAACTCCCTCGTTAAACCGCGAAAACCGATGTTGACAGCTTAAGCTATCTCATTAACATAACAACATAGTTTTTTGGGGTGTCAAGCGGCATTCGAAAATTGCGCTTGATCCGAGGGATGGGGATCGAATGACGAGGGTTCTGATTATCGGCAGCGGCGGCATTGGCCGTCGCCACCTGCGCGGCTATGCGGCGACCGGGCGCGCCAGCCTCTCTATCGTCGAGCCGCACCCCGAGCGGCGCGCCGAGGCCGAAGCGATGTTTTCGCTCGTCGGCAGCTATGCCGATCTCGATGAACCCGACCTGTCGTCCTTCGATCTCGCCGTCATCTGTGCTCCGGCCCATCTGCATGTACCGCTCATGCTCAAATGCGCTGCAGCAAAGCTCCCCTTCATGGTCGAAAAGCCCCTCGCCGTGACCATGGAAGGCGTCGACGCCGCGCTCGAAGCGGTCGAAAGCGCCGGCATCCTCGCCAGGGTCGGCTATATCCGCCGCATCGCCCCCGAAGTGCTAGCAGTCCGTCAGCAAATCAATGACGGAAAGATCGGGTCGTTAAAGCTAGCCTACGTCAATTCCTCGCAGGAATTTCCAAAATACCGCCCCGACTTCCAGCGCACTTACTACGCCCGCCCGGAGATGGGCGGCGGCGCCATTCTCGATGCCGCCAGCCACACATTCGATATGCTGATCTGGCTCATGGGCCAGCCCGTCGCCGTCGGCGCCATGTATGATCGGCTGGTCCTCGAAGGCACCGAAACGGAGGATACATGCCTCGTAAACATCTGTTTCGAAAACGGCGCCATGGCCAATGTGACCATCAACCAGTTCCAGAAACCCAATATAAATCAGGCCTCTTTCATCGGCACATCAGGCAATCTCTTCCTTGAACACTCCGTCCTCAGCTTTGCCGACGACGATAGCGGCCAGTGGAAAGACCGCCACGATTACATGGACGGTCTCGTCCCGACCGAAGCCCATCAGGCCCGCTTCACCATCCAGGCGAACGCCATGCTCGACGCGCTCGAAGGCAAGCCCTGCCATCTCGCGACCCTCGGCGAAGCCCGCCAGAACCTCCAGATCGCCCTTGCCGCCAAGAAGTCCTGGCAAGACCGCGTCATCGTCTCGATAAACCGCTGAGGCCAAACATGTTTTCTCTTGAAGGCCGCAGCGTCCTCGTCGCCGGCGGCGCCGGTTACCTCGGCACCCCCGTCTGCCTGCTGCTCAAGGCACAGGGCGCCAATGTCATTATCGCCGACCGCGATATCGAGCGTCTCGAAGTCGCCCGTACCACAGTCGCGGCAGCGCCCGGCTCCGGTGGCGTCGCCACGCTGCCCCTCGACATGGCCGACGAAGCCTCGATCCTCGCCTGCGTCGACGGCGCCACCATGGCCTTCGGTGATCTCTCGGGCCTCATCGCCGCCACCGCCTTCAACTCCGGCAAGACGTTTGATGCCCTCGATGCCGAGACCTTCGACCTCGCCAACCGCATCAACCTCACCGGCGCCTTCCTCCTCGCCCGCGCTGCCGCGAGTAAAATGGCCCCCGGCGGCGCCATGGTGCTCTATTCCTCCATGTACGGCGTCGTCTCGCCGGACCCGAAGAACTACCCCGGCAAGATGGCCCCCAATGCCATCGAATACGGCGTCGGCAAAGCCGGCCTCAACCAGATGGTGCGCTACATGGCCGGCCACTATGGTCCGAAGAGTATCCGCGTAAACGCCCTCTACCCGGGCCCCTTCCCGCATGCCG
>NZ_JBEVLL010000398.1:0-3692 GCF_040509215.1 Devosia sp.
CCAGCATGATCGACGAAACGATCTCCGAGTTCAGCATCATATAGCTGCCGTCCCCGACCATCACGACCACGTCGTCCTCGGGCCGCGCCAGCTTCACACCCAGCCCGCCGGCAATCTCATAGCCCATGGTCGAGAAACCATATTCGAGATGGTAGCTGCCCGGCGCATCCGCCTTCCAGAGCTTGTGCAATTCGCCCGGCAAACCACCCGCGGCACAGACCAGCGTCGCCTTCTGCCGCGCCCGCTGCACCGCCCCGATCACCTGGGCATCAGATGGCAATTCCACATTGGCCGGCGCAGTCGCAGCGTCAGCATCCAGCAGCCATTTATCTTTTTCCCGCATGGCCTTATGGGTCCAATCGGAATCAACCTGCCAACCCATCAGCGCCGCATCCAGCGCTTCAAGTCCCACGCGAGCATCGCTCACGAGCGGCAGCGCCTCATGCTTGCCCGCATCGAACGGCTGCGCATTGAGCCCGACGATCTTCACCGCCTCGTTCTTAAACAGCGACCACGACCCGGTGGTAAAATCCTGCAAGCGCGTGCCGACCGCGATCACCACGTCAGCCTCTTCCGCCAGCACATTCGACGCCGAAGAACCGGTAACCCCAACGCTACCCATATTGAGCTCATGCCCATGGGGCAGGGCGCTCTTGCCCGCCTGCGTCTCCATCACCGGAATGCCATGCTCCTCGGCAAAGGCCGCAAGGCTCTCGCTGGCCTCCGAATAGAGCACGCCGCCGCCCGCAATAATGACGGGCTTCTTGGAAAGCTTGATCGCCGCCGCCGCCGTCGCAAATTCATCGGCATCCGGCATGATCCGCCGCGGCACCCAAACCTTCTCGGCAAAGAAGCTCTCGGGATAGTCATAGGCTTCCGCCTGCACATCCTGGCAAAGGCTCAGCGTCACCGGCCCGCATTCAGCGGGGTCGGTAAGCACCTGCATGGCCCGCCGCAGCGCCGGAATGATCTGCTCGGGCCGCGTGATCCGATCGAAATAGCGGCTGATCGGCCGGAAACAGTCATTGGCCGAAACCGTGCCATCGCCCCAGTCTTCCACCTGCTGCAAGACGGGATCGGGCAACCGATTGGCAAACACGTCGCCCGGCAGCAACAGCACCGGCAGCCGGTTCACATGCGCCAGCGCTGCCGCCGTCACCATGTTGAGCGCACCCGGTCCGATGGAGCTGGTCACCGCCATGAACCGCCGCCGGAAACTGGCTTTCGCATAGGCAATCGCCGCATGCGCCATGCCCTGTTCGTTCTGCCCGCGATAGGTCGGCATTGTATCCCTGACGCCATAAAGCGCCTCGCCCACCCCGGCCACATTGCCATGCCCGAAAATGGCAAAAACCCCGCCAAAGATCGGCACGGTCTCGCCAGCAATGACCGTCTTCTGCGCCGTAAGAAAGCGCGCAACAGCCTGCGCCATGGTCAATCGAACAGTTTTCTGGCTCATGGCCACTCCTCATTTCTTGGTGGGTTACCCCCACCCTCATTCCCTCCCCACAAGGGGGAGGGAGGCGCATGCCCAACTCTCGCGGCTCTTTCGTCTCCCTCCCCCTTGTGGGGAGGGGGCAAGGGTGGGGGTATCGGCGTCAGCCGAACCTAAGCCCCATCCCAGGCCGCCACCAATCCCGCAAACCGCTGCGCCATCATTGCCACGACCTCATCATCGCCAATCCGTCCATCGAGCCACGCACGCGCCGCATCGCCAAAGATCGTCCGCCCCACGGCAAAACCCTTCACCGATCTGGCGGTCTTCGCCGCGGCAAATCCTGCCACCAGTTCCGACTGTGGCGCATCGAGCCCCAACAGCACAACACCCCGGCAGAACGGATCATTAGCCTCAATAACGGCATCAATCTGCCGCCAGGCCTCAGCCCCCGGCTGCGTCTCGAGCTTCCACCAATCCGGCTTGATCCCGGCCGCATACACATCCGTCAGCGCCCGCGCCGCCGTATCGTCCTTCAGCGCCCCATGCTTGCTGGAAATGATCTCCACCAGCAATTCACGCCCGACCTTCCGCGCCGCATCATAAGCCGCCCGCAACTTGGCAATCTGCACCTCGCGCAGCTCCGCTGCATCGTCCGGATGATAGAAGCACAGCACCTTGATGCAGTGATCCACCGGCCAATCCACCAGCCGCGATCCCAGATCCTGCGAAAACTCGAACTGCAGCGGCCGCGATCCAGGCAATTCAATCGGCTTCGCCACCCAGAAATTCGGAATGGCGCTCGCCGCATAAAGCGCATCGCGCCCATACTTGTCGTCGAGCAGCATGCCAAAGCCGTCGCGGCCATCCGCCACCTGCGCCGCCGCCTTCACCGCCAGCACTTTTAGCTCCGGTATCCGCGCCAGCTTCTGCGCATCGCCCCCCGCCATATCTTCAAGCTGCGACCGATGATCGATCGCCAGCGCCTTCATGCTCGGAATCTCGCGCCGCCGTGTCGTCGCCCAGTGCACGTGGTTTATCTCGGCATCCCTACGCAGCGCCCGTTCCTTGCTGCCATGCTCAAGGAAATAGGAAAGCTCCGTCCAGGTCGGAATTTCGGGCGCACAGAGCAGCCGGCTCACCGCAAAGGCGCCGCAGGCATTGGCCCAGGTCGCGCTCGTCGCATGCGGTTCCCCGCGCAGCCAGCCGCGGAGGAACCCGCTCATGAAAGCGTCGCCGGCCCCCAGCACATTATAGACCTCAATCGGAAACCCCTTGCCGACGATCCCGTCCTCAAGATCATCGGGAATCGCCCCGTCATAAACGATGCACCCCATCGGCCCACGCTTGAGCACAATGGTCCCATTCGAAAAGCTCCGAATGGTCTTCAGCGCCGCCGTAAGGTCGCTCTCGCCCGAAGCGATAAGAACCTCTTCCTCGGTCCCGACGATCAGGTCGCAGTCGGCCAGAACCGTCTGCAGGTGCTTGGAAACCTCATCGGAAGCGATATAGCGGCTGTCGCCCGCATCGTGCCCCGCCAGCCCCCAAAGGTTCGGCCGATAGTCGATATCGAACACGATCCTTGAGCCATTCGCCTTGGCAATCCGCATCGCCTTGCGCTGTGCCGCATCGCTATTGGGTTTTGCGAAATGCGTGCCCGTCACCAGCACCGCCTTGGCCGACCGCACGAATTCCTCGTCGATATCGCCTTCGTCCAGCGCCGCATCGGCGCAGTTGTCGCGATAGAAAATCAGTGGAAACGATTTGTCGTTCTCGACCGACAGCAGCACCAGCGCCGTCAACCTCTCGGGGTCGGTCACAACCCCCTTGGTCTCGACCCCCTCGCGCTGCAACTGCTCGCGAATGAACCGGCCCATCTGCTCGTTACCGACGCGCGTAATCAGCGCCGACTTCAGCCCCAGCCGCGCCGTGCCGACCGAAATATTGGTCGGGCACCCGCCCACCGATTTCGCAAAGCTGCCGATATCCTCGAGCCGCGTGCCGATCTGCTGGCCATAAAGGTCCACCGATGCTCGGCCAATGGTGATCACATCGAGCGTCTTATTCGTGCTCACCCAAATTCCTCCCGCGGCGGCTTGTATGGGAGGAATTGAAACACATCTTCCAAATCAGTTCAAATATAGAATTTCTGTTCCATCACAAAAATCAACCCCGCCGCCGCTCTTCGGCAATGGCGACAGCCAGCGCCATGGCAAAGGCCATGCTGGCCGAGAGCGAGCGGAACCCGGCATGGTCG
>NZ_JBEVLL010000399.1:0-6359 GCF_040509215.1 Devosia sp.
CCAAGACTCTTGCGGAACATAGGTGGAACACATATAGTCGTTCCGTCTATGTTCCGATTCTGGGGTCGCCGGGCAATGCTGACGCGCAAACAACACGAACTTCTCATGTTCATTCATGAACGCATGAAGGAAAGCGGCATTCCGCCGTCCTTCGATGAAATGAAGGACGCGCTTGATCTCGCCTCCAAGTCCGGCATTCACCGGCTGATTACAGCCCTCGAAGAGCGTGGCTTCATCCGCCGTTTGCCCAATCGGGCCCGCGCGCTGGAGGTGGTCAAGCTCCCCGACTCGATGAACCCTTCATTGGGTGGTCGCAAGGCACGCTTCGAGCCCTCCGTCATTGAGGGCAATCTGGGCAAGGTGGCTTCGCCCCCCGCACGCAGCAATGACGACTATGCCCGCCCGATTTCGATCCCGGTCATGGGCCGCATCGCTGCTGGTACGCCGATCGAAGCGATCCAGAGCCACTCCCATACCATCGCCGTTCCCCCGGAAATGCTCGGCGCTGGCGAGCACTATGCGCTCGAAGTGCGCGGCGACTCGATGATTGAAGCCGGTATTTTTGACGGCGATACGGTGCTCATCAAGAAGCAGGACACGGCTTCGACGGGCGAAATCATCGTTGCCCTGGTGGATGACGAAGAAGCAACCCTCAAGCGCCTGCGCCGCAAGGGCAACACGGTTGCGCTTGAGGCCGCCAACCCCGCCTATGAAACCCGTATCTTCCCGCCCGATCGCGTAAAGGTTCAGGGCCGGCTCGTTGGTCTCTTGCGGAAATATTGATGAGCGTGGCCGCCACACCTGAAGCGGTGATGGCGGCTTATGTCGATCGTATCAACCGGCACGATTTTGACCTGTTGATCTCCTTGATCGACCCAGAAGCCAGCTTCTGGTTCAGTTCCGGCACCTATCAAGGTCACGCTGCGGTGCGCGAAGCCTTCGAGCGCACATGGCAACGTCTTGCCAACGAAACCTATTGGCTCGAAGACCTAATCTGGATCGCTAAAGGCGTCGAAGCTGCCAGCTGCACGTATCGCTTTCATTGGCGCGCGACTATCGACGGCGAAACCGCAGAGGGCAAAGGCCGAGGGACGACGGTTCTTGCCAAGGGCGAGAGCGGTTGGCATATCGTGCATGAGAATTTGAGCACTTTTCCGGAATAGCCGAAACGCCACGCGTCGCGACCGAAGTGCGCCGCAGCGGAGACCAGACCTTCTGCTCTGAGATGCAACGCGTTGGCATCGGCGGTGAAGCGTTGGTGGCATTCAGAGCTGCCGACGCATGCATCGCAACAACCCAAGCGTCTCGCGACAAAGATAATAGCAAAATTTAAGCCCATTTTTAGCGGCATCGCGCATCCTTTAGCCGACTCTAGGCCGCCTAATCGGAGGGAGGACCGCGATGCGCATCAGCACGATCACCAATTGGGCATATGCTTTGACCGTGGGTCTGACCTTGCTGTCAGGCGGTTCGTTCATCATTGCAACGCACTACGCGGATCGTGAGCGCGAAGCCCTCGATAGCGCCTGGAGAATTGATGAGAGCGCAGAGGTGCTGGCCCGGGCCGCCGAGCTAACCACCGAGGACGCCCGACTTTTTGTGTTCACTGGCGAGCAGCGCTATCTGGACGCATTTCGGGCCGCGTTGACCGAAGAGCGAAAACGAGAAAACGCCGTTCGTCTGCTGCGGGAAATGGGGCTGCCCGAAGAGGAAATGGCGGCACTTCGAACCGTGGAAACGAACGCCGAAATTCTCGATGCAATCGAGGAAAAGGCGGTCGCGGATTTCACCAACGGGACCGTGGATAAGGCCAAGGCAGCTCTTTTCTCTGCCGAGCACGAAGAAGCGCAGTTCAATCTGTTGAGCAGCGTTCGCCATTTGGTCGATCTGGTCGCAACGCTAACGCGCGGGCAGGTAGAACAGGCAAGCGCGCAGGCAGTTCTTTGGGGAACAATCGCCAAGTCGATGCTCGCGCTGACTGCTCTGGTCTTTCTTTGCGTGCTCTATTTCGTCCTCACGCGACGCGTCGCCAGGCCCTTGCTGCAGATGAGCAATGTCGTGCAGCGTCTGGCCCGGCAGGACTACGACGTTCAGCTTTTGTCAGATGGTCGCCGCGACGAGATTGGGGACCTCAACGAGGCTATTCAGGTCTTTCGCGACAACGGTTTGGAACGTGAGCGGCTGGACGCCGAACGGCGCAAGGATCAACAGACCAAAGATCAGATCCTTCAACTCATGCACCGCCTCCAGGCCTGCCGACAGGAAGGAGAGCTGGCGCCTGTCGTGGCGCTTTTTGCTTCGCAGTTGTTTCCCGATCTATCTGGCCATCTCTATGTGATGAACGCTGGCAGGACAGCGCTGATTTCCAAAAGTAGGTGGGGCACACCCACCTTATCGGGTGAGGAATTTACTGCCCTTGAATGCTGGGGAATTCGGAGAGGCAGGGCTCATTTGAGCGATGGCGCAAATAATGATGTCAGGTGCCTCCACCTGGCGGAGCGAGTTGCCAGTTCGGCTCTTTGTGTCCCGCTCTCTGCGCGCGGAGACACTGTGGGCGCGCTGTACTTCGAGGAAGTCGAGGGCAGCTCGGCCCTAAGCAAGGCGCGAACCTATGTGGAGCTGATCGCCGAGAATTTGGCGCTGGCGATCGCCAACCTTCAGTTGAGGGATCGGCTGGCCAATCTCGCGGTCAAAGATCCGCTGACGGGACTGCTCAACCGGCGCTCGCTCGACGAAAACCTGGCTGACCTGATCCAGGAGAACAAGGATGTTCCTACCTCGCTGATGATGATCGATATCGATCACTTCAAGCGTTTCAATGATCAGTTTGGGCATGATGCTGGCGATTTCGTCATGGGCCAGGTCGCCGCCATCATCACAAATGTTGCCGGACAGGGCGGCGTGGCACACCGGTATGGCGGCGAGGAATTTGCCGTCATACTTCGCGAGCACGACGGGACCGCCGGGCTCCAAAAGGCAGAGGCTATAAGGCACGCCATCGAGACCGCACCGATCGACTATCAGGGGCAGCCTTTGGGCACCTTGACGGTTTCCATCGGTGTTGCCACCACAGAAGACAACCGCCCCAAAGCGACCCTGATGCAACGAGCCGATGCGGCGCTTCTGCGGGCCAAGTCCGGCGGCAGAAATGTGGTCGTTAGCGATTGGTCCGGCCGCGCCAACAGGCGTCTCGCATAGAACACTTCCTGCGGCGTTGCGCCCCAAAAAAGACAGTTACTATGCCAATCAAAAGGCCGAGCCGCATGTGATGCTGCCCGGCCTTTCGTCAAAGCGTAGTTACGCTTCTATCAGCTCTAGTGGTTGTCGCGCGGCAGACCTTCGGTCTGGGCGATGCGCTGATACTTTTCTGCGGGCTTCAGGATGGCGCCGTCGCCGAGCTGACCAACGATACCGCGCTGGATTTCCTGCCACGGCGTCTGGTGCTTGGGGAACTTGTAGCCACCAGCAGCCTCAAGTGCCGCACGACGGGTCGCGATCTCTTCATGCGAGATCAGGATATCCGCCTCGCCCTTGTTGAGATCGATACGCACACGGTCGCCGGTCTTGAGAATGGCAAGATTGCCACCCGCAGCCGCTTCCGGGGAAGCGTTGAGGATCGAAGGCGAACCCGACGTACCTGACTGGCGACCATCACCGATGCAGGCGAGCGAGGAGATGCCCTTCTTGATAAGGTATGCCGGCGGACGCATGTTGACGACTTCGGCAGCGCCCGGGTAGCCGATCGGGCCAGCGCCGCGCATGAACAGCAGCGTGTGCTCGTCGATGTTGAGCGAGGGATCGTCGATGCGGTGGTGATAGTCCTCAGGACCATCGAACACCACGGCCTTGCCTTCGAACATGCCCGGGTGATCGGGGTTGTTCAGGTAGCGTTCGCGGAACTCGGTGGAGATCACGCTGGTCTTCATGATAGCGGTGTCGAACAGGTTGCCGCGTAGCACGAGGAAGCCCGCGTCGACCTTGAGCGGGTTATCGAAGTGGCGGATAACCTTGTCGTCCTGGATCGTCGTCGCGCGGCAATTCTCGCCAATGGTCTTGCCGTTGACGGTCGGTGCGTTCTCGCGGATGAGACCCTGCTTCATCAACTCGTTGACCACCGCCGGAACGCCGCCAGCGTGGTAGTAGTCTTCGCCGAGATATTCGCCGGCGGGCTGCAGGTTGACCAGCAGCGGCACCTTGTGGCCGTAGGTCTGGAAGTCCTGCAGTTCCAACTCGACGCCGATGTGCTTGGCAATGGCCTGGATATGGATCGGCGCATTGGTCGAGCCACCGATCGCCGAATTGACGACGATGGTGTTGATGAAGTTGTCCTTGGTCAGGATGTCAGAGGGCTTGAGGTCCTCATGCACCATGTCGACGATGCGCTTGCCGGTGCGGTAAGCCATTTCCTGGCGATCGCGATAGGGCGCCGGAATGGCAGCCGAACCGGGGAGCTGCATGCCGAGCGACTCGGCCAGCGAGTTCATCGTCGTAGCCGTGCCCATGGTGTTGCAATAGCCTGTCGACGGAGCGGACGAAGCAACGAGCTCGATGAACTGGGCGTAGTCGATCTCGCCGGCGGCCATCATCTGGCGAGCCTTCCAGACGATCGTACCCGAACCGGTACGCTCGCCCTTGTGCCAGCCGTTGAGCATCGGACCGACCGACAGGGCGATCGCCGGAATGTTCACGGTCGCCGCGCCCATCAGCATGGCCGGGGTGGTCTTGTCGCAGCCAATGGTCAGCACCACGCCGTCAAGCGGGTAGCCATAGAGCACTTCGACGAGGCCGAGATAGGCAAGGTTGCGGTCAAGGCCAGCGGTCGGGCGCTTCCCGGTTTCCTGGATCGGATGGACCGGGAATTCGATGGCGATGCCGCCGGCTTCACGAATGCCCTCACGCACGCGTTCAGCCAGGACGATGTGATGGCGGTTGCACGGGCTCAGGTCTGAACCGGTCTGGGCGATGCCGATGATCGGCTTGCCCGACTGCAACTCTTCGCGCGAGACGCCGAAATTCATGTAGCGCTCGAGATAGAGCGCGGTCATGTCCGGGTTTTCAGGATTATCGAACCATGCACGCGAGCGCAGTTTCTTCGCGGCACCGGCGCCATTGTCAGTCGTCATCGTCAAATTCCTTTTCCGTCCGCCGCAGCGAACCGTGGGGCCTTGGTTGACCCCGTTCTATCACGGCAAGCGCCGGTGTGAACGGCTCCAATCGAAAAAATCATACAATTGATTGCGCCGTTGCAACAGACCCCAGATGTGCCGGAACGCGCTGAAAATCTTACCAATCGAGGAGATCAATGCCGACCGCTCGGGTAGCGGGTGCGGTGGAACGCCCTGTTCAGAGTGAGAGAAGCCCATTAGGGTCGCGCCGCATTCATTTGGCGTTCGTCGAGGAGAGTTTGGGTTGAGCGAATCTGTTGCGTGGATTGCCGTCGATTGGGGCACATCCAATCTCCGCGGCTGGACAATCGATGCGGGCGGAAACGTCCTTGCATCCCGCAGTTCGCCCAAGGGAATGGGCAAACTCACCCGCGAAGAATTCCCGGCCGCGCTGGCCGAACTCCTTTCCGGCATCGACCTCACCGGCCTCACCGATGTCCTCGTCTGTGGCATGGCCGGGGCCCGGCAGGGCTGGCTTGAGGCTCCGTATCTCGAAGCACCGACCGACCTGCGTGGCCTTCTCAAAGGTGCCGTGCACCCCGATAGCGGTTCGGACAAGCTTAAGGTCTCGATCCTGCCCGGCGTCTGCCAGAAGCAGGGTGCGGATAATGTCATGCGCGGGGAGGAAACCCAGCTCCTCGGGCTCGCCAGCACCCTGCCCGGCTATTCCGGGCTCGTCTGCATGCCCGGCACGCATTCGAAATGGGCGCTGCTCGACGGCACCAAGATCGAGCACTTCACCACCGCCATGACCGGCGAAATGTTCGAGCTATTGTCCACCCATTCGGTGCTACGTCACTCGCTCGGCGGCGACCTTGATACACCCGAGCGTGCCGAGGGCTTTGCTGCAGGAGCCAAGGACGGCCTCGACCATCCGGCCGATCTGCTCGGCCAATTGTTCCGCGTGCGCGCCAGTGCCCTTGTCTCGAGCCGCCAGCCGGCCTGGTGCGCCGGCTATCTCTCAGGCTTGCTTATCGGCACCGAAATATCAGCCAATCGCCACCAGATCGGTAACGAACCCGTTCCGCTGATCGGCTCACCGACCCTATGCGCCCTCTATGGGCAAGTGCTGGAAATGGCCGGCGCCGCCGGTCGTCCTGTCGATGCTACCGCTGTCGTGCTGGCCGGCCTCAAAGCCGCCCGCGACGCCGCCTAAGGAGTCTCAATGTCCCACCGTCACATCATCGCCATCCT
>NZ_JBEVLL010000400.1:0-2780 GCF_040509215.1 Devosia sp.
GGCCCCCACCCCAGTCTCGCTAAGCCTTGGCTGCGCCAAGTCCAAGCTCGCCTACTCTCCCCGCGAGGGGGAGCGAGAAAGGCGCTCAGCCCAACATCCACTCATGTTCCGGCGCATTGTGGAATTTCCACACCCGCTTCGGCCCGGCCATGACGTTGAGATAATAGAGGTCATATCCCGCCGTCGTCGCCACCGGATGATAACCCCGCGGCACCAGCGTCACATCGCCATCCTCGACCGCCATCGCCTCATCAAGGCTCCGGTCGTCCGTAAACACCCGCTGAAACGCAAAGCCCTGCGGCGGGTTCATCCGGTGATAATACGTTTCTTCCAGAAAACTCTCATGCGGAAGATTGTCCTGGTCGTGCTTGTGCGGCGGATAGGACGACGTATTGCCCTGCGGCGTGATCACCTCGACCACCAGCAGCGCGTTCGCCGAGCCATCATCCTCGGGCATGATATTGTAGACATGCCTGACATTGGCGCCCTTGCCACGGCTCAGCCGCGGATGCGTCCCCGGCGGAATGACCTTGGCATGGAAATCCCCGCCGCCCGGCGCCGAGCACACAGCCAGCTCCAGGTCCGTCGTGGCATCCACTGCCCAGTTTCGCCCCGCCGGCACATAGAGCGCCCAGGGCGCCCCCTCGAACGGCGTCATGCGCTCGCCAAGCTCGCCAAAGTCCTCGCCGTCCACGGCAAAGCGCCCCTTGCCGCCGACGATGACCAGGCAAACCTCGCGTTCGCCCGTCTCCTCGCCATAAGCCTCTCCGGCCGCGAGCCGATGCAACCCGAAGCCGACATGGCCCCACCCCGCCGAAGCGGGCGTTACGTCATGAATCCGACCGGTCTTCGCTGTCGGTCGGACCAGCAGGTGGGACTTCGTCATTCTTGGGCTCCTCCTTGGGGAAGGCATAGAAGAAATTATAGAGCGCATAGGCCAGCGCCGCGCCGACCAGCACGATCCACAGCGTCTCCTTGGTCCAGATCGCCTCCCAGGCGAGCCAGACGGTCAGAAACACCACGACGGCAACGCGCCGCCAAAGCGGCCGAAACCAGTTGAGATCGTTTTCCTTCAAAGCCATACGACAATCCTCTTATGTTGCCGCAAGCTCTAGCAAAACTCAGGCGCTCGGAAAACCTTGCGTCTCGACGGTATACCCAGCCGCCGTCATCACCCGCATCAGTTCCTTGTGGCCCACCTGCGCCATTTTCAGCGGTGGGTTAGCCTTCGGATCCTGCTCGGCCTCGACAACGAACCAGCCCTCATAGCCATGGTCCGCCAGCCGCTGCACGATGGCGCCAAAGTCGAGCGAGCCATCCCCCGGCACCGTAAAGGCGCCCAGCGCCACGGCGTCAAGAAAACTCTGCTTGGCTCTATCGAGCCCATCGACCACCGACCGACGAATATCCTTCACATGCACATGGTTGATCCGCCCATGGTGCTTGTCGATCGCCCGCAGCGGATCACCACCAGCAAAGGCGAGATGCCCCGCATCGAGCAGCAGCGGAATGCCTGCGCCCGAAGCCGCCATGAACGCATCCAGTTCCGGCTCGGTCTCAACCACAGCCGCCATATGATGATGATAGCTCAGCGGCATACCCTGCTCGGCGCACCATTCGCCAAACGCGGTCACCTTCCGCCCATAAGCCTTCATCTCGTCGTCAGTCAACTTTGGCTTCTGCGCCAGCGGAATCTCGCGCTTCCCCTGGATCGACCGGCCGACTTCGCCATAAACGATGCAAGGCGCGTTGACGGCCTTGAACAGCTCGATCATCGGCAGAATGCGGTCCTTGTTGGCGGCCAACTCTTCCTCGACCAGCGTCCCCGAAAACCACCCGCCGCAAAGCGTCACGTCAGCGGCGCGAAGGATCGGCAGCATCACATCCGGATCATCCGGAAACCGCCGCCCCTTCTCCATCCCGGTAAACCCTGCCGACCGCGATTGCCGTAGGCATTCCTCGAGCGACACATCATCGCTCAGCTCCACCAGATCGTCGTTCCACCACGCAATGGGCGACATCCCAAGTTTGGCTTTCATTCTTTCAGTCTCTCCCGCGCCGTCGCGCTCAGTCTATTTCCGCCACGGAGCCTTAACTCCCACGGTGTCATTCCCGCGAAAGCGGGAACCTCCGTTTCCGCACCGCCGCTCATTCTCCAAAATCCGTCGTCATTGCCGGGCCTGTCCCGGCAATCCATTTCGCCTCCGCATGGACCACCGGGACAAGCCCGGTGGTGACGATCGCTCTTGTGTTAGGCCTCAGCCAATCCGCTGCCCCTGCAACGCCTTCAAATACCCCTCACGCGCCGCGTTCACCGCGCCGCGCTCACTGACTTCAGGCACCGCCACATCCCACCAAGTCCCACCAGCATCCGTCGTCACCAGCGGATCGGTATCAATCACAATCACCGTCGTCCGATCCGCATCCGCCGTCTCCGCCAGCGCCGCCTCAAGCTCGGCAATCGACCCGACCTTGCGGCTTACCGCACCCATCGCCGCCGCATGCGCGGCAAAGTCGATGTTCGGCAGCGTCACATGCTGCGTGTCCTTCAGCAGATTGTTAAAATTCGCCCCGCCAGTCGCCATCTGCAGCCGGTTGATGCAGCCATAGCCCGCATTATCCAGCAGCACGATGGTGAGCTTCGCCCCCAGCATGATCGACGAAACGATCTCCGAGTTCAGCATCATATAGCTGCCGTCCCCGACCATCACGACCACGTCGTCCTCGGGCCGCGCCAGCTTCACACCCAGCCCGCCGGCAATCTCATAGCCCATGGTCGA
>NZ_JBEVLL010000401.1:0-21758 GCF_040509215.1 Devosia sp.
GTGACGCGCGCTGAACGGCTCCGGGGGGCGAGGCGGCCAGGAGGACATTGGCCGCCCCGCAACGCGTCATCAGCTTATTGCTGGCCAGTCGGCTCGATCGACACGACGGTCTTCTTGAAAGAACTCCACCAGGTGTAGGGCGCAGCGTAGAAATTGTCCTGCTTGGGGAAGTTGGTCCAATAGGTCTTGTTGGTCGGGATCGTCGTCGGGATGTTCATGAGATTGATCATCTGCATGTCTTCCGTCAGGTATTTTGCGATGCCCTGGCCGTTTTCGAGGAACTTTGGATCGTCGGTCGGCAGCTTGGCGCTGTCGACGACCAGGTCGAAAATCCGCTGATCGGTGACGCGCATGATGTTGCCATTGAGCGAGTCGGTGGAGTCAGGCGGCAGGACGTAACTGGCATCAAACTGGCGCCAGGAATTCTGCCAGTTCGAGTTATAGGTGCACGACTGCCCCCAGTTGATCATCAGCTCGTTGCGGGCATTGGTGTTCTGGACCGTGGTCCATTCGCCATTGTCCACCTGGCGGGTATTGATGTTGAACCCGGCCTGGCGCCAGCTATCGGCAATCGAGAAGCCGATGCGCTGGATGACCTTGTTCCAGTCGCCGGGGATAACGAATTCGATCACCCAGGGCGAGCCGTCTTCAAGCGCGAAGAACCCATCGGCACCCTTCTTCATGCCCACCGATTCCAGAAGCTTTGCAGCTTCAGCCGGGTCATGCTTCCACCAGCCCATGCCAAAACCTTTTTCGATGGCATCGCCTGTCGGCAGTTGCGAGGCATCGACGCCTTGCGCGGCCAGCGCATCGTTGAGTTCAGCACCGAAATTGGTGTTGTAGGGCTTGTAGCCGTCGGCCAGCGTCAGCTCTTCGAGCCAGGACTGGAGCGGTTCATAGTAGAGCGGCCCGGTGATCGGGGTGTCTGCCAGCGGCAGGGCCCCGGCCTTGAACTGGCCGCTCATCGAGGAAATGCCGACCTGCTGCATGTTGAGCGCCAGCGCGAGGGCCCAGCGGACCTCCGGCTTGTCGTATGGCGCCTTTTGCAAGTTGATATAGACGCCATAGGAGCAGGCGTCGTTCATGTCGTGATAGGGGAAGGTTGGCGAAAAGCTCTCGATATTGGGATTGCGACCCTTGGCAGCCTGGATCGAGTCCGGGCTCATGAAGGTGTCGACGTCATACTGGTTCTGGACGAAAGCCAGGGCGCGCGTCTCTTCGGCACCAAAGTCCTTGTAGAGAATGAACTTAGGCTTGGGCTGGCCGAGATTGCCCCAGCCGGAGCGCTCCCAGTCTTCGCGCAATTCCCAGAGCTGCCAGGCGCCGTTTGGATCGAATTCCTTGATCTTATAGGGCCCGAGGGTCACCGCATTGGTGTTCTGGAAGGTGACGACCTGATCGCCCTGCGGTTCGAAGATGTGCTTGGGCACGATCACGAACTGGCTACCCCAAGTATAGACGCCCATCACCGTCTGGAAGTCGAAGGACGGGCGGGTGGTTTCGATCTCGAACGTATAGGCGTCGATCTGCTTCCAGCTCTTGACGAAATTGGCGACCACGGCGACGCGGCCGAGCTGGCTGCGATATTTCACATAGGTATCGAGCGAATAGATCACGTCGTCGGCGGTGAATTCGACGCCGTCGCTCCAGTAGACGCCCTCACGCAGTTTGACGCGGAACTGGGTGTGCTCATCGTTGAGCACTTCCACCGGGCCGGCGGCGAGTTCGGGGTAGGATTCGCCGGTGGCGGTGTCCATTTCCCACAGCCAGCTCCAGCCCAATTCGCGGAAACCGCGCCAGATGGCATAGGAGTTCATGGGGTTCTGGGCGGACGCGTTGGCGGCACGACCATCGAAGGTCTGCACGATCAGCGTCTCGCTGCGCGGCGTGCCGACATCGGTCATGGCGCCTTGCGCAAATGCGGTAGTGGTCAACATGACGCCAAGAGCAGACGCCATCAAAGAACGGCCAAGCCGAACCATATTTTCCTCCTTTGCCGGTCGCCGGCCCTCCAGCCGGTCAACCCACGAAACGCGAGGCGTTTTGAGGAAAATAGGGACGTGTTCGCAGCCTCGCGCACCGGGTGCATTCCGGGCGCGACCAGTCTGGCCTTGAAACTTTCCGTATCCTCCCCCGCGCTCCCGCAGCGGCCGCAAGATCGTTTTGTTATTTTCGATTTCTTGCGATTACTAACGATTATGTACGGAACCCGAGCTTGTCAATGCCCCTCCGGCGACCCGTGATCGACGCAACGGCGCCGAGAAGTGGCCCGGGGAGCCTGATGGTGCGCAGCCGAGGTCGAAGGCTAAACGCGAGACAGAGCCAGTAAATACAAAGTGTTAGCCAATTTTTTCCCGCGAGTACGCGGCTGCGCTCGCGCCTTCGGCGCGCAAAACCGCCAGAATTCGCAAATTTTCGGAATTACACGAAATGCAAGTCCGCGAGAAAAAGCGTCGGATCGTGCCGACAATGTTCTCCTGCGGACCGCTCCGGCTCAGTGCACCTGCACCGAGCCGAGCTGGAAAAACACGGTGATGAGCGGCGCCAGAAGCTTGGGATCAAACTCATGGGTTTGGCCGGCCAGCGTCAGGCGTTCGACATTGTGGAGACCCGAAGCCACCCAATCGGCACCGGCCGCCATGAAGGGGAAGCTCTTGTCGCCATCGAGCACCAGCACCGGCATGATGGCGTTCTGCCATCGGTCCGGTGGCGCGTCGCCGGCCCGGGCATCGGCGAGAATGCGGTAGTCGTGCTCGAGGGTCAGGCCGACGGCGGCAAAAGCCGGCCAGGCCGGGCTCGCCTTGAACCCATCCAGCGCTTCCCTGGGCATGCCGACGCCGAGGAGAAAGTCGCTCATCATCTCGTCTGAACGGCCCTGCGCCGCCTGCATGGCCATTTGCATATGCTCATAGCGGTAGGCGTTGCCCGATCGGCTGGGATCGATCGGCGGCTCATAGAGCGCCAGGCCCTTGATCTTTCGGGGCATGGCCGCAGCGGCTTCCAGGGCCAGCACGGCGCCCGACGACACGCCGAAGACGAAGGCCTCGCCACCGACAACCTCGAGGAGGGCGGCGATGTCCTCGACCTCCCGCGCCACGGCATAGGGCCATTTGTCGCTCGATTCGCCGCGGCCGCGCCGGTCGAAATTGATGACGGTAAAATGCTGCGCGAGAAGGCTGATCAGCGCCGGCGTCACCGTGCGATCAACGGCCCGGTACTGGGTTGCGCCGGCCACGAGGATCACCGCCGGACCACTGCCGGTCACGTCATAGCCGATGGTAACGCCATCCTGCGAGGTAACCTGGGGCATGAGAGAATCCTCTTTTTGCCCACACTATGCACGAGGGCAGAGGTCGCCAAAACGGAAATCCCCGCTTGCGCGGGGATAACACGGTATTGCCGGAAAGAGGTCGGCCGAGGATTTTAGCGCAGGGCAGTGCCTTCGGCATTGAACACATGTGCCTTGGCCGGATCGATATAGGCCGGAACGGTCGAGCCAAGTTCGACATGGCGCTGGCCTTCGAGCACCACGGTCAGCGCCTGACCATCGGTGGTGGTCGCATAAAGCACCGTCTGGCCACCGAGATTCTCGACGAGATCGACGCGCAGGTCGGCAAACTTGGCGCCCGAGCCTTCAACGATGGTGATGTGCTCGGGACGAACGCCCAGCGTTGCCGTGCCGACTGCCGAGCGACCGAGCGGCAGCGAGCCACTGGCGGTCTTGACGGTCTCGCCATCGCCGGTTGCGGTGAGGAAATTCATCTTCGGGGAGCCGATGAAACCGGCGACGAAGAGATTGCGCGGATTGTTGTAAAGCTCGAGCGGGGCGCCAGCCTGCTCGATGATGCCGGCACGCAGCACCACGATCTTGTCGGCCATGGTCATGGCTTCGACCTGGTCGTGGGTCACGTAGATCATGGTGTTACCCAGATCGTTGTGCAGCTTGGCGATCTCGACGCGCATGGCAACGCGCAGTTCAGCGTCGAGGTTGGACAGCGGCTCGTCGAAGAGGAAGATTTTCGGTTCGCGCACGATAGCACGGCCGATGGCGACGCGCTGGCGCTGGCCACCGGAAAGCTGCTTGGGTTTGCGTTTCAGCAGCGGTTCGATTTTCAGGATCGCTGCGGCACGCTGCACGCGGCTATCGATCTCGGCCTTGGGCATCTTTGCCGTTTCGAGGCCAAACGCCAGGTTCTGGTATACGCTCATATGCGGGTAGAGCGCATAGGACTGAAACACCATGGCGATGCCACGCTTGGCCGCCGGAACTTCGTTCATGCGCTGCCCGTCGATGATCAGATCACCGCCGGTAATCGGCTCAAGCCCGGCAATCATGCGCAGGAGGGTGGACTTTCCGCAGCCCGAAGGGCCGACGAACACGGTGAAGTCACCCGGCTCGATATTGAGGTCGACGCCGTGGATCACGGCAACGTCGCCGTAGGATTTCTGGATCTGGCGGAGTTGAATGCTGGTCGCCATGGGTCTGTCTCCTAATACTTACCGGAACTCGGCCGGAACCCAGCTCTGGTAGAGCGGGTGGTCGGGACCCAGGGGCAGAACGACCTCCTGGTGGGTGGAAGAGGAATGATAGAACGCCGTCACCAGTTCAAGCGAGCGACGCGAATCGGCCGAGGTCACCGGCAGCGGGATCTTGCCGTCGATGGCATCGTAGAACCGCGCCATCTGCGTCTGGAAGCGGCTCGGAACGTGCTGCCAATTGGCCAGCAGCGCATCGATCTTGGCTTTCACCTCGTCATTGCGCGGCAGGATCTTCCAGAGTTCCTTGCCCGGATTGTAGGGGGCGTGGTCGCTCTCGATGGTGACGTTTTCGAACTGCAGGCGGATACGGGTGATTTCATCCACCGAACCCAGCGTTGCCGTCAGGCTCGCCAGCGCGCCGCTCTTCATTTCGAGCGACGCAGAAATCGTGTCTTCCACCTCGATCGGATTGACGCGGGTCGCGACGCGGCCAAAGACGCGCGAAATATCGCCCATCAGATAGGTGAAAATATCGTGCGGGTGGATGGCATGGCCCATGAGCACGCCGCCGAGTTCGGTCTTCCACTTGCCGCGCCAGGGCACGGCATAATAGGGGGCCTCGCGGCGCCACATGGTTTCGACCGTGCCGGCATAGGGTTTTCCCGCAATACCGGCATCGATGATTTTCTTGGCCTGCTCGATGCCATCGCCGAAGCGATACTGGAACACCGGCATCAGCTTGCCCTTGGCCGCTTTCTCCGCTTCGACGATCTCGTCGATCTGCTGGAGCGAGCCGACGAGCGGCTTTTCGCAGACGACATGCTTGCCGGCGGCGAGGGCCTTGGTGACCATGGAAAAATGCACGCCGGGCGGGGTGCAGACGTCGATCACGTCCACATCGTCCATGGTGAGCAGGTCGTCGAAATTGGTGATGCGGCGTTCGACGCCGAATTCGTCACCAATCTTGGCAAGACGCTCGGGGTCGAGATCGCAGAGCGCCACAACCTTGAACTTGTCCGCGTTTGGCAGATAGCCTTCGACGATGTGGGAGCGGCCAATGCCGCAGCCGACGACGGCAACGTTGAGAATGCGGCTCATTTCACCCACTCCGTACCCTGTTCGGCCTTGGCCTGGGCGGTCAGCGCCATCTTCATGGCATTGTAGCAGCGTTCCTGCGGCATGGCGGTTTCGGTGCGGTTGCGCACGTCATCAAGGAACTGGCGGCCGAAAGGCAGGTCGACCTGCGAACAGTCGATATGCTGCACGCCCTTCTTGTCGACGAGGAACAGGTGGTCCTCGCCGGGACGGCCGGCAATGTCGACATATTTGCGCAGCTCGATATAGCCCTCGGTGCCCAAAATGGTCAGGCGCCCGTCGCCCCAGGTCGGCAGACCTTCCGGCGTGAACCAGTCGACGCGGATATAGCCGGTCGTGCGCTCGGTGCGGACATGGGCGTCGCCCACATCCTGCAGGCCCGGCCGATGGGGATGATTGCGATTATAGACGCTCGAAGAGGTCACATCGCCATCATTGGCGTTCGAGAAGAACAGGAACTGCTCGAACTGGTGGCTGGCGATATCGGTGAGGATGCCGCCATAACGATTGCGGGTGAAGAACCAGTCCGGACGATTGTTGAGGCGCAGCGAGTGCGGGCCGAGACCCACGGTATTGATCACCTCGCCAATGGCACCCAGGGCAATCAGATTGCCCGCTTCGACGGTGGCCGGCACTTCGAAATGCTCGGAATAGAGCACGGAGAAGATACGGCCGGTTTCCTTCTGTACGCGCTTGATCTCGTCAAGCTGGGCCAGTGTCGTCATGCCCGGCTTGTCCGTAAGAACGTCCTTGCCGTGCCGCATGGCGGCAAGGCAGATATCGGCGCGGTCGCCCGGAATGGCGGCGGTCACGACGATACCGATGGACGCGTCTTCCAGAATAGCGCGCGGATCGGCAACTCGCTTGGCTTCCGGATATTTGGCGCCAAACGTGGTGGCCAGGTCGTCTTCCACGGCGTGGAAGGCGACGAACTGGGCGCCCGCGCGCTTGAGGCAGTCGACCTGCCCGTAAATGTGCGCGTGGTTGATGCCAATGGCGGCGAATTTCAAGTCTGACATAGGCTTAACGCTTCATACCGGTGGTCGCGATGCCCTCGATGAGCAGGCGCTGGAAAACAAGGAAGAAGAGGAAGATCGGCACGATGGAGAGGACGCTCATGGCGAATAGCCCGCCATAGTCCGACATGCCGGTCGAGTCCGTGAAGGTGCGAAGACCGAGCATCACCGTGTAGTCGCTCATCCGGTTGAGGTAGATCAGCGGGCCGAAGAAATCGTCCCAGGTCCAGATGAAGGTGAAGATGGCAGCCGTCGCCAGAACCGGGGTCGAAAGCGGCAGCATGATCTTCCAATAGATGCGCCAGGGTCCGGCGCCATCCATCATCGCGGCCTCGTCCAGCTCGCGCGGAATGCCGCGGAAGAACTGCACCATGAGGAAGATGAAGAAGGCGTCCGAAGCGAGGAATTTCGGCACGATCAGCGGCAGGAAGGTGTCGACCCAGCCGAGCTGGCGGAACAGCACATATTGCGGGATCAGCGTCACCTGATAGGGCAGCATCAGCGTCATCAGCATCAGCGCGAACCAGAACTTGCGGCCGCGGAATTCGAGGCGGGCAAAGGCAAAGGCCGCCAGCGAACAGGCAAAGACATTGCCCAGCACCGAGAAGGTCGAGACGATGAAGCTATTGGTGAAGAAGACCGAGAAAGACGTCCTCAACCCGTTCCAGCCGCGGATATAGCTATCGATGCTCCAGGAGGAAGGAATGATGCTGGCCGAGGTGAAAATCTCGTTTTCCGGCCGGAAGGAGGCCGCGAGCATCCAGAGCAGCGGATAGAGCATCAGGATCGAGGCGCCGATCAAGAGGCCATGGCTCACCACCGACATCAGGCGCTTGCGCCACATCGGGGTTTCCGCGCCGACGACCGTCAATTTCATGGGGGCATCAGTCATCGTAGTGCACCCAGTATTTCGAGGTGAGGAACGAGAAGGCGGTGAAGACGGCGACGAGCGCCAGCAGCACCCAGGCCAGAGCCGAGGCATAGCCCATGCGGAAGAAGCCGAACGCCTCCTGATAGAGATAGAGCGTGTAGAAGAGGGTCGAGTTGATCGGATTGCCCGTGCCGCCCGAGATGATGAAGGCCGGGGTAAAGCTCTTGAAGGCTTCGATGGTCTGGATGATGGCGTTGAAGAACACGACCGGGGTCAGCAGCGGCAGGGTGATCTTCCAGAATTGGCGCCACTTGCTGGCACCATCGAGGGAAGCGGCCTCATACATGTCCTGCGGAATCTGGCGCAAGCCAGCGAGGAAAATGATCATGGGCGAGCCGAACTGCCAGATCGAGAGCACGATCAGGGTCCAGAGCGAATAGTTGGGGTTCGAAATCCAGCTCGGCCCGATAATGCCGAAGAGGGAGAGGAACTTGTTGACGAGGCCATCGGCGGCAAAGATCTGGCGCCAGAGAATGGCAATGGCGACCGATGCGCCAAGCAGGCTCGGCAGATAGAACAGCGAGCGATAAAGGGTGAGACCCTTCATGCCGCGATTAAGCAGCAGGGCGACGCCAAGCGCGAAGGCCAGCTTGAGCGGCACCGAGAAGACCACGAAGAACATCGTCACCCGCATGGAGGCGGCGAATTTCGGGTCGTTGGTGAACATGCGGACATAGTTGTCGACGCCGGCCCAGCGGGGCGCCGTCAAAAGATCGAAGTGATTGAAGCTCAGATAGAGCGAGGAAATCATCGGCCCCAGGGTCAGACCAAAAAAGCCGATGAACCAGGGCAGGAGGAACAGGTAGCCGGGGGCATCCTGCTGCCAGATGCGTCGCCACACTGAGGGTTTCGCCACCTCAGTGTATGCGCTCGTGGACGTAGCGTGTTGAACTGTCATGCTTTAGCTTGCTCGCGCTAGGATAGCATTGATGTCGTCAAACAGAGCATTGGCCCCATCTGTGGGCGAGGTCATGCCGAAGCCGATTTCCTGCGCCTTGGCGGTAAGGGCGGTCGCAACTTCGCCGGCTGCCGGGGGCGGCGCGGGCGGAAGGGCACCGAGCACATCGCCGAGACCGGCGACATAGTCGAGCGCAGCGCGGTTCTTGGCATCGAGTTCGGGGCTGATCGCATCCCGCACGGACGCCGAACACGGAATGCCGCGCTCAACGCCCAGGACCTTGCCTGCGCTGACATCGTTGACGAAGTAGCTGATGAAGGCAGCGGCCTGTTCCTGCTGCGCGCTGGTGCCAGCGACCGAGAAGAACATGGACGGCTTGCGATACTGGCCGCCGGTCGAATCCGCGGCAATCTTGGGATAGATGCCGATGCCGACATCGTCAGGAATGGCAGCCTGGAAGCCGACAAGCTGATTGGAGGTGGTGAAGGTGCTGGCAGCCGAGCCGAGCGTCAAAAGGGCGCTGTCGATCGAGCCGGTGTCGAGCACCTGGTCTTCGGTCGCGGCGCACGCGCCGGCGGTCCGCAGTTCGCCCCAAAGCTCGAACCATTCGGCAAGGTCTGCCGCCTCGAAGGCGACGGCGCCCTCTGCGGTAAAGAGCGCCTTGCCCTTCTGGCGCAACCAGCTTTCGAGCGCGAGATCGTTGACGCTGCCATCCGAAAGCAGCTTCATGCGGCCGCGCGGTGCCGCAGCGGCAAAGGCCTCGCCGAGCGTCAGCAGTTCTTCATAGGTTACGTTGGCCGGATCAAACTCGATCCCGGCTTCGGCGATGGCGGTATTGTTATAGAGCAGCGACCCCGAATTGGCGCCGAGCGAAATGCCGTAGAGCTGGCCATTGACCTTGCCGCCCTCGATCTGGTCAGCATCGAAGTCGTCGAGCTTGAGTGCAGAGCCGACAAAGCCGTCGAGCGGCGCCAGGGTGCCGCGGTTGGCGTATTCGACAATGTAGCGATAGTCCATCTGGATGATGTCGGGGGCGTTGCCGCCCGCTGTCTGAGTGGCCAGCTTGGTCCAGTAGTCGCCCCAGCCAAGGAATTCGCCATCGATGGCAATGTCCGGATTGGCTTCGCTATAGAGGTTGGTCACCCCATAGGTGCGGTCCGCGCGCGGCTGGCTGCCCCAAAAATAAAGACGGAGGGCATTGGCCTGCGCCCAGCTCGGCAGCGTGCCGAGAGCACTCGCTGCAAGAGCGGCAGTGCCGGAGAGAAGAACTTGGCGGCGGGACAAAGTAAACGACATCAATTCACCAGAAATAATAAGCCACGCGCCCGACATTGAGCGCGTGGCGTAGTTCTAATCAGCTTGCGCGTTCGAGGATGGCCGTGGCTTCAGAAACGAAGTACGGGCCAGCATCTTCCGGCGTGCGAGCGCCGAAGGCCACTTCCTGGCCGATGACGCGGAGGAGGGAGAGATCGATTTCGCCGGCAGCGGCCGGCGGCGGGGGCGGCAACGGCCCGAGGAGGTCGCCCAGGTTCGCCACGAAGTTGAGGGCGATCTGGTTGGCTTCATCAAGGGTCGGGGCCACGATGTCACGGGTGCCGGGGAGGCAGGGAATGCCACGCTCGACGCCGAGGATCTTTGCCGATTCAGGATCGGAGATGAAGAAGGTCAGGAATTCGGCAGCCTTTTCCTTGGCCGCGGACGTGCCCGAGACCGAGAAGAACATCGACGGCTTGCGGTAGTGACCGCCGCCAACGCCAGCGGCGAGGCGCGGGTAGCCGACCATGTCGAGCTTGTCGGGCACCAGGGCCTGGAAGCCGACGAGCTGGTTGGAGTTGGACGGCATCAGAGCCGACTTGCCCGAAACCAGCATGGTGGTTTCCAGCGGGCCGGTATCGAGAGCCTGCGCATCCGGGGCAACGATCACACCGGCATCGCGGAAGGTCTTCCAGAGGTTGAACCACTCGGTCATTTCATCGGCGCCGAAGCCGAGCTTGCCGTCAGCGGTATAGAGCGCAAGGCCCTTCTGGCGCAGCCAGTTGTCGAGCATCGGCTCGGTATAGGAGCCGTCCGACATCATCTTCATGCCATTGCGGATATTGGCCTTCGAGAAGGCTTCACCCTTGGTCATGATGTCGTCGAGCGTCCAGTCATTGGTCGGGGGCTCGACGCCGGCTTCTTCGAACGCCACGGTGTTGACCAGGGTCGCCACCGAGTTCGCGCCGAGCGAGATGCCGTAGAGCTTGCCGTCGACCTTGCCGCCTTCGAGCTGGTCTTCATCGAAGCCGTCCAGCTTCAAAGCGCCGCCGACGAATTCGTCGAGCGGGGCAATGGCGTTACGCTTGGCGTATTCGACGATGTAGCGGTAGTCCATCTGGATGATGTCGGGGGCATTGCCACCGGCAGTCTGGGTCGCCAGCTTGGGCCAGTAGTCGTTCCAGGCGAGGAATTCGCCTTCGATCTTGTTGCCCGTCGCCGTCTCGAAGAGATCGGTGACACCAAAGGTGCGATCGGCGCGGCCCTGGCCGCCCCAGAAGATCAGGCGCATGTCGGCGGCCTGGGCCCAGGCAGGGCTGATACCGGCGGCGCCGGCGGCCATAAGAGCCGAAGTTCCCATCAGGAACTGACGGCGATCCATACGAAAAGTCATGTGTTTCCTCCCATGAACAGTTGACGCTCCAGCCTTCCGGAGCAAATTGAACAGCGACCTCCCCGTCGCTAAATCACCAACCAGTTACTAATTTGAGCAGATCAAGCGCATTGTCAACACCTCTGTGACTGCCGCTCTGCGCTGAACCTCTCTTCACAAATAACCAGCCAGTTACCCCTTACCATAGGACCGCAGCGCGGGGCAACAATCCTTGTATGGAAGATTTTCTGCGACTGAGACGCTTCGTGGCGGTCGCTGCCGCGCGATTCGTCCTGATGCTGTCCTCCCGGTCTGCCCGATCGCGGCGCGCCTGGCGCTTGCTCGCTGGGCTTTTGTCTTTGGCGCACAGTGGCGCAAAATCGTCTCTTGGAAAACTACAAAATTGCCGGGTATATTATAGAAAAAATCTATGGCTGCGGAGGAGACTGTTCTGGACAAGCTGCTCACCCAGTTCCTGGCCGTGGCCGATGCCGGTTCGCTCAGCCGCGCCGCGACGACCCTGCTCATCACCCAGCCTACCCTCACCTTCAACATGCGCAAGCTTGAAGAGTCGATCGGCGCGGCGCTGTTCGAGCGCTCCTCGCGCGGCGTCCGCCTCACCCGCTACGGCGAAACGCTCTACGAAAACGCCCGGCTGATGAACCGGCTTTATGACAACACGCTCAGCGCCATCGCCGACCAGCAGCGCGGCACCGAACGGGGCCTGACGGTGGGCTCGGGCTATTCGTGGTGGGCGATGTTTCTCAAGGACCTGGTCGTCAACTATCAGATCGAATTTCCCAAGGCCCCTGTGCAGGTTAGCCTCGGCAACCAGTTGCGCCTCCTCGACCAGATGCTCTCGGGCGATATTTCGCTTTTCCTCGCCCATGAGATCGACGGGCTCAATCCCAGCATCGGCACCGATTTCATCCCCTTGAGCCGGGTCTACAATGCCCATTTCGTGCATGCTGGACACCCGCTGCTGGGAGCCCCGCGCAACCGGGCCGAGATCAACGAATATCCCCAGATCATCAGCTCGCTGGCCGAAAGCCGACACGAGCGCTTCTTCGATATTTCCCGGCGGCGCACGCGGGTCGAGACGGTATTCGATCGCACCCACTATGCCTTCCGCTCCAATTCCCTTGCCGCCTGCATCGACTTTGCGCTGGCGACCGAAGCCGTCCTTACACACACACATGTGATGCGCGACGCCTTCACCAAAAGCGGTCTTTTCGAGGTGGAACAGCTCGAACCGCCGCGCATCAATGTGGCGGGCATCTATGTCCTTAAGGAAAGGCGCGGCGAAGAGCGGGTCGAAGACCTGATTGCCCGCATCAGTGCGGCCGCCGCGACGACGCTGCCACCGCTCTGAAGGCGCCCTGGCGCGCCCCGCTGTAACCCGGTTTCAAGAGACAGGCCCAAACTGACATGTTAGCCTCGGGCATCATGCAGCAAGCCCCTCTCTTTTCGATCCAGCCCCCAGCCCCCACGCCTGATCGCCTCGCCGCCGGCGAGCGCGTTGCCGCGCGCCTGAAACCGCTCGTGCGCGGCGCCATCCATACCGATCCCCTGATGACCTATGCCTGGAGCGGCGATGCCAGCTCCTACAGGCTAATTCCGGCCGTGGTGGTCTTCGTCAATTCCGAAGACGATGTGCGCGAAGTGTTCAAGGCCGCCCGCGCCGAGGGCCTGCCCGTCACCTTCCGCGCCGCCGGCACGTCCCTTTCGGGCCAGGCCGTCACTGATGGCGTGCTCGCGGTTTTGGGCGATGGTTGGCGCAAGCTCTCGATTCATCCGGACGCCGAAAAGATTACGCTGGGGCCGGCCGTTATCGTTGCCGAGGCCAACCGGGCGCTGAAACCGCATAACAAGAAGATCGGGCCGGACCCGGCGAGCCAGGCGACCTGCAAGATCGGTGGCGTCGTCAACAACAACTCGTCCGGCATGTGCTGTGGTGTCGCGCAAAACACCTATCACACCATGGATCGCCTGCGGATCGTCCTCACCGACGGCACCATGCTCGACTCCGGCGATGCCGCCAGTCGCGACGCATTTCGTGTAAGCCATGGCCGGATGCTCGAAGGCCTGCACCGGCTCCATCACGATGTCATGGAAGACGAAGAACTTGTTGCCCTGATCCGCCACAAATACCGGATCAAGAATACGGTCGGCTATTCGCTCAATGCTTTGGTCGATTATCACGACCCGCTCGATATCCTCATCCACCTGATGGTGGGTTCGGAAGGCACGCTCGGCTTTGTTTCGGAAGTCACCTACAACACCGTGCCCGAGCATCCGTTCAAGGCCACCGGCCTCATCCCCTTCCCCAATCCGCAATCGGCCGGCCGCGCCATTATCGAGATGGCCAATGGCGGCGTGCAGGTGACCACGGGCGTCACCGCCGCGGAATATATCGAGCGCCGCGCCCTCGCGACGGTCGAACATCTGGCTCCCATGGCGCCGCTGCTGCCCTGGCTCACGGAAGATTCTCCGGCCGTGCTCATCGACGTCACGGCCCCCGATGCCGCAACGCTCGAAATGGAAGTGGCCAAGGCCAACGCCCTCCTTGCCCGCCATGGCGCCACCCATATCGACCTCTCGACGGACGAGCATCGCAGCCACGCCCTCTGGGATATCAGAAAAGGCTTCTTCACCTCGGCCGGCGCCGCCCGCCCCAAGGGCACGATCATGCTCACCGAGGACGTTGCCGCCCCGATCGAAAAGCTCGCCGAATTCGTCGTCGATCTCCGCACCATGCTCGATGATCACGGCTACACCGACGCGGTTATTTTTGGCCACGCCCTCGCGGGCAATCTCCATTTCCAGATGGGCGACGATTTTTCCAAACCCGGCGCCGCCGAAAAATTCGACGTCTTCAATCAGGAGCTGAGCAAGCTTGTCTCGCTGCGCTATGGCGGCTCGCTGAAGGCCGAGCACGGCACCGGCCGCGCCATCGCGCCCTTCGTCGAGGCAGAATGGGGCTCAAAGGCCTATGCGATCATGCATCGCATCAAGGCTCTGTTTGACCCCGAGCGCCTGCTCAATCCCGGCGTGCTGCTCAACGATGACGCAAAAATCCACGTCAAGAACCTCAAAGTCATGCCGCTGGCCGACGAAATCGTCGATCTCTGCATTGAATGCGGTTTCTGCGAGCCTGCCTGCCCCAGCCACCATATGACGCTGACCCCACGCCAGCGCATTGCCGTCACCCGCGAACGCGCGCGCTTGCGGGCATCAGGCGAAGATCCGGCCCGCCTCGCGCGCTTCGAGGCCGATTTCCAATATGCAGGCATGGATACCTGCGCCGCCTGCAATCTTTGCGCGCTGCGCTGCCCCGTCGGTATCGAGACTGGCACGCTGATCCTTGGCGAACGCGCCCGCCGTCGCGGCGGCACGGCCCATACAGTCGCGCGCATTGCCGCCGACCATCGTGGCACGGTGGAGCGCGCCATGCGCGGCGGCGTCGCCTTTGCCGATGCGGCTCGCACGATCATTCCGGCGCCTACCGTCGAAGCCATCACCGAAACCGCCCGCCGCCTGACCAACAAGCGCGTGCCCCGCGTTTCCCGTGCCCTCCACCACGGTCCTGGCGCCCCGCGCGCCCGCGACACCCGGCAGGACCCGCGCAAGACCGGCTTCCCGGTGCCGATCGCCCAGAGCGCAAGACCGCAGATCGTCTACTTCCCCGCCTGCCCCAGCCGCATGTTCGGCGCGCCGAAAACCGAGCATGACCTGCTCGACACGCCAGCCGCCATGATGGCCCTTCTCGAACGCGCCGGTTACGACGTCATCGTGCCCGATCACCTGACAGGCCAATGCTGCGGCCAACCCTTCCAGTCCAAGGGTTTTCCGGAACAGGCCGCCGAAGTCGGCAAGGCCCTCAAGGCCGAGCTATCGACGCTGTCCGATGCAGGCAGACTCAATGTCGTGACCGACGCCTCCACCTGCGCCAAGCACCTCAAGGAATTCCCCGGCGATGCGCCGGTCGCCGACTCGGCGCAATTCCTCGTCACGCATGTGCTGCCCAAACTGGCGATCACCCAAAAGCTGCCGGTCGTCGCCGTGCACCACAATTGCTCGGCCCAGCGCCTTGCCGAACAGCCGGCGACGGAAGCCGTCGCCGCTGCCTGCGCCGACAAGCTGGCCGTGCTTTCCTCGATCACTTGCTGCGGCTATGCCGGCGACAAGGGCCTGTTCCTGCCCGAACTCAATGCCCATGCCACGCGCCGCGTCGGCAATGACATTCCGGACAATTGCACGCTCGGCGTCTCGACCGTCTCGACCTGCGCCTCGGGTCTCACCGAGAGGGCGGAAATCCCCTTCGTGAGCCTTGCGAGCCTTCTCGAATGGGCCAGCCGGCCCTAGTTCCAAACAGGCCCCGGCGCCGAGCCGGGGCCACACTGGACGCCTCATGGCATCCGTGACTTTCCAAGCCGCCGCGTCCCGCGCTACAAGACGCGTCGCGAAGTGGGGACGAGATGGCTACCTATACCGATATTGCGCGGCGAGTTTACAACCACACCTGGAAGCTCGATCCGATCATCCGTAGCCTGCTCGACACGGACTTTTACAAGCTTCTGATGCTGCAGATGATCTGGGGCCTCTACCCCAAGGTCGACGCCACCTTCTCGCTTATCAACCGCACCAAGTCGGTGCGCCTCGCCGAAGAAATCGACATCGACGAGCTGCGCGCCCAGCTCGACCATTGCCGCACACTGCGCGTCAGCAAGAAAGAGATGATCTGGCTGGCGGGTAACACTTTTTACGGCTCCAAGCAGATCTTCCAGCCGGGGTTCCTGCGCTGGCTCGAAAATTTCCAGCTCCCCGAATATCGCCTGGAAAAGCGCGACGGGCAGTTCGTGCTCGAATTCCCCGGCCTCTGGGTCGAAACCTCGATGTGGGAAATCCCGGCCCTTGCCATCATCAACGAGCTGCGTTCGCGCGCTGCAATGAAGAGCTACGGCCCGTTCAATCTCGACGTGCTCTATGCCCGCGCCAAGGCCAAGATGTGGGAAAAGGTCGAGCGGCTGCAAAAGCTGCCCGACCTCAAGATCTCCGATTTCGGCACCCGCCGCCGCCACTCCTTTCTCTGGCAGCGCTGGTGCGTCGAGGCGCTCAAGGAAGGGATCGGCGAGAATTTCACCGGCACCTCCAATGTCAAACTCGCCATGGATACCGACCTTGAGGCGCTGGGCACCAACGCCCATGAGCTGCCCATGGTTCTGGCGGCTCTGGCGCGCTCCGACGACGAGCTGCGTGAAGCGCCCTATCGCGTGCTCCAGGACTGGAAGAGCTATTATGGCGGGAACCTGCTCATCGTCCTCCCCGATGCCTTTGGCACCGACGCCTTCCTCCGTGACGCGCCCGATTGGGTCGCCGACTGGACCGGCTTCCGCCCAGACAGCGCCCCGGCCATCGAGGGCGGCGAGCGAATCATCAAATTCTGGGAGAGCCGCGGCCGCGACCCCAAGGAAAAGCTGTTGATCTTCTCGGACGGGCTCGACGTCGACATGATCGAAGAGGCCTATCTCCATTTCGATGGTCGCGTGCGCATGAGCTTTGGCTGGGGCACCAACCTCACCAACGACTTTGAAGGCTGTTCGCCCGAACCCAATCGCGGCCTTGATCCGATTTCTATCGTCGCCAAGGTCAGCGAAGCCAATGGCAGGCCGGCGGTGAAACTGTCGGATAATCCCGCCAAGGCGACCGGAGAGCAGAGCGAAATCGAGCGCTATATCCGTGTGTTCGGCGATGCCGGCCGCGTGGAGCACGCCGTCCGCGTCTGACGCCTTTCACAACCCAAAGCGAACAAAGCGCGCCTGTGGAGAAACCATAGGGGCGCCGGCGCATTAATGCCTCATGAACCAACTAGGTTCAGTTTCGGCACGGGGGCTCCAATGGAGCCGAATATGAGTCTTGAACTAATCGACATTGCGCTGGCGGAACGCCACGACCATCCGCGCCTCGTCAATCGGGTGACGGGCAAAGTGAAGGCCGTGCTGACCGAAACCATCGATGGCCGCGAGCAGCGGCACGAAATCCTGATCCCCGCCTGGATCGAGCGGGAAGAAGGCATGGACGAAGGCGACGTCGACCTCGCCTTGATGGTGAAGGCTGCCAAGATCGTCGGCCGCCTCAAATCGAGGCTCGCCGACTAGTCCTTTTGCTTCGCCGTCCGGGCGATGGACTGCAGGAACATGCGGTCCGAGGGAGACAGGCCCATGGGAATATAGGCTGGAGCGGGGGCCACGGTGCCCGCCGCCCGGTGACGATAGGCTGGGGCGGTCGCGAAATGGCGCGCCTGGGCCGAGAGCATGGCAAGCTTCTGCCGCTTCTCGCTGCGCACAAAGGCAAAAAGCGTAGACGCCGCGATCAGCACGATAGCGATAATTTGCCAATCCATGTCGGCCTCCTTGAACCGGGCCAACATAGCTAATGAAGCGTTAATTCCGAAGCGAAGCTGCGCGTTAAGCCTAATGCCTAAACTTGCGTGGAAACCGGCAGCGGCAGGTTGCGATTGAGCGCCACGAGCGTCGCCCGCACCTCGCGCTCGGCTGCCTTAGTGACGACCTTGCGGTCCGCACCATGGGCCAAGACTTGCGGGGTGCCGAAAGCCACCGTGACATCCTTGATCGGTCCTGAGAGAATTTCGACGATGTTCTGCTTGACCGACTTGGACTTGATCCAGGCAACCAGCGTCCGCTCATTGCGGCTGATCGGCAGGCCCTCGAGCCTGGTATAGGCGACGGTCAGGGGCTGGATGTTCACTTCGGTGGCGCCCGCTGCTTCCATCGCATGCTGGGCCGCGCCCACCAGGGCCGAACGGAATGGCAGGACATGGGTGCCGATATCGGACTGCCCCTCGGCAAACAGCACCACGGCATTGCCGTCCGCCATGTGCCTGCCCATGGCTTCCGCCGTGCGGCCGGTTCCGGAGCGCCGGGTGCGGTCGACGAAAATCGTCTTCTGCAGCTTCGCCATCATGCTCACGAAGGGCCATTTGGCGATTTCCTGCTTGGCGACAAAGGTCACGGGCGCGGACGAACCGATGACGATGATGTCGGTCCAGGAAATGTGGTTGGAGACCAGGAGCGTCGGCCGGCCCGTCGCCGGAGCCCCGATCACCGTCACCCGCAAACCGAGAAAGGCACAGCCGACCTTGTGGAAAATCCGCGGCACGATCGGCCAGAACGGCAGTTTCAGCGCAATGATAAGCGCCTGCAGCGGGATGATCACGATCAGCACGGGCAGGAAGATGAAGATGAAGAACAGGCTGCGGCGGATCATTTACTCGGGCTTGTCCTTGCTGCCAGCCTTGTCCGTCAGCGGCACGGCGTAGAGTTCGAGGCGATGGTCGACGAGCCGGTATCCCAGCCGCTTGGCGATCACTTCCTGGATGGCTTCGATTTCTTCGTTGCGGAACTCGATGACTTTTCCCGAGCGGATATCGATCAGGTGGTCGTGGTGCTCGTCGGGAATCAGTTCGAAACGCGCACGGCCGTCCTTGAAATCGTGCTTCGTCACGAGCCCGGCTTCCTCGAAGAGGTTGACGGTGCGGTAGACGGTCGAGAGCGAAATTCTGGGATCAGTGGCCGAAGCGCGGCGATAGAGCTCTTCCACATCGGGGTGGTCGGAGCTTTCCTCGATCACACGCGCGATGACGCGGCGCTGGTCGGTCATGCGCATGCCGCGCGCCACGCAGGCTTCCTCCAGGGTCGGATCGGACGGCGTCTTGCTCAAGCCATGTCTCCTTGCCTAGCCGGTTTCGGCATCGGGTTACCCAAGATCGCGCGTCATGACAAGCGCAGTGGCGGCGCTGCCATCGGCCTTGGCATAGTAGCCTTTTCGCGATGAAACCGTCGAGAAGCCCAGCCTTTCATAGAGTTTTATGGCCGGCCGGTTCTGTTCGTCGACCTCGAGGAACATTTTTCGCGCCGGCGACATCATCAGATCGGCAAAGACCGCATCGAGCAGCGCGCGACCGACACCCTTGCCGCGCCATTTGGGATCGACGGCAATGGTGAGCAGTTCGCTTTCATCGGCAACGAGCCGGATCAGCGCAAAGCCGGCAATACGGCGCTTGGCATCGCACGCGACATAGGTGGGCGTCGCCCTGTCATCGAGAAAACCCAGGAAATCGGCGACCGGCCAGCCGCGGAAAAAGCCCTGCGCATGCAATTGCGCCAGACGCTGGGCGTCCTTCACCTCGGCCGGTTCGATATGCAGCCCATGTGGGGCCATCCAGAGTTTGTCCATCACACCCGCCTCGGAACTTTTGCCGCGTCCTGCGGCTTGGCATCGGCATCGCGGATATAGGCAGCGTGCGGCGGATAGGCCAGCGGATCGGCAGAGCCCGCGAAACGCACCATGGCGGCGAGATCGACAAATGGAGACTCGATCAGCGTCACGCCCGGCGCGACGCGACTCCGCGCGTCTTCGATCGGCAGCAGCATCGGCTCGGTCTCGGCCACGCCCGGCGCCGAAAACGCCTGAAAATAGGCTTCGCCCCGACGCGCATCGAGCAGCACATTGATCGGCCCCGAATCGATACCCAACGACAGGGAAAGCAGACTGGGAATACCCAGCACCGGCAGCTTCCGCGCCAGCCCCAATCCGCGCGCCGCTGAAAGCCCGATACGCAGCCCGGTAAACGAGCCGGGCCCGGTTGTAACCGCAATCCGTTCCACATCGGCGTGGCCAATACCATTGCGCGCCAACAGGTCTGCCAAGCGGTCGAACAAGATTTCGGCGTGGCCCGTCGCGATATCGTCGACGCTCACATCGGTCGTGCCATCGGCGCGCAACAGCGCCAGTTGCAGGCGCGGCGCGGCGGTGTCGATGGCTAGCGTGATCGGCGGTTTCGTCATTCTCGCTCCTCGTCGGCGGCGACGTTCGGGCATTCTGGCTCGTAACGCCAGCGAGAGCCCGAGTCCACTGCCTTGACGCCCCTCTCCCTCGGGGCGACCTTGCCGGCATGTGCCGTGATTCGCGTTCGCCCCAAACATGATCAAGCCCGTAACCTGGCTGGCCGAAACCACCATGCTCAGCCATGGCTGGCAGCGCTTTTGCCTCATGCTTGTCGCCGGCGCCGTTGCCGGCCTCTCGGTGCCTCCCTTTTTCGTGCTGCCCGCGCTCTTTGTCGCCATGCCCTTCTGGGTCTGGGCGCTCGATGGCGCCGAACGCAAGCGCAACTGGTTCCGGCGGATCTTTGGACCCGCCTTCACGATTGGGTTCGCGTTTGGCTGGGGCTATTTTCTCGTCGCCTTCCATTGGCTGGGCGCCGCCTTCTTCGTCGATGGCGGCTGGATGCTGGCCCTCATGCCGTTTGCGATTGCCGCTCTCGCGGCTTTGATCGCGCTCTTCTGGGGTCTCGCCAGCGCGCTGGCACATCTCTTCTGGAGCCATGGCGCCGCGCGCATCGTCACGCTCTCCTCATTCCTTGCCGTCGCAGAATTCGCCAGGGGCCATGTGCTCACCGGCTTTCCCTTCGATCTCCTCGGCTACGCCCTGACCGGCACGGACGAGCTGATGCAGCTCGCCTCGGTGATCGGGGTCTATGGCCTGACCTTCCTCGCCCCGCTCCTCGCCATGACGCCCGCCCTGATCTGGCCGGCCGACGACCGCCCGATGAGCCGGCGGCTCTTTCCGTTTTTCCTGGCGCTCGCCGTCATTGCCGGGCAGCTCGCCTATGGCTGGAACCGCCTCTCCGGCACTATCGCGACCGAGCGGCAGGACGTTTCCTTCCGGCTGGTTCAGCCCATGGTCTACGAGCATGCCGATTTCGGCAATGTGGACCCGGTGGCGCTGATCGACCGCCTGCTCATGCTCTCGGACATGCGCATGGACCCGACCGACCAAGGTCTTGCCGACATCACCCATCTCGTCTGGCCCGAATCGAGCGTGCCCTTCTTCCTCGATACCTATCCAGACGCCTTGGCCCGTATTGCCCGTATGCTACCCGATAGTGCGACGCTGCTGGCCGGCGTGCCGCGCCAGATGTTCGGGCTCGATGGGGAAAAGCCGCAAGGCGCGCCCTATAATTCGCTCGTCGCCATCAATACCGATGGCGAGATCATCGCCAGCTATGACAAGTCCCATCTCGTCCCCTTCGGCGAATACCTGCCGTTCCAGGACATTCTTTCCCGCATCGGCATCAAGCAGTTCGTTCCCGGCGCCGATGGCTGGTCGCATGGCGATGCGCGCCGTCGCCTGATGGAATTGCCGGGCACGCCGGCTTTCCTCGCGGTCATCTGCTACGAAGTGCTGTTCTCGGGTGATCTCGGCGACACCGCCAATGCCCAGTTCATTCTCAATGTCACCAATGATGCCTGGTTCGACGGCTCCATCGGTCCGGCCCAGCACGCCCATCACGCCCGGCTCCGTTCGGTTGAAGAAGGCATGAGCCTCCTCCGCGCCGCCAATACCGGCCTCACCTTTGCCACCGACCCGCTTGGCCGCGTCACCGCGCAACTTGTGCCCGGACAGATGGCCGCCCTCGATGTGCGCCCCCATCAGCGGCTGGCGCCGACGATCTTTGCCCAGCTCCGGCACTATCCGCTGGCCATCGCGATCATTGCCGGAATCCTGATCGGCTTTGTCGCCTCGCGCCGCGGGCGCCGGAGATTGCCGGAATAACAAACACCGGCCGTCACCCTCGGGCTTGACCCGAGGGCGTTGCACTTGCTTGGTCTCGCGTAAGTACAGTGTCCTCGG
>NZ_JBEVLL010000402.1:0-4441 GCF_040509215.1 Devosia sp.
GGTGGTACCGCCTCCCCGGATCGAACGGGGGACCTCTAGATCCACAATCTAGCGCTCTAACCAACTGAGCTAAGGCGGCATACCGCGACGGCGCCAAGGGTGGCTGCCGAAAGCGGGCGGAACATAGGTCGAGATCGTCACAATGACAAGCACCGATTTTGGCCCTGTGGACAGACGCGCCGAAGCCCGCCTTCAGCCAATTGCAGCGGCGCCCGTGACCATTCCTTAGGACCTCGTATTTAACCATGGCGACGATTGAATGGATGGGATGCGTGTCGCGGGCTGGATTCGTTTCCGGCGGCACGATAATGAAGAACACTTAAAGAACTCTACGAAAATTGTGCCGTTCTGGCACAAGCACAAATGGCCTCAACACCCTGTCTATGAATGCCGAGTGGACCACATCGCCGAATGCCCGCCGGGTGCTGCAGCACGCGCAAGACACGCGGCCGGCTTGGCTATGGTCGCAGGACGGCCAGCGCCTGATCTGGTCGAACCCGGCTGCAGGCCTGTTTCTGGCCAAACTCAAGAAAAGCGGACTGAAGCTCGCCCCGCTCGCCGTTCCCCTCAAGGGTCAGGTGGCACGGACCATCCGGCTGGGTTCGCCTGGGCGCACGAGCCTGGCGCGCATCCAGTTCAATGCCGGCGACAAGCCGGCCTCAACCACCTGCGCCACGACGCCATTGCTGCTTGAGGGCGAGGAAGCCTATCTGCTCATCGTCTCGGTCGATCCAATCGATCCCGAAATTCTCGCCGCATCCGGCGCGCCGCAGGAGAACGCGCTAGACGCGGTAACGCCTCCTGAGGCGGCTGCCCCGGAAATCGTGACCGACGAACCAACGCCTCAGCATAACGACGACGCGCCAGCGATCGATCAAGCCATCGAGCCGCCAAGCACTCCGGCGCCTGAAGCGGTTGAGGTAAACGAGGCGCCTGCCGAACCTGAAAGCGAGCCCGAGGAAGAACTCGCCGGCGCGCCTCAAGCTGTCATTGCGCCCGATGACTCCTATAGCCGCGAACTGCACGACTGGCAGGATGCCGACCCGGAAACGGTATATACGCCTGCGGCTGAGCCGACTGTGTTCACCGACGAGGTGAATGCTTCGGACCTCGACGAGGAAGACGAACCGGCCTCCGAGGACAGCCCAGAACGTCCGCTCTTCCGTAGCCTTAGCGCGCTTGTGGATCGTCTTGCTGCCGACGAGGATCTGTTTACTCCACTCAATGAAGCGGATGACGAGGTTCCACAGTCCAGTGTGCCAGAAGAACCCGTCCAACGAGACGAAGCCGCGCCGCGGCTTTTCAAGATCACCGGACGAGGCTTGCGCACCAACATAGTGCCCGCGCCTGAGGTGATCGTCGAGCGTGCGGAGGACGATGCGCTTTTCCCGGCGGGAACCGAGCCGGAGATTGCCCACGATCTGGTGGAGCGCGTGTCGCGCTACAATTTCGACGAGCTGTCGCGCATCCTCAATGATCGTGTGGGCCTCCAGGGCGCCGGACAGCCGGTTCCCCCGACGGCGGATGCCGGCCCCGTGGGCGCCGCTGGCTCGCTCGTCAGCCTCGGAGGCGAGACGCTGGTGCTCAATCGCCTGCCGCTCGGCATCCTCGTGTTCCGTGACCAGCAGATCCTTTTTGCCAATCGCGCCATTACCGAAATGGTCGGCTATGAATCGGTCGAATCCCTGAGGCAGGCCGGGCTCACCGCCATTTTCCCGGCAAGCAATGGCGAACAGGATGCCGGTCCGGTCAATCACTTGGTCCAGCGCGACGGCACGCTGGTGCCCGTGACCGCACGCCTGCAATCGACCTCGTGGCAGGGCCGACCGGCGCTGATGCTTTCGGCCAGCACCACGGAAGTGCGGACGGGTCATGAGGACGCGGTGCGCGCCTTTGCCCAAGCCTTTGCCGAACTGCGCGGCGACGGCTTTGTCGAATTGAGCCGCACAGGCGTCGTTCGTCTTTCCGATTCTTCCGCTTCGGCGGCTCTTGGCGCCGGCAACACAATTCTTGGCAAGCCGCTCTCGGCGCTGATTTCGTCCGAAGATGGCTTTGCGCTGCGCGGCTTCCTCGAGCGTCCGGGCCGTTTTGCCGAAACCGAGCGACCCGCCGTTATCCTGCGCTCGCTCGACAACAAGTCCGAGATCGTCCTGTTCGCTCAGGGCCAGGCCGGTATCGTCAGCGGCTATTTCGCCATGGTGCGGCCGCGCAATATCGTGCCGCGGCGTGCGCTCGGGGCGCCGGATGCTGACCCGGCTCTCCTCGCCCGCATCGGCCGGGGCGTGCGGCGACCGCTCAACACCATAATTGGTTTTGCCGAACTGCTGCGCAGCAAGGCCTTTGGCGAGCTGGGCGACGAACGCTATGAGGCCTATGCCGAAGACATCGCGGCGGCCGGCAATGACATTGCGGCGCTGGTCGATGAGTTGGAAGACTATGCGCGGCTTCGCGAGGGGAAATATCTCGCCGAGCGCGCCAGCCTTGACCTGACCGAACTGCTCGAAACCTGCGTGCTGCGCATCCGCAACCAGGCCAATGCCGGGCGGATCATCGTGCGCAATGCCATTTCCGAGACGCTGCCGCGCGTGACTGCGGACCGCGCCTCGCTGGGCCAGGCCGTGCTGAACCTCCTCGCCAGCGCCATTGACCAGAGCCCGGTGGGCAGCACGGTGGTGATTTCGGCCCAGTTGCTCGACGATGGCGGCATTGCCATCCACGTGCGTGATAGTTCCAACCATGCCGTCGACATGGCTGAGCGCTTCGTGGTGTTCCGTGATGGTTTGAGCAAGTCCGGCCAGGCGCTGGCGCCGGTCCGCTCCAGCGTTGGCCTGGCGCTTACCCGGTCGTTGCTCGCGGTCAATGCCGTCTCGCTTTCGGTCGATCCGGCGGGGGAAAATGGCGTGCTGTTTTCGCTCCGAATCCCGGCCGATCTCGTGGACAATCTGCCGGCCGACTAGCGGAAGGTCTTTCTTCCCACCGGAGAGACGCTTAGGCGAAAAGTTTAGCGCCCAATGCGGGTGCACCAGTGCGCAACTTTGCCTATACCTAGAACAGGATGGCGTGCCTCTTCGAGTCACCGTCCTGCTCTAATTTTATGTGGAGCATGATCCTTTCGGAAAAGCCGGCCTCCACTTTTCCCGATCATGCTCTAGCGAAAGGCGCGGGGCCGCGCCGACCTCTGGGAGACAGATATGAGAGTGACCAAATCTTTCGCGCTGGCCAGTGCCGGTCTGCTTTTGGCCACCAGCCTTGCGTTCGCGCAATCGACCGAGATTCGCGTCGGCGCGCCGCTGGAGCCGCCAGCGCTCGACCCTACGGCCGGCGCTGCCGAAGCGATAGACGTCGTCGTCTATCAAAATGTCTTCGAGGGCCTGACCCGCATCGACCAGACGGGCGCCGTGTTGCCCGGTCTGGCGTCGGCATGGACCGTCAGCGAAGACGGGCTCACCTATCGCTTCACGCTCAATGACGGCGTCACCTTCCACGACGGCAGCGCATTCGATGCGGAAGACGTGAAATTCACTTTCGAGCGCATCCTCGCCGAAGACAGCGTCAACGCGCAAAAGGCGCTCTATGAGGCCATCTCGGCCGTAACCGTCGTCGATCCGCTGACGGTGGAAATCACCCTGTCGCGCCCCGACGGGCTCTTCCTCTTCAATATCGGTCGCGGCGATGCCGTCATCGTGGCGCCAGAAAGCGCTGCCGACAACGGCACGACGCCCATCGGCACTGGCCCCTTCGCCTTCGTGCAGTGGGATCGCGGCAGCCGCGTCATTCTCGAGCAATATGGCCCCTATTGGGGCGAAAAGCCCGCGCTGACCAAGGCGACCTATGTGTTCATCGGCGACACGGCCACGATGACCAATGCGCTGCTCGCTGGCGATGTGGACGGCACCTACAATTTTGCTGCCGAAGCCCTGCCGGTCTTTGACGGCAATCCGCAGTTCAAGGTTCTGGTCGGCACTACCGAGGGCGAGACCATTCTCTCGACCAACAATGCCAAAGCACCATTCGACAAGCTCGAAGTTCGCCAGGCCATGGCCCATGCCATCAATCGCCAGGAAATCATCGATGGCGCGACCTATGGCTATGGCGCCCCGATCGGCAGCCACTTTGCTCCGCATCACCCCTATTACGTCGACCTGACCAACACCTATCCCTACGATCTCGACAAGGCGCGGGAACTGCTGGCCGAGGCCGGTTATCCCGATGGTTTTTCGGCGACGCTGAAGCTGCCGCCGGTCAACTACGCGCGCGTTTCCGGACAGATCATTGCCAGCGAATTTGCCAAGGTCGGCATCAAGCTCGAACTGATCAACATGGAATGGGCACAGTGGCTGGAAGACGTCTTTGGCAACAAGGACTTCGACCTGACCATCATCAGCCATGTGGAGCCGTTCGACATTGGCATCTATGCCAATCCCGACTACTACTTCGGCTA
>NZ_JBEVLL010000403.1:0-43196 GCF_040509215.1 Devosia sp.
CACAGCCGGAGCCGGCAACGACAATGCCAATGGCGGCGAGGGCGATGACGTCATCAATGGCGATGACGGTGACGACATCCTCGTCGGAGACGTCGGTAACGACATCATCGATGCCGGAAATGGTGATGACACCATCTCAGGCGGCACCGGTAACGACATTATCGACGCGGATGAAGGCGACGACACGGTTGCCCCCGGTTCCGGCGACGATCATGTCGATGGCGGCGAAGGTTTTGACACGCTCGACTATTCCGAAAGCGAAGAAGACATCGTCGTCGATTTCGTTGCTGGCCTTGCGACCGGCGACACCATCGGCACCGACACTTTCCGCAATATGGAAACCGCCATTGGCGGCAGCGGCAATGACACCTTCTTCATCGGCACGACTGCCACCGTCATCACCGGCGGGCGCGGCGACGATCTCTTCATCTTCACCGTGATCGACGAAACCCCCACGCTCAGCCGGCAGCTTGTCCACGAAATCCTCGATTTCGTGGTCGGGGATCGTATCCGCGTTGCCGACTACGACATTTCCCGCCGCGCCGAACGCACCGAGGAGGAGCGCTTCGAGGAGTTCTACGAAGAGCTGGAGGACGGCGACCGCGAGGACCTGCCCATCCGCGTCCGCTACGAGCGCTACGACGACATCGACCATTCCATCATCGAGGCCGATGTCGACGGCGACGATTTCTACGAAATCGCAATTCGCGTCGACGGCATCCATCTGCCGTTCAATATCGAACAAACCATCGTCTAACCCGCGTTCCGGAGTTCTGCGTGATGACCACGATCGACACCTACGCCGCCTTCACCTCCAAGCCGACCTCAAGGCAGCGGGGCCGAACCGAACAGGACGGCTTTTCGCTGCGGGGCCGGGTCATTGCGGGCAGCATTTTTGCCGTGCTCCTCGTCGTGGGCATCGGCGGCTGGTCTGCGACCGCCAAGCTTTCCGGCGCCGTGATTTCCGTTGGCACGGTCTTGGTCGACGATGAGGTCAAAGCCATCCAGCACCTCGACGGTGGCGTCGTCCGCGCCATCGAAGTGCGCGAGGGCGACGTTGTCGCCAAGGACGCTGTCCTGCTGCGGCTCGATGACGTCCAGATCCGTACGGAGCGTTCGATCCTTCTCGGTCAACTGGCCGAACTGGTCGCGCGGCAGGCAAGGCTGCAGGCCCAGGCCGGGCAGGCAAGCGAGATCGACTTCCCAGAGAGCTATCTCACCAGCTATCCCGATGCCGCGCCGATCCTGACGGGCGAGCAGCAATTGTTCGACAGCACGATGCTCAACCAGAAGTCGCTGCGTTCCCAGTTGGAGCTGCAGGTCGCCCAGTTGCGTGAAGAGATCGCCGGTCTCGACTATCAGGACGACGCATTGAAGGAAGAACTGACGCTGGTCCGCGAAGAACGCACGCGGATGAGCGAGCTTGCCGGCAAGGGCCTCATCGAGACCACGAGGATCAACGCCACCGATCGCGAACTCGCCCGCATGATGGGCTCTGAAGGCGAGATCGCCGCCAGCATCGCCCGGGCCAATGCGCGCATCAGCGAAATCGAGCTGCAGATTCTCGCCATTGACCAGACCGGCGGGATGGAGGCCCTGCGTGAACTGCGTACTGTCGACGCTCGCCTGGCAGAACTCCACGATCGTCTGACCGAGGTCGACGCCCGCCAGGCTCGCACCATAATCCGTTCTCCGGTCAGCGGCACGGTCAACGAGGTCGCTGTGACCACTCTTGGCGGCGTGATTACCCCCGCTGAAAAACTGATGACCATCGTGCCCACCGACGCGGACCTCAAGATCGAGTTCCGTCTCGCAACCAATGACATCGACCAGTTGCGCCTGGGGCAGCCGGTCAAACTCCGTTTCTCGGCGTTCAACCAGCGCACGACGCCCGAAATCGCCGGCGTTGTGACGCGAATTTCAGCCGCGGCGACCACCGACCCTCAGAGCGGCCAGAGCTACTATCTTGCCGAAGCCGACCCCACCGACGATCTCGCACAACTTGGCCCCACCGGCCTTGTTCCCGGCATGCCGGTGGAAGTCTTCGTGCAAACCGAAGAGCAGGTGGCCATCGCCTATTTCGCGAAGCCCTTCACCGACCAGATCACCCGCGCCTTCCGCGAGGAATGATGCCTAACCAGTATCGCGTCAGTACCGTCACCGTTTCCGACGACCACCCGGTATTCCTCCAAGGCGTGAAGGACCTTTTGGCGAGACAGGAAGATCTGGACGTGGTTGGGCAGGCGAGTTGCGCCAAGTCGAGCCTCGATCTCATCAACCAGAACAAGCCGGACGTCGCCATTCTTGACCTGTCGACGCCCGGCGATGTCTTCCAGACCATCTCGGAAATCACCCGCACCAATAGTGTGACGCGCTCCATCGTCTACACCGCTTATTGCAGTGTCGATTCAGCGGTGAAAGCGCTCGAAGCCGGCGCAACCGGATTCGTCCTCAAGAGCGACCCGATCGAAGAATTGCTTGGGGCGATCCGGGCGCGCGACGAGCTGGTCATCTCGAAAAAATTCTCGGCGGAGGTCATGAGCGCCATGCGCGCACGGCAGTCGGCGGCCCCGCCGGGCGCCATTTTCAGCCTCAGCCGGCGGGAGAAGCAGATCGTTGGACAGCTCCTCTTCGGCCAGACCAATAGAGAGATCACCAGAACGCTCGATCTCACCGAGCAGACCGTCAAGCACTACATGACCAGCCTTATGCACAAGATGAAGGTCAGGAGCCGGGTCGAAGTAGTCGTGGCGGTGAAGCAGTCGCAAACCTCTCTCGCCGACGTCGAAGCGGTGTGAAGGCAGAGCCCGGCCCGCCACGGCTGGCTAGCGCTGTTCGATCAGCTTTTTGAACAGGGTCTTTTTTGCGAGCCCGCTGGTGGCGTGACCCTTGGTCTTGCTGAGATTGATGACCAGCAACACGTCGCCATCCTGCAGCGCGACTGCCGTCGTGATCTCGTCTTTCAGGCCAACCGAATTTCGGGTCGAGCTCACGAGATAGAAGGACGAGGTTTCCGACCAAACGTCGCCATCGGCGGCTTGTTCGATTGCTTTGGTCAGCGCGGCGTAGCGATCATTGTAGTCGCTTCCGTCTTCAAGCATGAAACTCACGGCAAAAAGTGCCACGGCGCTCTCCTGGTTGGAACGAGCCGTATCAAACAGTTTTTGGCCGCAAGGTCGAGGTCTGGTCGCGACGAGATTGCTTTGATCGGCACGATTACGAGGCTTTGTAGATCGCTTGCATTGCGGTTTGCAGTTTGAGCGCCAGGTCCGAGGAAACGTAGCGGCCGGTGACGACTTCGATATAGACGCCGGTTGTCGCAGCGCGAGCCTGCAGCATTGCCTCATCCAGTTCCCCGCAGGTGCTGACGCGGAGGCAAAGCCAGTCGTCGCAGCCAAGCGCATGCGGAAGCTCGATGTAGCGCCAGGGCGCCACGTCGTTATAGGCGGCTTCCCCGTCTCTGGCGAGGAGGCGTTCGATGAGATAGCCGTCATTGTTGAGCACGAAGACGATGGGTTTGAGGCCCAGGCGCGCAAATTGCCCAAGTTCCTGGACAGTCATCTGGTGCGATCCTTCGCCGGTGACCAGCACCGTGCGGTGATCCGGCGCCGCAACGGCCGTGCCAAGCGCGGCCGGGGTGGCCCAGCCAATGGAACCCCAGAGAGTCTGATTGTGGAAACTCGCCCCGGCCGGCAAATAGGCAAAACCAAGACCCATCGAGGCCGTACCGGTTTCGGCAACGAGGATATCGCCGGGCGAGATGAAACTCGACCAGCGGCCGTAGAGCGAGACTGCATCGATCTTGTCTCCGGCGTCATAGATGCCATGCTCGATCGTGCCGGGCCGGCGTTTGGGCCAGTCGCGATGGCTGAGGCGGTGTATCAGCGCCTCGATCACGTCGCCCAGCTCGACATTGCGAAAGGTGCGAGTGCCGATACGGGTTTCGTGGTGGCCGATCCAGATGGTGCGCGTGTCGTCCAGCCTTGCGGTGAAGACGCCGCTATTGAAGTCGGTCAGCGGAGCGGCGATGTCGATGACGAGGTCCGCGCCTTCCACCATTTCCCTGACCTCCGGTTCGAGCAGGGCGCCGTCATACATGCCGATATAGTTGGGATGCTGCTCATCGATCACCGACTTGCCCATGAACATTGTGGCAAAGGGCAGGCCTGAAATGTCCAGAAGCCGTTCCAGCCTTGCAGCATTGCCTGTCCTGCCCACGAGCATCCCGGCCAGCGCCACGGCCGAATTGGCAGTCGCAACAGCCTCAACAATTGCCTCGACCGCAGCGGCAAGGGCGGTTGTGTCGCTCGGAGGTAGCGGGATTTCCTGCGCCGTTCCTAGCGCGGGCCGCAGGGCCAGGTCGGCTGGAAAGCCCATATAAACCGGGCGCCGATGGTACAGCGCCTCGTGGATCAGCCGTTCGGTCTCGAAGGCCACATTGTCCGGCGTCATGATGGCGGAAGCCGCAACCACCGGGTCGCTCATCTTGCGGAAGAGATCATAGTCGCCGTCGCCGAGCGTGTGATGGGCCTGCTTGCGACCTGCCTGCGTTGCCATATTGGGCATGCCCACCAGGTGAAACACCGGCAGGTGTTCGGCATAGGCTCCGGCAATGGCGTTGATCGCACTCAGTTCCCCGACGCCAAAGGTGGTGCAGAGCGCACCGACTCCCTTGATGCGCGCATAGCCATCGGCGGCGTAACCGGCATTGAGTTCATTGCCGCACCCGATCCAGTTGATCTCGGCACTGTCGTTGATCGCGTCATTGACTGGAAAGGCATAGTCGCCGGGCACACCGAATATGTCGTCGATGCCGATGGCTTTGAGGCGGCTCAGTACATGTTCGATTACGGTCTTGGACACAGCAGGCTCCACAGGTTGTGTGCCAGCCAATAGCCGCGCCAGCCGAGCCCCGGCATCCTCAGAACTGGTGACACGAAGGGCTGGAAATTTCACGCGGCGTAGCCGGGCTAACCAGTTCTGAGGATGCGGCCCAGCCGCTCTCGCGGCTAGCCCTGCTGCATCGTCAACCGATCAGCAGCCGGCCTAGATGGATCCCGTGTTATCGCCAGAACTCTTTCCCCATATTCGCGTGGTCATGGGCATGGTCATCGGCCTGGGGATGACGCGGCTGCTGATGACCGTGGCCGGAATGATCCAGCATCCCAAGCGGGCAAACCTGTCCTCGATCCACCTCCTGTGGATGGGTTCGATGCTTGTCGAGCTTGTGCTCTTCTGGTGGTGGGAGTTTTCGCTGTTCCAGCTCGCCCACTGGACTTTCGGGATCACGCTGTTCCTGATCCTCTATGCCGTTACGCTCTTCCTGCTTGCGGCCTTGCTCGCGCCCGACAATATCGACGAATATGAAAGCTACGAGGATTTCTTCCTGCAGCGCCGCCACTGGTTCTTCGGGATTTTCGCTGTCACATTCCTCTTCGATGCGATCGATACGCTGATCAAAGGCAATCAATATTGGGAGCGGTATGGCATCGACTATGCCATCCAGATCCCATTCGGGTTGATCCTTTGCGCCGTTGCCATCCGCTGGGCGGACCGTCGCGTGCAGATCGGGGCAGTCCTTGTCCACTTCGCCTATCAGATATTCTGGATAAGCCAGTATTTCGACACGCTCGGCTGAGGCGATCTCTCGCCATCCCCAGAAGTGGGGATGAAGCAAATCCCGGTTTGAAGTTCATTCACACCCGTAACGTTGCGGCCAGTACTGCGCGACGCGCCCGGAGACGCGATGTTCAAGGATACAATGCTCGATCCAGCAGGGCCGGTTTCGGCGGCAACGAGGGACCTGTTCTTCGATTCCGTCGGCCTCATGCTCATCGTCGTCCTGCCGGTCATCGTTCTCACGGCGCTGGTCGTGTGGCGCTATCGGGCCGGCAACGCGGCAGCGGCGTATACGCCGCATTGGGGCGGCTCGCGCCTCGTCGAACTTGGGCTCTGGTTTCTGCCGGTGCTGATCGTCGTGATGTTGTGGTTCGTCGTCTGGAACCGCACGCATGATCTCGATCCCTACAAGCCACTGTCGTCAGGCCAGCCGCCGCTCGTGGTTCAGGCCGTCGCGCTCGATTGGCAGTGGCTGTTCATTTATCCCGAAGAGAACATCGCTTCGGTGAACCGCCTGGTCTTTCCGGTCGGCCGGCCTGTGACGATCGAACTGACTTCCGACAGCGTGATGAACTCGCTGATGATCCCGGCCCTCGGCGGACAGATCTACGCAATGGCCGGCATGCAGACCGAACTGAACCTGATGGCTGATCGCATCGGGATCTATGACGGGCGCAACACCATGTTCAACGGCGATGGTTTTTCCGCCCAGGTCTTTAACGCCGAAGCGGTCGATGTTGCCGCCTTCCAAGCCTTTGTCGCCGAGGCCCGCAACGCCGGAGAAACGCTCGATGGCGGCAGTTTCAAAACCCTCTCGACCCCAACCATAGCCGGTCCGGTCCGGCTCTATTCAGGCGTCGAGGATGGCCTCTTCCAATCCATCATCGCTTCGCACGGCTCCATGCCGCACATGGAAGCCGACACCACAACTGCACCGCATGCGGAGCACAATCCATGAATTCCAGCATGCTCTTTGGCAAGCTCACGCTCGATGCGCTTCCCTTCTACAGTCCCATTGCCGCAGGTGGTGCTGGCGTCATCGTGCTGGGCGGGGCGGTCGTCGTCGGTCTCATCACCTGGCTCAGGGCCTGGCCCTATCTCTGGCGCGAGTGGTTCACGACGACCGATCACAAGAAGATCGGCATGATGTATGTAATCCTGGCACTGGTGATGCTGTTGCGCGGCTTTGTGGATGCGCTGATGATGCGGGCGCAGCAAGCCATCGCTATGAATGCCGAGGGCTATCTGACGCCCGACCATTTCCAGCAGGTCTTTTCCTCGCATGGTACGATCATGATCTTCTTCATGGGCATGCCATTCCTCTTCGGCATCATGAACTATGTCGTGCCCCTGCAGCTGGGTGCTCGCGATGTCGCATTTCCCTTGCTCAATGCCATTGGCCTCTGGCTGACGGCGGCCGGCGCCGCACTCGTCATGGCTTCGCTGGTCATCGGTGTCTTCTCGACCGGCGGCTGGACGGGATATCCGCCCTATACCGAGCTGAGCTACAGCCCGACTGTAGGCGTCGACTACTGGATCATGGCGCTTCTCGTTAGCGGTATCGGCACGACGCTGAGCGCCATCAACTTCATCGTCACCATCTACAAGATGCGCGCGCCGGGCATGAAGCTGATGCAGATGCCGCTGTTTTGCTGGACCGCACTGTGCTCCAGCCTGCTGGTCATTTTCGCCATTCCGGGCCTGACCGTCGCCGGTGGCCTATTGGCGCTCGATCGTTACCTGGGGATGCATTTCTTCACCAATGACGGCGGCGGCAACGTAATGAACTATGCCAATATCTTCTGGATATTCGGGCATCCGGAAGTCTACATCCTGATCCTGCCGGCCTTTGGCATCTTCTCGACCGTCATCCCGACCTTTAGCCAGAAAAAACTCTTCGGCTACAATGTGCTGGTCTATGCGACCATGTGCATTGCGGTGCTATCCTTCACGGTTTGGCTGCATCACTTCTTCACCATGGGCGCCGACGCCAATGTGAATGCCTTCTTCGGCATCATGACCATGGTGATCGCCGTGCCGACGGGCGTGAAGGTCTACGACTGGATCCTAACCATGTTCCGGGGCCGGCTGCGCTTCGAAACGCCGATGCTGTGGTCGATCGCCTTCATCGTCACCTTCGTCATCGGCGGCATGACCGGGGTGATCCTCTCCATCCCGCCGCTCGACTATGTGTTCCACAACACGCTGTTCCTGATCGCGCATTTTCACAACATGCTGGTGCCGGGCATGCTGTTCGGGCTGTTCGCGGGCTATGCCTATTGGTTCCCCAAGGCGACAGGCTTCCGGCTTGATGAAACCTGGGGGCGAAGAGCCTTTGTCTTCTGGGTCGCGGGCTTCTATCTCGCCTTCATGCCGCTCTATGTGCTCGGCTTCATGGGTGCTGCCCGGCGTATGGCCTATTACGATCAGCCCGAGTGGCAGATCTACTTCGTGGTCGCGGCCATCGGCGCCTTGTCGGTGCTGCTGGGCATTGGTTGCCAGGTCATCCAGCTCGTCGTCAGCATCCGACACCGCGAGGGGACCATGGATCTTGCCGGCGATCCTTGGGGTGGGCAGACCCTTGAATGGTCGACCTCGTCGCCGCCTCCCGAATACAATTTCGCCGTGCTGCGTCAGGTGTCGGCACTGGACGCATTCCAGGCTGCCAAGGAGGACGGGCGGCCCTACATCTGGCCGACGCATTACGAGCCCATCGAGGTTCCACGCAACACCGCGCTTGGCCCGATCTTTGGCGGTCTCGCCTTCGTCCTCGGCTTTGCCGTCGTCTGGCATATCTGGTGGCTGGCTGCGGTCGGCGTCGTCGGGGTCATTGGCACCATTATCGTCCGCAGTTTTGCGACCGAGACGACGCGCATCATCAGTGCCGAAGAAATCACTGCTACCGAGTTGCGGTGGCACGCGGCCGTCCGGGCCCGACAGGAGGCAAACTCGTGAGCGTGCAGGTCAGACACCATCCCGGCATCAACCTCTCCCATGCGCGACCGGAGGATGAGCGCCACACCGAAGTGACGGTCTTCGGCTTCTGGACCTTCCTGATGAACGACGCGATCCTTTTCGCGCTGCTCTTTGCCACCTATGCAACCATGGTCAACCGGACCGCCGGCGGCCCCACGGGGCCCGAACTCTTCGATATCGGCAATGCCTTCGTCGAGACGCTGGTCCTCCTGGTCAGCAGTTTTACCTTCGGCATGGGCGCGGTGGCGCTCAAGGAGGGACGCGAACGCGCGGTCACACTATGGCTTGGCGTTACCCTGGTTCTGGGGCTTGGCTTTGTCGGCCTTGAACTGCGCGAATTCGCCAGCCTGATCGGGCAGGGGGCCACCGCACAGACGAGCGGCTTCCTTTCGAGCTTTTTCGTCCTGCTCTCAACGCATGGACTGCACATGCTGGTCGGCTGCATCTGGATCGTGGTGATGCTGGTGCAGGTCTCTACATTCGGCCTCAGTCGGCAGGTGCGCTCGCGCATCCTCAGGCTCGGCCTCTTTTGGCATTTTCTGGATCTGGTGTGGATTGTGATCTTTACAACTGTCTATCTGCCAGCGGTGGCATCATGAGCGGTCCCTGGGAAGGCGACTATCGGGGGCATGTCGTTGCCCAGCCCTCGTCGGACGCCCAAAGCGAAACGCGGTCCTATGTCTGGGGCCTTGGGCTGGCGGTGGTGCTGACGGCAATTGCCTTCGGCCTCGCTGTCTTCAAGGTTCTCGCGGGGTCCGCTCTTCTTGCAGCCATAGGCATCCTGGCGCTCATCCAGATTGCCGCGCAGTTTCGCTTTTTTCTCCATATCGACCTGTCGCGCTCCAAGCGCGAGGATCTGCAACTGATCCTCTTCACCGGGCTGCTGATCCTTATCATGGTCGGCGGCAGCCTCTGGATCATGGCGAGCCTTGATCAACGCATGATGGGTTGATCTAGCGGAACCACGCGCCGGCGAGGTGACCGACGACATAGGGACCAAAGGACCAGGCGCCCGTCCAGAGAATGGCGCCAGTGACATTGGCCAGGAAGAAGACCGGCCACGCCATGTTCATCGACCCGGCGACGACGCCATTGAGCTGGCGCAGGATGACGACAAACCGGGCACCGATGACGATGAGCGGGCCGCGCTTGGCGTAAAGCCCCTCGATCCACGTCTGTCTTTCCTCGGTCAATCCAACGAGTTTTCCGAACCGTGCAATCAATTTTCGGCCGCCATAGCGGCCAATCAGATAACCGGTATTGTCGCCCAGGACGGCGGCGACCACGACCACGCCAAAGATGCCGAGAATGGGCAATTGCCCTTCATAAGCGAGCGCGACCGCGCCGAGCAGCGCCGTTTCGCCCGGCAGTGGCAGCCCGAGAGACTCGAGATAAATGAGAACGAAGAGGGCCAGGAGGCCGTAGGAGTGGATGTAGGGCGCGACGGAATTCGAGGCTTCGCGCAACAGATCCATTTCGACTCCATTTTCGTCCAGGATGCTTCACATGACCTGGCCAGCGCCGACGTCAGCCAGAAGGCAGTGCCGGTCAGCCGGCGCTGCCGTCTCTTGCGGTAACTGTTAGTCGCTGTCGAGACAACAACGGCCAGGCGCAGGCGAGAGCTACAACCAGCACGAATGCCGAAAGGCCGAAGGCGGCAGCGATGGGGAAACGGGCGGTCGCGGCGGCCGAGCCCGCGGGTTCGAGTGTCAGCACCACAGCGCCTGTCATGGCAATGCCGATCGTTCCGCCCGTCTGGCGCAGGGTCTGGATCAGGCCTGACATCTGATTGCGCTCGGCTTCCGGAGCGCGGCTGAGGGCATCGACCCCGGTGGGGGATTGCACGAGGCCAAGGCCGAGCCCGGCGAGCAGCATGCCGGGAAGCTGCCAGAGATAGTTGGAGCCCAGCAGCGCCAGGGCCCATGCGCTCGTGCCGATCGCGGCGAGCGTCAGTCCAATCAATACGGGCGGCCTTATGCCAAAGTGGTCAAACATGCGGCCACCCACTTGCGCGCCTACCGCGATGCCGAGGATCAGCGGCAGCGATGCGGCGCCGGCCGCGAGCGGCGTAAAGTGGAGAACATTCTGCAGGTAGAGCGTTCCATAAAGCACCATGCCGAGCATGCTGGCCTGCACCAGGGTCAACACCAGGAGATCGCCTGCAATGCCTGGCACTGCAACCAGCCGGACGTCGACCAGCGGGTCGCTCGAGTGCCACTGGTGGTTCACCAGCCAGTACAACAGCAGTAGTCCGACAATTATCGAGCCCAGAGTCATCGGTGATGACCAGCCGAAATTGGGGCCTTCCTGCACGCCGAGGATGAATAGTGCCATGCCGGCGACCAGCAGGGCCGCGATTGGCAGTGAGGGGGGTTTGCCGTCCGCGTGATTGTCTGGTTTGACGAGGTGAACGAGGATCAGGGTCGCCAGTCCGACCGGCACATTGAGCCAGAAGACGGATCGCCAGGAGACGGTTTCGGTCAGGAACCCACCCAGCAGCGGGCCTATGGCGAGAAAAATCTGTCCGACACCGACATAGACCGCGAGCGCGCGGCCGCGCATTTCGAGGGGGAAGGCGCTGGTAACAACCGATTGCGAGGCCGGAAGCATAAGCGCCGCGCCGGCCCCCTGCAGCGCTCGAAACAGGAGAAGTATCGGCTCGCCATGGCCGCCGGTCGGCACAAGTCCGCAGCCGCAGGAGGCCACAAAGAATAGGATCACGCCGATGCGAAATGCGGTGACAGCGCCCAGCCAATCCCCGACGCGCCCACCAAGCGCCACCAGTGCTGCCATCGCCAGCACATAGGCGCTGACCACCCAATGGGCGCCGCCGGCCGATAGCGGAATGTCCCGCATCATGGTCGGCAGGGACACGGTGACGATGGTCTGGTCTAGCATGACCATGGAGAGGCCGCCCGTCATGGCGATCAGAACCAGCCAGGGCTTTCGGCTTGTCTGGTCCATAACGGCGGCGCTCATGACTTATCGCACCAGCAACAAGATGGCCGAGCCGAGGCCCACGACGCCGATAATCAGGTCCGTCAGAAGTGCGGTGGTCTCTTCCGGCGTGCGCCCGGAATTGCCGATATGCTTTATGCCGGCGAGACCGAGGAAAAGCCCGCCGCACAGTGCTATGGGTGCGACGAATGCGGGAAACGCAAGGCTGAGGCAGGCGACGGAGCCTATGGCGATATTGCCGAAGCCGATTTCGGCCACGAGCTTCTCGGCGTCCGGACTTTCCATCCGGAAGATGGTGCGCGCCGTGAATGCCGGCTGTATCGACTGTCTGATGCCGGCGCTCAGCAGTCGAACCCCGATGCCCCAGAAGACGAACCATTTGGCGATGAGCCACACCATATCTGGCGAAGCGGTGGTCATCGCTTCGCCGAGGACGGAGATCACGGGGATGATGAGCATCAGCCCCCAAGCCATGGCATAGTACATCTGCGTCTCCTCCCTGTCGCCGCCGTCTCAGCGCTCAGTCGACATCGCTGAAAACGACATCGTTGGCGGATTGCGAAAATGCCTCGACCTGCTGGGTCTTCTCGTCGTCCGAAACGCCGGTCTGCGCGTTGACGGCGGCGCAACGGACGGAGATCAGGTTGTCGAGGATCAGGTCATCGGAAATGCCAGCAGCCTTGAGATCGAACACGGCGCTCTGCAGCGCATCGGGCGCGTCGAGGTCGGTGTCAGCCGGAAGCAGTTCCTGAATTTTGGCCGCGGTGGCGGCGTCGTCGATCTTGGCGGGCACCGGGCATTCCAGCGCCCATGCCGACGAGCCGAGGGCGACGATGAGCGCGATGCTGGTAGGAAGCGATAGCTTGTGCATGGTGGTCTCCATAGAGCGCGGTGCGCGGATCAGGCGCTCGCGGCAGGTGCTGCGGCGGCGTTCCAGACCCAGACATAGCGCAGGAACTTGCCGATGAAGATGCCGGTGAAGAGGCCCGAGAGCACGAGGTCGGCGATGCGGAAACCCATCTCTGCCAACAGGGCGGGAGAGGTCGCGCCGATCACGCCGAAGCTGTACTTGATGGCGAAGGTCAATAGCAGCAACGGCAGAAGTGTGTTGTCTGCCGGACGGTGGATCACGCCTGCGGCCCTGTCAGCGACGATGGCGTAGCGCGATACGATCATCCAGCCGATCACCGAACCCGCTGCAATTCCGAGAAGCCAGAGCAGGGTCGTATCCGCCGCAACGCCATAAAGGGTAACCAGATCGGACAGGCCCCAGGCTGTAAAGATGACGGGGATGATCGCCATCTTCAGGAGGGTCGTATCGCCGGGCCGGCGTGCCTTGACACCCTTCATGATGAGATAGACGAGAAGAAACCAAACCCAGACCGGGGTTTGCGTGAGGAATTGCTGCAGGATTTCCATGGTGAACGTGTCCGAATTTGAGAAGTCTGTGATGATCAGGGGCAGTTGTTGGTGACGGGTTCCCCCGCGTCGATATTGGTGAGCCAGTCGACAAAGTCGCCGGCGCTGTCCTTGGCGGTGTCGAGGTGGCCAACATTGAGCAGGAGCTGCATGGTGACGGCCGAACCGGCGCCGCATAGTTTCGACATGTAGTCGGCCGTGACGGTTTCGGGCACGGTGTTGTCGGTGGTGCCCTGGGCGATGAAAACCGGCAGGTGCGCTGGGAGTGTCCCTGCCGAATTTTCTTCCATCAGGGCTTTCCAGGGCTCGATATTGGTGATGCCCGGAACCGAGAGGAAGTCCTGCATCAGGTCCTTCCCGTCGAAGTAGCGGGCAGGCAGATCGAAGATGGATTCGAGGCAATCCTGAGCGAGACTGTCCACCGTCTTCAACGCGTCCGGCGTCACCACATTGTCGATTGGTGCGCCAAAAACCTCGGCCCAGGAATAGAGCGCCATGGCCAGCAGGTTGCGCCCGCCGGGCGTGTTGATGTCATCATCCATCAAGCGGCCAAGGTTGGTCGCTGGTGCGGCTGCGCCGACACCCACCAGATCGATGTCGGGCGCATATTGGCCTGCAATTTCACTGGCAAAAAGCACAGCCTGTCCGCCTTGGGAATGCCCCCAAAGAGCGGCGTGTGGCGACTTTCCGCCAATTAGCTCGCGAGCGGCGCGGATGGAGTCGAGCACGGCTCGCCCCTCGCTTTCGCCCACCAGGAATGGATGCGGACCTGCCGTTCCAAGACCCGGATAGTCAGTGGCCGTCACGACATAACCCTGCTTCAGCAGCGCTTCGAGCCCCTGAACCTGACCGGTTCCGCCGGCCGCCATGGATGGCGCGCACTTGGACACGAGGCCGCTCGTGGGATGGGCCCATGCAACGATTGGCCAACCGCCCTCCGGCATGTTTCCGGGCGGAACGAAGACCATGCCCGAAACGGCGATCGGTTCGCCCTTGAGACCGGTTGAACGATAGAGGATCTGGTATTTGCTGCCGCCAAAGACCGAGACATCGTCTTTTGCATTGTGGATGAGCGACCCGGCATAGCCAGCCGCGATCTGTGCGGCGTCCGCGCTATAGAAACTGTCCTGTGCTGCAACGGTCGCGCAGGCTGCCAGAAGGAGCAGGCCGGCGCTCGCCAGGGAGACCAGGGAGGACATGACGGATTTGGCAGGCATTTCGATTCCCGATTGGTGTGCTGATTGCGGCGCGGCGCCTGATTTCTATGGGGACTGATAGCGCCGGCGGTGGAGCGCGACATCCTCAGAACTGGTGACGTCGCGCGTCTTGCATTCATCGCGTCAGACTCGATTAAGAAAAGCCCGCGCAACTGTGCCAGCGCCAAGGATCATGATCAGCGCCGGCAGGATAACCCCGGTATTGAGTTCGAAAAACATGAGCATGCCGATTGCTGCGAAAAGCACGCCGGCGATAATCCGCGCCATCGCGTGCACATTGCGCCATCCAAATGCTCCGGCCGTTCGTATCCCGTCGGCAAGGGCTGCCGCAGCCGGCACCAGCAGAAGCAGAAACACCCAACGATAGGGCAGGACGTATCCAAGCTGGTCGGCAAGCAGCGCGCTGCCAATGAGGGTCAGGATTGCTCCGCCGATGATCGGGACAAGAACGGTACGCCGCCATTTCGCACGTTTTTGTGCGGGCATGGCGTTATGCCCACGCGGCCATGCGCGAGCGGCGTCGATCGCTTTTGTCGAGCGAAATGCGAAGGCCGGTCGCACGGACCAATAGAGCCTTTATGATCATCGGATTCTCCAGTGAACAGACGCCGCCAGTCAGGGCGGCTTGTTCATGTCTAGGCGGCGCCGGCCTCGCTGGCATCCTCAGAACTGGTGAGCTTGGATCAGTGCGACAGCGTCGTCAGCAGGGCGCCGATGCGCTCGAAGTCGCGCAGATTGGTCGCGTCGGTCTTGCGCAACACGGTGCGGATCTGGCTGCGTACGGTTTCGAGCGAGACATCGCGTTCACGGGCAACCGCTTCTGCCGTCTGCCCACCCAGCAAAGCGAGCGCGACGGCGCCTTCGGCAATGCTGAGGCCGAAAAGGTCGCTCAGCAGCGAAGGCTTGGGAGCGCTGTGACGAGAGAGTTCAGTGATCAGGATGAGCACCGGAGCGGTCTCGCCGAACTCGATTTCGCGGGTCAAAAACTGCGGTGGCTGGGGGGAGACGAAAACCGCAAGTTGGTCGATGCGATCGTCTTCGCCGGTGTCGAGCTCGAGGCGCAGTGCGCCACCGCTGCCGCCATGGGCGGCATTTTCGACCATGGCCCGCAGTTGCGCGGATTTTTCCCTGGCATTTATGGACAGCCGGGGGGAATTGTCGGCATGCGAGGCGGCCTTGATGCCGATGGGAAGCCCTCGACGGGAAAGGGTGCATTCCGCCGTCGAGTTGGCGAAAAGCACGTTCAGTTCGGCATCAACGACAAGGGCTGCGCCGGGCAGGGATTCAAAGGCGGCATAACCGACGCGGGCGTCCATTTCCGCTTTCCGCAGTCTTTGGGAAAACTGGATGGCACGCTGCAGATGCGGCAGCAGCGTTGCCAAAGTGTGCTTGTCGCGGTCGCTGAACTCCATCGAGTCGCGGAAAAAGCCGATGACGGTGTGGTCCTTGTCCCCAACCGCGCCAATAAGCATGTGGTTCTGCCCGGCAGGGCGGGCGAAATCGGTATAGAATTCGCTCTTATGGTAGTGATCTTCTTCAACCAGGTCCGAAACGACTGCCACTGCCGACGACCAGTTGCCATTGGGCTCGATCCGAGAGATCGCGGCGCGGATGGGATCTATGTGGCTGTAGTAGTCGGCGTAGGTGCTCTCGCCCTCGGACGACAGCTCGAAAACATTGGCCCACAGACCATTAGGTCGCTTGAGCCGGAGCGTGCCGGCATCGGCACCAAAGCAGTTGAACAGCTTGCGTCCAACCGCCTTCCAGTCACCGCCGTCAGAGCCGGCATCGTAGATGTCACCGATAATCGAAGAAAATTCCATGACCGTCCCGCCATAGTTTTCGACTGCTGTGAAAGTACAATACACAACTGTATGTTATTTGGCGAGTCCAATTTCGCATTTAGGTCATGCGTGGCAGACTTGGCTTAAAAGGAAAGGACCGGTCTGCCAGGGCAGGACCGGTCCCGTTGTGAATAGTTGAGGCGTCGTCAGGCCTTGGCTGCCTTGCGCACTGTCCAGGCCAGATAGAAGAGGCTTGCGCCGATGCTGATCAGTTGCACGCCAACGAGAAGCGCGAGCAGCCAGCTGGCTGTCGTGTCGATGGTGAGAAGCAGCAGCACCGACAGAGCGACGCCGAGTGCGCCGCTCAGTAACACCCATAGCCAGCCCTCCATGGGCCGGATCGTGATGGCCCACATGATCTTGGAAATCCCCTCGATCATGAGGAACACAACGATGAGCAGGCTGAAGGTGACAAGCGACTGGGCCGGACTGCGCAGGATCAGGAAGCCGATCAGCAGTGAGAGGACAACCGACACCATTTGCAGGCCCGCAAACGGCCCCCGATGCGCAAAGATAAAGCCAACCGCCTGAACAAGGCCGCTGATGACCAGTAACCAGCCTATCGTCAGCACCAGCGCTTCGGAGGAAATGATTGGAAAGAGGATGGCCAGAAGGCCGGCGACAATCATCATTCCGGCCTGGATGAGATAACGCAGCGACGACTTGCGAACGTTGTTGCGTACTGCCTCCTGGTAGAGTTGGGCGGCCGCGTCTTCTGAAATGGACATGGGAACTATCCTTGTTGAAAGGCCCGCGCCATTGCGGCGCGGGTCCGGCCAGAGAGTCAAACCTCTTCGCGGTGGAGAGTGGCGAGGATCAGTCCGAGCGCATTGGGAAGGAAATAGATCATGCCCCCAAGCTGATTGGAGAGCGGCATGGTCTTGGCTTCCCAGGACAGGAAATAATCGCCGGCAATGACCATGAAGCCAATGCCCCAGACGAGGACCGCAAAGAGGCAACCGAGCATCATCCAGGCCTTGCCCCTCGCAAAATCGGCGCTGCTGCGGCCAAGATTGCGGACCATCATCAAGAGGCCGATCAAGCCGAAAATTCCTGCAAGGGTTTCAACGGACATGATACCGATCAGCCCGACGGTTGCCGCCCATGGAGCGGTGATGGCGCGGACCTGCTGAAGCGGATTGCCGTAGGTATTAGTCATCTCGATCATCGGCTTAACCGCATTCACGACGGTGTCGTTGAAGTCGGTGACGTCATTGATGAGGCCGAGAAAGCCCCAGAGCGTGGGGAAAAGTGCCATGACGACCAGCGCCAGGCGGCTTACATTTCGTACGGTGATCAGGCCTAAGAGCCCGGCGGGAGTCGCCACGTATTCCTGAGACATTTCAAACCTCATCCTTGTGAGCGGGGGCGATGCTGACCAGCGGTCAGCTCATGCGCCGGGCGGTGATCTGGGTTGGCTGTTCGCCACGAGCATTGGGGTAATAGGTGCAGCTCAGGCCGTTGATGGTGGGCATGTTGGGCGCAATGACCTTGGCCACGGCGTTACCGATGATGGAGCCCGCGCCCGAGCCGGGGAAAAGGCCGGTACCCTGGCAGCTCATGCTGTCTGCGGTCCAGGCCACGCCATTGCCGCACGAGGTTCGCGATAGATCGACTTCGATGGTGCGGCCGCTGGCCGACCAGTTGAGCCGACCGTTGCAGGTTACGCCGCCGCCGGTCACCGTGTAGCTGCCCCGCTGCTCGAGGCAGAAGGTCATGCGATAGGGGCCATAGAGCCGCTGAGCGACATTGTAGCAGCCGGTAAAACGAGCGCCGCCCGGAGCGTCCGGTACGATGATCGTCGCATTCATGTCTTGCGCGATTGCCGGAATGGCAGGGACCGCGCCGAAGGCGAGGATCAAGCTGGCAAAGGCAATTCTGAGGATTTTGGTAAGGGACACTTTGGCCTCCGGGACCAGCCTGCAGGCGGTCCAACTCTGAAGAAGAAATGATGCGCCGGCCGGCCATGCCGACCGGCGCCATCGGTCAGGCGGCGCTTGCAGCGACGGTCGGTGCCGAAAGATCATTGTGGATGTCGACCGAGCTGGCAGACGCGGCGAGAAGAGCGCGGGCGCGATCTACCTCTGCGGCATCGCCGTGCACCATGACGAGGAAGCCATCGGCCTTTACTGCGGTTTCGTAGCGCAGCACGCTGTCCTTCGGAATGCCGATGCTGTAGATCGCCGCGCCGATGGCGCTGACGCCGCCGGCGACAACTGCACTTTCAATGGCGGTCACGGCGACGGCGCCGAGATAGCCAACGATCACCACCGGGCCGATGGCCGGGGAGGTGACGAGGAGGCCGCCAAGCAGGGCGCCCCACAGGCCGCCCCAGACGGCACCCTGCTTGCCCCAGATCTTGATGCGATCACCGGCATTGTAAAAGCCCATCACCTTTTCCTCGGTGTGGTAGCCTTTGCCGATGACGCTGAGCGTGGCCGGTGCGAAGCCCGCGGCGGTCAGCGTCTTCACGGCAGCTTCAGCGTCCAGGTGGCTTTCGAATGTGGCAATGGCGGCGCTGCTATAGGTCGTGGTCATTTCGGTATCCTTGCATGGTGTGAGTGGCGCTGGCGGTGGGCCAAGTACGCCTGGGCGAGCCGGCAAAACCGTCGGTCCCGAACATGGCGGCAGGATTAGTCCCGCCTTGCCCATGCCAGCATCCTCAGAACTGGTGATGAGCCGAAAAAAGCCGAACTTGGGCTCTGCGGACACGGAAAAGCCCCGCCGACAGGGTCGGCAGGGCTCTGATTTCGTTGATATATCGGCGACGAGACTAGTCGTGCAGCTCGTCGTCCCTGAGCGCGACAAAAATCAGTACGCCAAGAATGGTGATGAAAATCCGGAAGGCAGACTGCACGCCGTTCCAGGTCGTGGATTGCCACATGCCGAACCACTCGCCGCCAATAGACATGAAGGCCACCTGCCAGACCAGAAAGCCGAAACTCAGGCCGCCGATTGCCCAGGCCTTTGAACGATTGAAGGCGGTAGCCTCCCGCCTGGTGCTGGCGAGCATGCGAACCGCGCCGATCCAGCAGAGGATTGCCGTGGCCGTCTCAGCGGCAATGATGAGCGCATAGAACGCCTGCCAGAGCGCGGGATTGTCGATCGCCCGATAGGTGATCGAGGCGCCCGGAAAGATGGTGTCCATCTTCATGACGTGTTCGACGAAGGCGTAGTTCGTGCCGTAGTCGGTGATATTCCCGAAAGCGACGAGGCTGGCATAAAACGCCATGGCGGCGACCAGCGCCGTCTTGCCCAGGCGAGTGATCAGCATCTGCGACTCCTTTGTTGAGCGATTGCGCTGTCAGTGAGCGACTGCCGGCTTGATCTGTTGAAAGTAGGGGCGCGAGCGAAGGCGCAGCATGACCACCGGATAGGCCATCAGCACAGCCCCGAGGACGACACCGAGCGTGATCGTGCCGATATCGGCAACGCCGCTCGAAAGTGCGGTGGACCAGGAAAAGGCAATGGAGGGCAGGAACAGCACCAGCGCGGTGAATGCCCCAGGCGAGTAGCGCCCTTTGGCGACGATCATCGGCATGAAGTGGAAGAAGAGGGCATTTATGAGCATCAGCCCAGTGAATGTCAGGGACACCAGCGGCATGGTCGAGGCCAGCATTGCCTGGGCGATGCCGACAGAAACGACGACGGCGTTGGTTATGTAAAAATCCGGCCATTCAACGGGCAATTTGATGACGTCGCGCGCCCAGTTCCGCCAATCGAAGCTGAATTCTTCCATGATGTGCAGTGAATAGGCGGCCATCGCCAGCCAGGCGGCAGTCGTCAGTGTCATTCTTCTCTCCTGTGATCGGCCGCGATGCCGCGGCTGCATGTGGAGAGACGAGCTACTCTTTTGGACCTCGGTCTTCATCCTCAGAACTGGTGAGGGGATGGGCCGCCTTATTGGGAAAGCGGCCCTTCGAGTACACGACCGTAGATCGGCTGGTAGCGCTTGCGATCCGCGACCGATTCCTTGAACGAGACAGCGTAGTAGCCGATCTGGTGCAGATAGGTGATCCGCGCCCTGACGGTGCTTTCGTCGTCGGAATATCCCATGCCGCGAAACGCGCGGGCGAGAAGATCGAGGCGCAGCTTGTCGGTTGCTTCAACATCGGCCGCGAGCATGCGCGAAGACCGCGACCAGTCGCGGATGGCGAGATCCAGCGATGGGGTAAAGGTCTTTTCATCGACCCAGACGCGCACGACCGTTTCGAACAGAACCTGCCCTTCGGTCTCGGAGTGTTCCAGTGCCTCAAAAGGTGCGCAGTTGCGCTGTCGCCAGATGTCGATCAGCCCTGCATGCAGGTCGCTCAGACCGGCAAAGTGGAAGTAGAAGCTGCCGCGCGTTACCTTCAACTGCCGCGCCAGCGCATCGATCTTGACGGCGGCGATACCGCGACGCTCGAGTACCTTGCGCGCTGCTTCCAGCCAGGTTTCCCGGCTCAGGGTCTTGCGCTGCGTCGCGCCTTCAGCGCCTGTTTTTGCTCCGTCCGAGCTTGTTGTCGAATCCAAGTCGTGTCCTGCCTGGTAATGTGGTCATGGGGACCATTCTAGTACTGAAACATACAGTACTGTACCTTATGCTCATTGCAAGCAACCTTCGAAATTTTGAACGACGTGGTAGCAGCGTCCAATTTCGTTGCAGCCTGAATGCTTTATGCCAATTGGCCAAGTAGACCGGCTGTCATTTGAGGTCTATTATCCCGCTCAATGAATTTGTGGCGGGCAATTCATGCAGCGTCTGCGCGGGGCCATGATCGAGTCTTCGAAGGGTTCTTACTGCGCGAGCAGGGGAACGGCGATTGGGCACGGACTGTTCCGCCACTGGCGGGGGATCGGCGTTGCGTCGTTGCTGGCTATGACCGCGGCCGGCGAAGCGACTGCCGATGATATCGTCCTCTCCAGTGAAGTTGCTGCGACTGGCAAGCTCTCCATCGCCAACACGATCGACTACGCGCCTTTCGGTTATGTGGGTGAAGATGGCGAGCCGGAAGGGATCGTCATCGAACTTGCCGGCGCCATGGCCAAGCTTCTCAAGGTCGACCTCGACCTGCAGCGCACCCCGTTTCCAGCGCTGATGCCGGGATTGACCTCCGGCCGCTTCAGTATTGCCTGGGAGACCTTCTCCATCAGTGCCGAAAGGCTCGAACAGGTCGACTTCATCGTCTTTCTGCGCGGTGGCATTGCCATCTCGTCGCGTCCCGACCTTGCCGAGGATTTCGCCGATGAATGGGGCATATGCGGCAAGCGTGTCGGAGTGTCCGCGGGAAGCGCATCGGACTTTCTGGTCGACAGGCTGAGCGAAGAATGCGTTTCAAATAGACAGGAGGGTGTGGTCAAGTCTGTCTTCAACTCGTCTCAGGATATCGTGCAGGCCGTCATGTCCGGCCGCATAGATGCCCGGGTCGATGATGCGACGGCCTCCAGCTATTTCGAACGGATCAGCAATGGTCAGTTGGTGGTTGCGCCACGGCTTTTCGATGTTGCGCCTTTGGGGCTGGCCGTTGTCAAAGGCGATACCGAGACATCTCAAATGGTGCTGTCAGCGCTCGCTACGCTCTTTGAAACCGGAGTGTACCATGAGGTGCTGGAACAGCATGGCATGGCCAGCTATGCGGTTGCCGCGCCCTATTTCGTCGACAGTCTGGACGACCTGCGTGACGAATAGGCTGGCACCTTGGTCATGAACGATCGGCAGGGCCCACAAGACGGTGCCGGACGTATTTCCTATCCCATCGTGCCACGCCCGCGATATGCCACGCTCGCCCTTGCCGTCATTGTCGGCGCGCTAACGCTGGCTCTGATCGTCTCGATGGCCGGCAATGCCAATTTCCAATGGGATGCGGTGGCGCATTATCTTTTCCACCCATCAATCCTGCGTGGCCTCGCCATGACGCTGGTTTTGACCGCCGTGGTGCTCGCCATCTCGGTGGCTCTGGGCACAGTGATCGCTTTGATGCGGCTGTCGTCGAGCCGCGTGATGGGGGTGATTGCCCTTGTCTATGTCTGGGTATTTCGCGGCGTTCCTTCGCTGATCCAGCTCATCTTCTGGTTCAATCTTGCTCTCGTCGTGCGCGAAATTTCCCTGACAATACCGGGATTGGGCACCCTGTTCTCGATTGATACCAACGATCTCATCTCGCCCTATGCCGCGGCGGTTATAGCCCTGTCGCTGTGCGAAGCGGCCTATATCGCTGAGATCGTCCGGGCCGGCATCCTGTCGGTGTCTGCGGGGCAGGGGGATGCGGCGCGCAGCCTCGGCATGACGCGGCAACAGGCTTTCCGGCGTATCATTGCGCCACAGTCCCTGCGCTTCATCATTCCGCCCACCGGCAATGCCGCGATTAGCCTTCTGAAGCTGACATCGCTCGTGACCTATGTCGCGGTAGACGACCTTTTTTACGCCGCCCAAAGCATTTACGCCCGCACCTTCGAGACCATTCCGTTGCTCGCCGTCGTCGCCTTCTGGTATCTTGCAGTCGTAACAGTCATGTCGATCGGCCAGGGCTTTCTCGAAGCCCACTACAGCCAGTTCGACACGCGCTCGAAAGGGCGTTGGTCGCTGCGGCGCGCCGGGGCTGATCTTCGCGACTTGTGGGGATCCCGATGAGCACCCGCCAGCCAATGATCTCCATCCGTGGCCTGACGAAGAGCTACGGCGAGGCACGCGTTCTTGCTGGAGTGGATCTCGACGTTAACGTGGGGTCGGTAACCTGCATAATCGGGCCTTCAGGCTCAGGCAAAAGCACGCTGTTGCGCTGCATCAACCATCTCGAAATTCCCGATGCCGGGCATGTCACGATCGACGGTGGGTTTCTTGGCTACGACCTCAGGCAAGGGCGGCTCTACGAGGTTAGCGAAAAAGTGCTCGCGCGCCGCCGCGCGGATGTCGGGCTGGTCTTCCAATCCTTCAACCTCTTTCCCCACATGACGGTCATCGAGAATATCATCGAGGCGCCGCGCGTGGTGCGACGCCTCGGCACGGATCAGGCGGTGAAGGAGGCTGAGGTTCTTCTGGACCGCGTGGGGTTGCGCGAAAAGGCCAATGCCTGGCCTCGCGATCTCTCGGGCGGGCAGCAGCAGCGCGTCGCCATCGCCCGGGCTTTGGCCATGAAGCCCAAGGCCCTGCTGTTCGACGAGCCGACGTCGGCGCTTGATCCCCTCCTTGTGGGTGAGGTGCTCAAAGTCATGCGTGACCTGGCGGCCCATGGCACAACCATGATCGTCGTCACGCATGAAATCGAGTTTGCCCGCGATGTCGCCGATCAACTCGTTTTCATGGAAGATGGGCGCATCCTAGAGCAGGGAACGCCGGCCGACCTGCTGGACAATCCGCAAACCAGCGGCCTGCAGCGCCTGCTTTCGCGCGCTCCCTAGTCAGTGGGAAGCGTCTTCGGCGCAGGTTTCGGCGGCATTGTCCTCGTTCTTCTCTTCAAGGCAACTGCATTGCTTTTTGAAGCGATCGGCCTCGGCTTCCGTCAGTTTGTTGCCGCGCTGAAGCAGTTCCAGTTGCGACCAGCAAAGTACGGAGTCCGGGGCCGCCGCCATTGCCCCGCTCGTCTGCGCAGCCAGCCCCAGCGCGGTGATCATGAGTGTCGTGCGGAGGGACTGGCGCATTTGGGGCCTGTTCAGTTTGCCGTCGTGTTGTCTCGATGGCGCCATGTCATGAACAGCAATGTTGGCATGATGATGATGTGCAGCGCGGTCACGATCTGCAGGATGCCGAAATTGTCCGGAGAGAAATTGTTGGCGGCGAAGGCCTGTTGGAAGTGCCCGATGAGGACGCCGGCGTCGAAGAGGACGGAGAAGATAGCGATGGCGCTCTTGAACGACAGGCTCCGCCAGAATGCTGCGATGGCAACGAGGCCGAGCGAAATGTCGGAAACGCCGATCTCGAATTCATAGGGGCTGGGCTGCCAGCCGATCTGTGCCGAGGCCATTTCCGGGAAAAAGACGTGAAAGAGACCGCCCCATAGCGCTTCCACCCCGACCGAAAGCAGCAATAGCCAGGAGAAGTAGCGTTCGGGCGCAAATGTCGGATGCTTCGTCAGAGCCGCAATCAAGATCGCGGCAATAAACATGACGAGGGGAATGTTCGAGAGAAAGAAAGTTATGGCCTGGGCAATCATCTTGCGTTCCTGATGCGTTTTTCTGGGCGCTCTCTACGGGGCAGGAGTATGCCGGTCATCACCAGTATTGGTGATAACCTTCAATTTTCATGGCGTTGCTGCGGGCTTCGGCTTTAGCGGAGGTGGGGCAGCACGCGCGAAAAGCCCTGGGCCGCGCTCGACACGATGCAAGGACTTTCGATGCCAAGAAGGCCAAGCGCCTCGCGATAGCGCCCTGCGATCCGGCTCTCACCCAGTATTGGAATGGCGTCGGGCTTTTCATGGCCCTCGAGTGCCTCGGCAATTTCGGAGCCGAGAAGCAGTCCTTCGAGATAGTCGGCGATGTCTTCCGGCGCCAATTGGCCGAAGAGAACCAGCGAACGGGCGGAGAAAATGCGCTGCAGAACGCCGCCGGAGAGCGCCGAGCGGTCTGCGGCGAAGGCTACGCCGCGGGCAAAGGCTTCTGGCCGCGGTTCGTAGGTCGCTGGGATCAGTTTTGCCACAAGGGAATCCTTGCGCAGGAGATTGAGGACTTCTCCGGACATAAAGGTCGAGACATCAGTGATCTCGGCGCCGTTCGTTCGGACCCATTTTCCGTGCATTCCAGGCAGTACCACCAAGGGTGGTATCGGTCCCTCTATGCCAAGGATTGCCAGTTCTTCTCCGCGCATCACATCTGGCACGGGCTCTTTTCGCGCGATGCCCGGCAGAAAGCAAAGCCGGGGCAGGCCTTCCATCTGTCGGTAGACAGCCTTCTCGGCAAGGTCTGATGGCGAAGCCGGCACCATGGCAAAAGGCGATTCCACCCAACCGGTGCGGCTGGTGATCATCCCTGAAAGCAGGATCGTGTCGACCCCGTCCAGCAACGAGGTAACCTGCTCGCGAAGCGCTTCCTCGAAGGCGCCATTGGCGATGGAGTTCACCCCGCGTGCGCTTGCATATTCGGCCGTTACGTCGCCGTCCCCGGAGAGCTTCCAAGCGTGAAAGGCCGCGGAAGTCCATTCAATGGCCAGATACATGATCGGTCTCAATATGCAGGCTTGGTGGGGAACCAGTCTTTGCGGCTGGTATCGAGATAGGCCCCGGCAATGCCATCGACGCGGTAGCGCTCCAAAGCGGATACGTCGACATCCACGCCCAGCCCCGGTCCCTCGGGGATCACGAAGCGGCCGGCGTTCAACGCTGGCGGGTTGGGGCTGATGTCGCCGCCGAGATAGGCGCGCTCGGTATCGATCGCCAGCGACATATTGGGAATGGAGGCGGCGAGATGGATATAGGCAGCCTGCGACAGGGCAAGTTCGGCGCCGGAATGGAGGGTCACGGGTATCCCGACCGCTTCGCATATTGCAGCCGCCTTTATCGTCTGCCAGAGGCCGCCGGCCTCGTGGGGATCGAGAAGGACGACATCGGCCGCCGCGGCGCGGACGATATTGCCAACGTCAGCGAGCGTGTACGCGCTTTCGTCGAGCGCAATCGGCACCGATGACTGGGCGGCAAGCGCCGCATGTCCGGCCAGGTCATCGAGTTCCAGAGGCTGCTCGACATAGGCGGGATCAAAGGGCCGGAGCTTTTCCAACTGCCGCTTGGCGGTGTTGCGATACCAGGCGCCGTTGACGTCGAGACGGAGCGGGCGGTCTCCGATGACCTTGCGTGCCGTCTCGGCGAGAACAATGTCGGTCCGCTCGTCAAAGCCGATCTTGACCTTGAAAGTCTCATACCCCTTGTCGAGAAAGCGCTGCAGGCGCTCGGCCAGGCCCTGGGGTTCATTGGTAAAAAGATAAGCCGCCGCCTCGACGTCCTGCCGCCATTTGCCGCCCCATAGGGCATAAAGGGGAAGCTTGGCCTGTTTTCCAAGCGCGTCCCACATCGCCATTTCAAGAGCTGCAATGGCCATCACCGCCGCGCGCTTGTGGTGATAAAAGCCCGCGCCGAGCACATGACGATGGAGGCGCTCAACGTCCGCCACCGGATAACCGATTGCGAGGGGCGCGACGATGTCGGTGAAGACCGCCGGCACATTGGCGATCAGCGAAATCGTCTCGCCCCAGCCGGTGATTCCAGCGTCCGTTTCTATACGGCAAACCAGCCTGGTGGTGCCGATACGACGGCCCGAACCCCATAGAATGTCTTCGGTAAAGGGCATTCTGACCAGCCAGTGGTCTACCTTCGTTATGCGCATTCTTCCTCCTCCGCGATGGCATTTGTCATCGCACGTGTTGACATGGAACTTAGTTCCAAGATATTCGAATGGCAACACGGCGGCAAAAGTCGCAATGAGCTGACTGGAAAACACCGGTCATGGGAGAGGTTATGGGTAAGCCCCAGCTGAGCGTTACTGCGCCTGAAAAAGAGGTCGAGGCCGAAGGGCCGTCGACCCCCGGCGTGCAGGCTCTGACGCGCGGAATCCAGATACTCGACATCGTCGCCTCCGCCCCTGCCGGCCTGCGCTTTACCGAGTTGCTCGAGCAGACCGGTATGCCCAAAGGCACGTTGCACAGGTTGCTGCAGGCGCTAGTGGAAGAGCGGTTGTTGGGGTTTGATGGTCGCAATCAGACCTATCGGCTCGCCGCGCGTCTCTTCCAATGGGCGCACAAGGTCTGGGATGACTTTGATCTGCGCGGCGCCGCGGAGCCTGAACTGGAACGGCTGCGCGATCTAACGGGCGAGGCAATCCGGCTCGGCGTACTCGATGGCGAGAGCGTACTCTACATCGATCAGCGCGAAGTGCCGCAGCCGCTGCGCCTCAACAATGGTGTCGGCAGCCGGGCGGCGCCCTATGCCAGCGGTCTTGGAAAGGCCATCCTGGCGCATCTGTCGCTGGAAAAGCGCCGCGCCTTGTTGGCGGACTTTCCGCTCGAGCAACTGACGCCCACGACTATCACCAATATCGATGAACTGATCCGCCAGCTCGATCTGACCAAGGCGCGCGGCTATGCCGTGTCGGTCGACGAACAGAATGTCGGCATTTCCTCGGTCGCGGCGCCCGTGCTCAACCATCGCGGCGAGCCTATCGGCGCCATCGGCATCATCGGTCCATCCTTCCGCTTGCCGGTCGATCGTCTGCACGCCCTTGGGCGGGAAGTCATCGAGGCGGCGCGTCGAACATCGGGCAATTTCGGAGAGTTCGCCATGTCGCTCGGTATTCAGCCGCGTCCGCTTGGGGTCGATCGGGCTGACGTGCGCTGCGTCATTCCTGCCAGCACATTCCTGGGCGAAGGTCCGCACTGGTCGGCGCAGGACAAGAAGCTCTACTTCGTCGACATTCTGGCGCCGGCCGTTCACACCGGCGACACTGAAAAGGGCACCTATACTAGCTTGCCGGTGCCGGAGCTCGTGGGCTTCATTATTCCGCGGACGCGCGGTGGCTTCGTCACCGCCATGCATGGCGAAATCCGTGGCCTCGACCTGCCGAGCGGCTCGATAACGACCATTGCGCGACCCGAGGCCGATCGTCCCGGCAATCGCTTCAACGATGGCAAGTGCGACCGCAAGGGGCGTCTCTGGGCAGGCTCACTGGCGATCGACACAGCGCCAGACCAGGGGCGGCTCTGGCGGCTCGATGCCGATGGCCGAACTTATGAAATGGATCGCGGATTCCATGTCGCCAATGGCCTTGGCTGGAGTCCGGACGACACGAAGTTCTACTTCACCGACACGGCCCGCCAGACGATCTATGTCTACGACTTCGATCTCGAAACCGGCGCCATCGCCAACCGCCGGCCATTCGTGACCGTGCCGGAAAACGAAGGCAAGCCCGACGGGCTTACGGTCGACGCGGAAGGCTTTGTATGGGTCGCCCATTGGGATGGCTGGTGCGTCACCCGCTACGATCCAGAAGGCAAAGTGGAGCGGGTGATCAACCTGCCGGTGCCGCGTCCAACGTCCTGTGTCTTTGGCGGGGCGGACATGCAGACCCTGTTCGTCACCACCGCTCGTATCCGCCTATCGGCGGCCCAACTCGCCGACGCGCCGCTCTCCGGCAGCGTCTTCGCCATCGATACCGGCATCAAGGGTCTGGCAGACCCGATGTTTGCCGGCTGACGGAAGGTATTTTCATGGCCAAGCTAGAACTCAGCGGCATCAAGAAGTCGTTCGGCGCCACCGAGGTGCTCAAGGGCATCGATCTCACTGTGGAAGACGGCGAATTCGTTGCCTTTGTCGGCCCCTCGGGCTGCGGCAAGTCCACCCTGTTGCGGCTTATCTGCGGGCTCGACGAAATCTCGGCCGGTGGCATGGCGATCGATGGCGAAATCGTCAACGACGTACCGCCGGCCAAGCGTGGTATCGCCATGGTGTTCCAGTCCTACGCGCTCTATCCGCATATGTCGGTTGCCGACAATATGGGCTACGCGCTGCGTCTCGCTGGCACCAACAAGGACGAGATCAAGAAGCGGGTGGATGCTGCTGCGAAGGTGCTGCGGATCGACAATTATCTCGACCGCAAGCCGCGCCAGCTCTCCGGTGGCCAGCGCCAGCGTGTTGCGATTGGCCGTGCCATCGTGCGTGAGCCAAGGATTTTTCTCTTCGACGAACCGCTGAGCAATCTCGATGCCTCGCTGCGCGTCGAAATGCGTATCGAAATCGCGCGCATGAAGGATCGCCTTGGCACAACCATGGTCTACGTCACCCACGACCAGATCGAGGCAATGACTTTGGCCGACAAGATCGTGGTGCTCAATGCGGGCAGGGTGGAGCAGATGGGCTCGCCACTCGATCTCTACAACAAGCCGCAGAACCGCTTTGTTGCCGGCTTCATCGGCAGCCCCAAGATGAATTTCCTGGCGCTGGGTGCGCCTTCGGCAAATGGCCGCTTCAATGTCCCTGGGGGCGAAGTGTCGGTTCCCGGCGGGCTTTCGGGCACTCCCACTTCCGTCGGTATCCGGCCCGAGCATCTGGAACTCGTCGACCTCGACAAGCCGCATACCCTGACTGGCACGATCAGCATGACCGAACATCTGGGCAGCGACACCTATGCCTACGTTTCCCTCACGGGAAGCGAGGAAATGCTGGTTGTGCGCCTGTCCGGCGAACGTGCGGTGAGGCGCAACGAAGCCATCGGTATCGCCTTCGATCCAGAAATGATCCACGTCTTTGCCGCCGATGGGCAGACCTTGGCCTCGGCGCGTCCGGTGGCACTGGAAGCGGCATGACCATCCATCCCGAACTCGTACCGTCCATTGACGTAGCCGTGGCCCGCTATCCCAGCCTTATGGGGAAGTCCGTGCTGATCACGGGCGGAGGCTCGGGTATTGGGGCCTCGCTGGTCGAGCATTTCGTGGGGCAGGGCTGCAAGGTCGGCTTCATCGAACTCAACGCCGAAGTGGCGGCCGCCTGTGCGGACGCGGTGGAGCGCGCAACCGGTGCGCGACCGAGCTACGAAGTGACCGACCTGCGCGATATCGCCGCGATGCAGACGACAATCGCGCGTCTTGCCGAGAAAACCGGGCCTTTCACCGTCCTCGTCAACAATGCCGGCAACGATGACCGCAAGCCGATCGAAGAGATCACGCCGGACTATTGGGACGAGCGGCAGGCGACCAATCTGCGCCATCAGTTCTTTGCCGTGCAGTCGGTGATTGCGGGCATGGAAGCGGCAGGGGGCGGCGCCATCATCAATATGGGCTCCATCTCCTGGATGCGCGGCGCTGCCGGGCTGATCTTTTACACCACGGCCAAATCTGCCGTCATGGGTATGACCAAGTCGCTGGCGCGCGAACTGGGCGAGCGCAATATCCGCGTCAATTCCATCGCGCCCGGTTGGGTGCTCACCGAGCGCCAGGTCGTTCGCGCCAAGGCCATCTACCACGGCAAGTTCACCGAATATCTCGAGGCGCAATGCCTCAAGGAACATCTGTTGCCCCCCGACATCGCCCGTATGGCGCTGTTCCTGGCTGCCGATGACTCCCGTCTCATTACTGCGCAGACATTCATCGTGGATGGAGGCGTCGTCTAGCTCTTACCGTCCGGGGAACGCGGCCGCACGTCCAATGGACGTATTGAAACACAGTTCCACAAATTCATTGGGAGGAAACCAGATGAACAGATTGACCAAGGCTCTCGGCGCCGTCGCCCTGATCGGCTCCATGGGAGCGGGTACCGCACAGGCGGATGACCTGAGCTTCATGAGCTTCACCTATGCCGAAGAGGCCAACACGGCCACAGTTCAGGGGCTGCTCGACGGCTTCAAGGCCGCAGACGGGCTCACTGTCGAGCCGCTCGGCTTTGCCTGGGGCGACATGCAGAAGAACATCTTCCTGCGCGCCCGCTCCAACACGCTGCCGAACGTCGCCCAGCTCTCCGAACGCTGGCTGCCGACCTTTGCCAGCCTCGACCAGTTGGTCGATCTCAACACCGTGTACGGCCAGGAAAATCTCGAGGCCACTTTTGCGGCCGATGCTCTCGCGATGGGCAATATCAATGGCAAGCAGTTCGCCCTGCCGCTGATTTCGGGTTCGATCGGCATGGTCGCCAACAAGGCCGTACTCGATCAGGCTGGCGTCGAGGCGCCGACGACCGTCGCCGAGTTCAAGGATGCGTTGATCGCGGTTCGCGACAATGTGCCCAATTCCGTGCCCTACACCATGGCCACCAAGAACAACGGCTCGATCCTGATCGACTTCATGATCTGGAACTGGGTGCATGGCGGCAGCATCATCGATGCTGAAGGCAAGGTCGTGGTCGACAGCCCGGAAAGCCGTTCCGCTCTGCAGTTCATGGTCGATCTCCTCAACGAGCGCCTTGCCGCGCCCGAAATCGATCGTCCCGATAGCCGTCGTCTGCTCGCACAGGGGGCGTCGGCGTTCTACTTCGACGCTCCGCAGACACGCACCTTCCTCCGCGATTTCTCCGGCCAGGGCGAAGCCTTTGACGTCAACGTGCTGCCGCTCAAGACCCCGGTACTCAACGAAGGTGACGCCTCGACCTCGGTGCAGTGGGGCCACCTGCTGGTACAGTTCGCTCCCGGCGCCACGGCGACCGCTGAAGATCCTGCCGACAAGTTCCTGAGCTACCTGACTTCGGATGCGGTGCAGACCGAATTCCCGCTCAAGATGAGTGCGCTGCCCGTCACCAACTCCGCCCGCGCTGCCGTGGCCGATGACGCCTACCTCACGGCCTGGGCCGAAGCCACCGGCGCTTCGCGCGCCAATGAAGTGGGCATCTGGTCCAACGCGGCCGACATGACCACGATCATCGGCGAAGAAGTGCAGGGCGCGCTTCTCGGTCAGAAGTCGGTGGATGACGCCATCACTGCCATGCAGACCCGCCTGACGGAATCCATGGCCAACGCCACTCCGGCAAGCTGAGGCTCCACCAGCACATCAGCCGGCCGCCTTTCGGCGACCGGCTTCTTCTCCAGAGGATCGACATGGCGGCCACAGACAATCAATTCGCCGACTATCCCATATCCCCGGCGGCCAATCGGGGCGGGTTGAAAGCCGGGCAATCGCGCGTGGGCCTGCTCATGCTGCTGCCCGCCGCCCTGGCCTTCGCTGCCATCATTCTCTACCCGTTCCTCCAAGCGCTCGGCCTCTCGCTGTTCCAATATACGGTCGAGATGATGTCGCCCCGCTGGAATGGTCTGGGGAATTTCAGCAAGCTTTTGAGCGACCCCGCGGTCTGGGGCTCATTCGCCACCACTGCCATTTACGTGACGCTGACGACCACCGGCACGCTGGTGCTCGGCCTTGGTTGGGCGCTGCTGATGAACCAGTCGTTTCGGGGCAGGGCCGTGCTGCGCTCGCTGTCGCTGCTGCCCTGGGTGCTGCCCTCAACCGTTTCGGCCTTCATCTGGGGCTGGATCTTCAATTCGCGCTATGGCGTTCTCAATGCCCTGCTGATGCAGATGGGATTGATCGACTATCCGCAGGCCTGGCTCTCGACGCCACAGGGCGCCATGCTGGCTGTGGTGCTCACCAAGATCTGGCTCTCCATTCCGCTGTTCATGGCCTTCTTCCTCGCTGGCCTCCAGAATGTCGATCGCGAACAGATCGATGCGGCGCGCGTCGACGGGGCCGGCAATTGGGCGGTCCTGCGTGACCATATCCTTCCCCATCTCCGCCCCGTGCTGATCATCGTCGTCGTGCTCGGTGTCATCGGCAATCTGCAGCAGTTCGACACCATTTATGCCCTGACGGGTGGCGGTCCGGTGCGCGCGACGGCCGTGCTGTCGGTGGAAGTCTATCGCCGCGCCTTCGAGCAATGGGATATCGGCATCGCCTCGGCCATCGGGGTCCTGTGGGTCGCAACCCTCTTGCCGCCGGCGTTCCTTTATCTGCGCATGCTGATCAAGGGGAACAATTGATGTTCGACCTGTCTTCAACCTCGGCAAAGGTCGTCTTCGGCCTTGCCCTGGCGTTTATCGGCTTCTTCCTGTTTTTCCCGCTCTACTGGCTGGTGATCTCGTCGCTCAAGGGCAATGCCGAGCTTTACCAGATCATCCCCACGCCCGTGCCGGTGATGCCGACGCTCGAGCACTTCGTCGCCGCCATCACCCGCGGCAAGCTGCCAATGTATCTGCTCAACTCGCTCATCACCTCCGGCGCCAGTGCGGTGCTGGTCTCGGTGCTGGCCATCTATGCGGGCTATAGTTTTGCCAAGTACCGCTATTTCGGTCGCCAGCCGGTCATGCTGTTCATGCTCAGCGCCCAGATGTTCCCGTTCGGCCTGTTGCTGATTTCCATCTATCCGATGATGAGCAGCCTCAACCTGCTGGATACGCAGCTTGGGCTGATCCTCTCCTACCTCGTCTTCGCGCTGCCTGTGTCGACCTACATGCTCTACAGCTATTTTGCGCAGGTGCCGGACGAGCTGATCGATGCGGCGCGGGCCGATGGTGCCAGCGATCTGCGCATCTTCCACACCATCGTTATTCCCATCTCGATCCCGCCCGTCGTCACGGTTTTCCTCTACTCCTTCATGTGGAGCTGGAATGACCTGCTCTATTCGATGACGCTCATCGTTTCCGACGACAAGCGCACCATCGGGCCGGGTCTGCTGCTGACCTATCTCAACGAGGTCAATTCCGACTGGGGTGGCGCCATGGCCGCTTCGCTCATGGCGTCGGCGCCTATCGTCATCGCCTTCATGTTCCTTCAGCGCTATTTCATCCAGGGCGTCACCGCCGGAGCCGTAAAATGACCAAATCCCTTGCTGGCGCCTTTCCCGTGCTGCCCACCCCATTCCGTGACGACGGCCAGATCGATACTGCCGACTTTCTCTCGGTGATCGACTTTGCGCTTGAAAGCCAGGTCGACGGCGTCGTCTATCCCGGGGTTGCTAGTGAGGTGGAGACGCTGACGCCCGAGGAACGCCAGTCGCAGGTGAGCCTTCTGGCAGAACGTATTGCCGGACGCATTCCCATCATCATCGGCGCCAGCGATCCGGATCCGTCCGTTGCGGCCCGGCACATCGCCCAGGGCGCCGAGATCGGCGCCGCTGCCGCCATGGTCATCGCACCCTTCGCCATCGGCAACGACATCGACGCCCAGATCGCCTACTTCAAGGCGGTTTCGGCAGGGGCAGGCGTGCCGATCATGCTGCAAAACCAGCCCAAGCCGATTGGCGCCGGGTTGACGCCAGAAGAGGTTGCCGCGGTTGCCAATGCCGTGCCCGAAATCCGTTACGTCAAGGAAGAGACCGCGCCCTGCGGACAGCACCTGACCCGCATCAAGGCCGCAGCCAACGGTTCGGTTGAAGCCATCTTCGGCGGAGCCGGAGGGCGGTACGTCACCGACGAACTGGCGCGCGGCGCGGCGGGCACCATGCCCGCCTCAGAGTTGGCCGATATCCATGCCCAGATGATCCATGCCTGGCAGCAGGGTGACGCCAAGACGACGCGGCGCCTTTACAATGTCTCGCTGCCGCTGCTCAATTTCCAGGCCATCTTCCGCATGCACATGACCAAGGAAGTGCTGCGCCGCCGCGGTGTCATCAAGAACACCTTCGTGCGCGGCAAGGGCCCCAAATTCGACGATGGAGATCGGGCCGAACTGGCCCTGCTGCTGGCGGAAGCCGATCTTCCCTACTCCAACCATAAGCCGGTCTGATGCCCAATATTGTCGACGCCATTGTCAGGGTTGAAACCTTCATCATCTCCATCCCGCGCGACGTGCCCTATCTCGGGCCGCTCAAGGCCGGGGAGGCGATCAATGAACGCGGCTATCTGGTGCGCAAGGGCAACCGGACCATTTATCCCTCGACCGATATGACGCTGCTGGTCCGGGTGACGGGCGAAAGCGGCAAGGTGGGCTGGGGCGAATGCTATGGCATCGTGGCGCCCGAAGCGACCAAGGCGATTATCGACGACGTGCTCGGCCCCGTTATCATCGGTCGCGATCCGGCGGACGCGGTGGTCATCCATGAGGATCTCTACGACCTCATGCGCGTCCGCGGCTTCTTCGGCGGCTTCTATCTCGACGCGCTGGCCGGCATCGACATCGCGCTCTATGACCTCGCGGGCAAGGTGCTGGGCGTGCCAGTCTCGACATTGCTCGGTGGTCGCCGCCACGAAACCATCCCGGCCTATGTTTCCGGCCTCCCCCGCGCAACAATCAAAGAGCGCTGCGACCTGGCGCTCGAATGGGTGGCCAAGGGTTACAAGGGCATCAAATTCGCGGCGGCGGTTTCGGACGAAGGTATCGTCGCCGAAATGGCGGCTTTGCGCGAAGCCGTCGGCCCCGATATCGACATCATGGTCGACCTGCACTGGAAGTTCGAGGCGGCCGAAGCGATCCGTCTCATCCGGCGGCTCGAGGCGCACAATCTCTACTTCGCCGAGGCGCCGGTGCAGCCGGAAAACCTCGAAGGACAGGCGCGCGTCGCAGCTGGTATCGGCGTACCGCTGGCTCTGGGCGAGGAACTGCGAACGACCTACGAATTCCGGCCCCGCTTCGAAGCGCGCGCCATGAGCATCGTGCAGCCCGAAATCGGCCATACCGGCATAACCGAGTTCATGCAGATCGGCCGCATGGCACAGGCATTCCACATGAATGTCATACCGCACGCCTCGATCAGCATCGGCATCTTCATGGCCGCCAGCCTGCATGCCGCTTCCGCGCTGCAGAACGTGCCCTATCACGAATACCAGCACTCGGTTTTCGATCGGAACCTGGGCTACGTGACCGGCAATATGGGCTGCAGCGGAGGGGCCTATACGGTCCCAACCGGTGCGGGGCTCGGCGTCGAGCCGACCGAGGCCGTCCTGGAATTCGCCATCAGGCGGCAGCTCTGAGCGAAAGAGTGCGGATGAATTGGGTTCGTCACCAGTTCTGAGGACGCGGGCATTTTGGGTTGGCGTTATTTGACCTGCAGCTTGAACAGAAATGCAGGATTCCAAGATGTCCAACCTCAATCGCGGCTTTGTCGCACTCGCAATTGTCATCTGCTCAACCGGGGCAAGCCTTGCCACCGAAGCGAGCTATGCGTGTGACGGCGGTACCAAGCTTACGGCGATCTTCTCGCCGGTCGGTTCGACGCCCGGCCAGGTCGAACTGCTCTTTGAAGGCAAGGACGGCGATCTCGTGCTGCCGCAGGCGGTTTCCGCTGATGGCGGCCGCTATGCCGACAGCGACAACGAATTCTGGATCAAGGGCAATTCTGCGACCCTGACCCAGTCTGGGAAGACCGAGACCTGTGAAGTCTCGAAGGCGGCGCAGTAATGGCCCGGTCCCTGCGCAACATTCTGGCCGGTGTCATCCCGGCCATCCTGATCCTCGTTGCCGCCGTGGGCATGACGCTGGCTATCACTCCGCCCCCCGCCGCAGCCCAATCATTCAACTGCGCCCACGCGGTATTGCCGGCCGAAATCGCCATTTGCGGCAATGCCAATCTCAGCCGTCTCGATGAACAGACAACGGGGATGTACTTCCTCATCGTGGGAAGCGGCGCCCCGGCGGCTACCGTCGCACTGGTCAAGACCCAGCAGGGCAAGTTCTTGCAGACACGCAATGCTTGCGGCGCCGGTATCGATTGCCTCGTCAGCGCCTATACCGACCAGATCATGTTTCTCAAAAACGAGAAGAGCAATCTGGGCCTGTAGGTAGGGCTTGTTTGCCCCAGCGATGACGGACCGGCTGGATCTTCAGCACAGCCTCGAACCAGGGACCAGACAATGAGCATCAAGTTCATCCATTCGGCAGGTAGCGAACGACCAATAGCCATTCCCGCAATTGGTCTCGACCTCTTCGTCCGCCTGCCGCCCGAGGCGTCCGATGGTGAGATGTCCATCATCGAGACCATCAACGCACCGGGGAAGGGACCGCCGCGACACCGTCATCCGCAGGCGGAAATTTTTCGTGTGCTGGAAGGCCGCTATCTCTACGAACTCGACGGGCGCCGGTTTTACGCCGAGGAAGGCGACGTGGTCGCCATTCCGGGCAATGTCGAGCATGGCTTCGTCAACGTTTCGGACAAGCCGGCACGCCAATACATCATCATAACACCAGCGCTCGACGCCGCCGCCTTCTTCACCGGCCTTGCCGGGGTCATGCATGACGGCGTGCCCGACCGTACCGCGCTCAATGCTTTTGGCGTGGAGTGGGAGGTCGACTTTCTCGGCCCGCCGCTGTCGCTTGCCGACCTGCCGACGAACACCTGAGGCCCGGGAGGTCCTGATGCTGCATCTCTTTTACGAGGCCTGGCCCTTCACGCTGGACCTGATCCCCAAGATGGTGCTGATCGCCTTCATGGTCGTGGCCTCGACGTCCCTTGCCGAAAGGGCTGGGCCGGTAATCGGGGGCTTGATCGCCACGCTGCCGATCTCGTCCGCTCCGGTCTATTACCTCCTGGCGCTGGACCATTCGCCCGCGTTCATTGCCGACGCTGCCATCACCAGTTTCAGCGGCCTCGTCGCCGCCGGCGTCATGCTGGTGGCCTATATCTTCCTCGCCCAACGGGCCGGCACTGTGGTTTCCATCCTCGCAGCGCTTGTCATCTGGGCGCTCGCCACACTGCTGCTGCTGGGGCTTGAAGTGCATCCGGCTGCTTCTGTGGCTGCCGGAATCATTGTCTTCGCTGGTGGCACGGTTCTGGTCCGCCGTTTCGGCAATGTGCCGCTGTCGTCCGGTCACAGCAAATGGCAGGATTTTGCCCTGCGCGGTCTCGCCGTGGCGGCAATGGTTGCCGGCGTTGAAATAGCGGCTGCCTTTGCGGGCCCCGAAACCACGGGCATCTTCGCCTCGGTGCCGGTCACCTTCATCGCCATGATGGCCATCATCCAGTCGCGTCATGGCGGACCGGCTTCGGCTGCGGTCATGTCCCATGCCTTGCCCGGAATGGTTGGCGTCGTGGCCGCGTTCCTGTTGCTGCATCTGACCGCAGTTCCGCTCGGCAACACGGTGTCCCTGCTTCTGGCCCTTGCCGTCTCGGTCGGCTGGAGCGTCTTTCTCCTGGCGCTCCACCTATTGGGCAATCGCCACCAGCGCGTTGCAGGATGATGCCTAGCGTCAACAGGCTGGCTCTTGCGGGTGAAGGTCGCCCAAGACATAAACTACGTTATGGCCACGCATTTTCGGGATCGCTTCTGCGAAGCGCCGGTTGCCGTGTGTCCACGAGGCTCCGCCATGGCACTATCCAAAGCCGATCTGCTTGACTTTGCTCCCGGCGCGCCCGGCATCACGCCCCGATGGACATCCAGCGCCAAGAGCGGCGTGGGGACGGCCTTGTCGCGCAAGTCGCCTGTTTGGTTCACGCTCAGCCACGGTGTTCTGAACGAGGTCTATTATCCGCGCGTCGACAGCGCCTGCACGCGCGACTTCGAACTGTTGGTCACGGGGCCTGACGGCTACCTCTCCGAAGAAAAGCGCGACTGCGACAGCACGACCACCCATCACGAAGACGGCGTGCCGGCATTCCATGTGACCAACACGGCGCGAGACGGTCGCTACCGGATCGAAAAGCAGATCGTCTCCGATCCGGCTCGCCCCAGTCTCATCCAGCGGATCACCTTCACGCCGCTGGTGGGCACGCTCGGCGACTATCGCGTCTATGCCCTCCTCGCGCCGCATCTGGTCAATGCCGGCATGGACAACTCCGCCTGGATCAGCGAGCAGCGCGATATCACTCTGCTCTATGCCAGCGGACGCTCGCGTTATCTGGCGCTGGGGAGTTCGCTGCCATGGCGTAGCCGGTCCGTAGGGTTCGTCGGAACATCGGACGGCTATCAGCAATTGGCCCAGACCGGCAGGCTTACCCAGCAATATCAGCGCGCTGACGAGGGCAATGTCGCCATCACCGCCGAGATCGGATTTGAGGACCAGAACAGTGTCGATCTGGTTCTCGGCTTCGGCCAGTCCGAAACGGAAGCCGGCGCCAATGTGCTGGCGAGCCTGCGCAGTGGCTGGGAGGAGGCGCTTGCCGGCTATTGCAGGAACTGGCGCGACTGGCAGGACGGCCTGCGGGACCTCGACCGCCCCGAGTCGGGCAAGATCAACGCCTATCGGGTTTCGACCGCTGTCCTCGCCAGCCATCGCGCCGTCGATCGTCCGGGGGCCGTGGTTGCGAGCCTTTCCATCCCCTGGGGGACGAGCAAGGGCGACGACGATATGGGCGGCTACCATCTCGTCTGGCCGCGCGATCTCGTGGAAACGGCAGGTGGGTTTCTGGCGGCGGGCGATCGGCAAGAGGCCTGCAACATCCTCGAATATCTGCGCGAGGTGCAACTGGCCTCTGGCCATTGGGCGCAGAATATGTGGCTCGATGGACGACCCTATTGGCGCGGCGTCCAGATGGACGAATGCGCCTTCCCAATCCTTTTGACGGACCTTCTGCGACGCAAAGGCGTTCTCAGCGGCGGGGCGCTGCAGCGCTATTTGCCCATGGTTCGGCGTGCTGCCGGCTATATCATCGCCAATGGTCCTGCCAGCCGTCAGGACCGATGGGAGGAAGACGGCGGCTACAGCCCCTTCACTCTGGCAGTCGAGATCGCGGCGCTGCTGGCCGCGGCCGATTTGCTCGAAGAGGAAGAGGTGGGACGGCACCTGCGCGAAACGGCGGACTGCTGGAACGAGCAGATCGAAAACTGGACCTATGTCGGCGATCCCGAGCCGGCCTTGGGCGTCGCCGGCTACTATGTGCGCATGGGCAACGATCTTGCGACCGATGTTGCGGATGCCCGCACCGGCATGACCGTCATCCGCAATCAGATCATCGGCAAATCGGAATTGCCGACCCGCCAGGTGCTAAGCCCCGACGCCTTGGCGCTGGTGCGTTTTGGTCTCCGCGCAGCGGACGATCCGCGCATGCTCGACACCGTCAAGATGCTCGACGCCACGCTCAAGGTGGATCTGCCACAGGGCCCACTTTGGTATCGCTATACCGGCGATGGTTATGGCGAGCACGAAAATGGCGCCGCCTTCGATGGCGCGGGGCAGGGCCGGGCCTGGCCGCTTCTTGCCGGTGAGCGCGCGCACTACGAAATCTGTGCCGGACGTATGGACGAGGCCGAAAACCTACTTCGGACGCTTGAAGCATCTGCAAGCGTCGAGGGATTGTTGCCTGAGCAAAGCTGGGACGCAGACGACATTCCGGCGCGCGAACTGTTCCGCGGCCGCGCGTCGGGCAGCGCCATGCCGCTGGTGTGGGCACACGCCGAGCATATCAAGCTCCTGCGCTCGCTCGCCGATGGCGCAGTCTTCGATATGCCGCCGCAAACCCACGCGCGCTATGTGGCAAGCAAGACGCCATCGCATCTGCGCATCTGGCGCCTCAACAATGCCATCACGCGCATGCCTGCTGGCAAAAGCCTGCGGCTCGAACTGACCGCGCCGGCCCTCGTCCATTGGGGGCTCGACGACTGGCAGGGGGCAACTGACACGAAAACAAGGGATAGTGGCCTCAATACCCACGTGGTCGATCTCGACATCTCGACGTTGCCACCCGGCAGAGCCGTGGTCTTCACGTTCCTCTGGCTCGATGGCGAGCGCTGGGATCCATCCCAGTTCAGGGTTCAAATCACAGGCGATTAAGCGTCAAAGCAGGAGCAGGAATATGCAGCTGGGAATGATCGGTCTGGGTCGCATGGGTGCCAATATGGTCCGGCGTCTGATGCTGGCCGGCCACCGATGCGTGGTAAGCGACCTCAATCCGCAGAGCGTCGCGACCTTGGTCGCCGAAGGGGCCATTGGCGCTGCCGACATCGCCGACATGCTGGGTAAGCTCGAGCAGCCCCGCGCCGTCTGGCTGATGCTGCCGGCGGCCATCACCGGGCGCGTCGCCCGCCAGATCGCCAGCCAGATGGCGCCGGGCGATATCCTCATCGATGGCGGCAATTCCAACTACCGTGACGCGGTGGACCTTGCAGCCGAGCTTGCGCCCAGCGGCATCTCCTATGTCGATGTCGGCACCAGCGGCGGCGTCTGGGGCCTGCAGCGCGGCTATAGCCTGATGGTCGGCGGCACACCCGAGGCGATCAAGACGCTCGACCCGATCCTTGCGGCCCTTGCTCCAGGCCAGGACGGGTCCGGTGCCGCGCCCGGCACAGTCGACACGGCGACCCAGGGCTATCTCCATTGCGGTCCGGCGGGCGCCGGGCACTTCGTCAAGATGGTCCACAATGGCATCGAATACGGCATCATGGCTGCCTATGCCGAGGGCCTGAATATCCTCAAGGCCGCCGATACCGGCAACGAGAAGCGCGCCGCCGATGCCGAGACCGCGCCTCTCCATAACCCCGAATACTACCGCTTCGATATCGATCTCGCCGCTGTTACCGAAGTCTGGCGCCATGGCAGCGTCATCGGCTCGTGGCTGCTCGACCTGACCGCGCAGACCCTCAAGGACGACGCCACCCTGGCGCGCTTTGACGGCAAGGTGTCGGATTCAGGGGAAGGGCGCTGGACGCTGCAGGCCGCCATCGAAACCGGCGTACCGGCGCCAGTGTTGTCCTCCGCCTTGTTCAACCGGTTCGCATCACGCGACAACGACGAGTTCGCCAACAAGCTGCTCTCGGCCATGCGCTACTCGTTTGGCGGGCACGAAGAAAAATGAACCCCATCAAAACGGCCGACGATCGCTCCGACGCTCTCGTGGTTTTTGGCGCCACCGGCGATCTCGCGCACAAGATGATCCTTCCCTCGCTTTATCAGATGGTGCGTCGCGGGCATCTGAGTGAACCCATCGTTGGTGTCGCTTTCGACAACTGGGATGTCGACAAGCTGGCCGACCGCGCCCGCGACGGCATCGTCAAGCAATTCGGAAGCGTCGACGAGGCGGTATTTGCCCGCTTCAAGGCGCAGTTGCGCTATGTCAGCGGCGACTACAAGAATGCCGAGACCTTCGACAAGCTGCGCGACGCGCTCGGCGGCGCCACCCATCCGCTCTACTATCTTGCCATTCCGCCCTCGCTGTTCGGCACGGTCATCGATGCCCTCAAGGCCGCCGGCATCGCCAAAAAGTCCCGCCTCATGGTGGAAAAGCCTTTTGGCCATGATCTTGAGACGGCACAGGCGCTCAACGGCGTGTTGCACCGCGCCTTTCCCGAGGAAGCAGTCTTTCGGATTGACCATTTCCTCGGCAAGGAGGCGGTGCAGAACCTGCTCTATTTCCGCTTCGCCAATGCCTTTCTCGAACCGGTCTGGAACCGCACCTATGTGGAAAGCGTGCAGATCACCATGGCCGAGGATTTCGGCATTGCCGGTCGCGGCAAGTTCTATGACGAGGTCGGCTGCATTCGCGATGTGATCCAGAACCATCTGGTCAATGTGCTGCTGCTTCTGGCCATGGAGCCCCCCGTCACCAGCGCCTCCGACGATCTCAGCGACGAGAAGGTGCAGATTCTCAAGGCCATGCGCCCATTGACCGAGGCGGACGTCGTGCGCGGCCAGTTTGACGGTTATCGCGATGAGCCTGGCGTGGCGCCGGACTCAAAGGCGGAAACCTTCGCTGCCGTGCGTCTCTTCGTCGATACCTGGCGCTGGAAGGGCGTGCCCTTCTACATTCGCGCCGGCAAGCAATTGCCGGTCCGCGCCACCGAAGTCGTGGTGCGTTTCCGCAAGCCTCCGGTCGCCCTGTTCGACGATGTAGAGGACGCAGCCGCCAATTATGTGCGCTTCCGCGTCGGTCCGCAGGTGATGATCGGTATTGGCGCCCGGCGAAAGGCCCCCGGCAGCGATATGATCGGCGAGCCGGTCGAGCTCGATGCGGTCGATGACACGACCGACGACATGATGCCATATGAGCGCCTGATCGGCGACGCGATGAACGGCAAGCGGCAGCTTTTTACCCGCCAGGATGCCTCCGAACTGGCCTGGCGCATCGTCGACCCCGTTCTTGCCCGCAAAGCCGAGCCCGCGTCCTACGCGCCGGGGAGCTGGGGACCGGCCGCCGCAATGGCCGGGTTTGAGCCGCCCGGCGGGTGGATTGATCCGGGCAAGGAAGGAGTTATCGTCCATGGAAAATGACGTTCCCACCGTTCTCGCCATCGATATCGGCGGCTCGCACGTCAAAATTCAGTCGAGCGCCGGTGGTGAGGAACGCAAGGCCGTCTCCGGCCCCAAGATGAATGCCGCGGGCATGGCCGACATCGTTGAAAAGCTGGCGGATGGCATAAAATTCGACGTCATCGCCATGGGTTATCCGGGCCCCGTCGTTCACAACAAGATTCTCGTTGATCCCCATAACCTAGCGCCCGGCTGGGTCGGCTTCGATTTCGCCAAGCGTTTCGGCAAGCCGGTTCGGATCGTCAACGACGCCCTGATGCAGGCCATTGGCAGCTACCAGGGCGGCCGGATGCTGTTCCTCGGCCTTGGCACGGGGCTCGGTGCTGCCATGATCGTCGAGAATGTTGCCCAGCCCATGGAACTGGCGCATCTGCCCTATCGCAAGGGAAGCACCTTCGAGGACTATCTTGGTGAGGCAAGCCTTGAAAAACGTGGCCACGACAAGTGGCAGAAGCACGTCCTTGACGCCGTCGAACAACTGACGGCCGCGATGGAGCCCGATTATGTCGTCATCGGCGGTGGCAATGTCACCAAGCTCGACAAGATGCCGCCCAATGCGCGCAGAGGCGACAATACCAACGCCTTCAAGGGTGGCTTCGCGCTCTGGCTGAACAAGACCCT
>NZ_JBEVLL010000404.1:0-5717 GCF_040509215.1 Devosia sp.
ACACTCGATCTGGTCCCCTCGCCCCTGAGGGGAGAGGGTTAGGGTGAGGGGTTCACCATCCCGGCCTGAACCGAAACAATGAACCCCTCATCCGCCCCTTTTGGGTCGGCCTCTCCCCTCAGGGAGAGGCAAGAAAGATCAATAGATCTTGGAGAATTCTTCGATGTTGGACTTGTCGAACTGGAACGGGGCAGCCATGGCAGCCGAGTTCGTGTCGTCGAGGGTCACTTCGCCGACCTTGCCGATCGAGAAGGTGGCGCCGGGAGCAGCTTCTTCGCCCTTGATCAGGTCATTGGCGAGGTAAACAGCCGAGTAGCCGAGGTCGATCGGGTTCCACAGAGCCACGGCCTGGGAAGCACCATTGTCGATGAACTGCTTGAACTCGGACGGCAGTGCGAGGCCGGTCACGTTGACCTTGCCGATCAGGTTCTGATCGGTCACGACCTGGGCGGCAGCAACCACGCCGACGGTGGTCGGAGCGATGATGGCCTTGAGGTTCGGGTAGGCAGCGATGAGGCCACGAGCTTCTTCGGTCGACTTCACCGAGTCGTCGTCACCGTAGACCGTCGCGACGAGGTTGATGTTGGGGAACTTTTCCGGGATCACGGCCTTGGCGGCTTCGATCCAGGCATTCTGGTTAGTCGCTGTGGAAGCGGCAGAGAGAATGGCAACGTCGCCGCCTTCAGGCAGGTAGTCGGCGGCCAGCTTGATGATGGTTTCGCCGATCAGTGCGGTTTCAGAGGGGTTGAGGTGGATCTGGCGGCCTTCAGGGGCGACGCCGGAGTCCCAGGACACAACCTTGATGCCGCGCTGCATGGCGCGCTGCAGAACCGGCACCAGAGCGTCCGGATCATTGGCCGAGATGGCGATGGCGTCGACCTGCTGAGCGATCAGCGAGTTGACGACTTCGATCTGGGCTTCGGCAGTTGCCGTGGTCGGGCCGGTATAGATCAGCTCGATATCGCCGAGTTCGGCGGCAGCTTCTTCAGCGCCCTTGGCGGCGGCGTCGAAGAAGCCGTTGCCGAGCGACTTGACGACCAGCGCAATGCGGGTCTGAGCATAGGCCGGAGCAGCAATCAGCAGGGCCGCAGCAGCGGTCGCAGCCATCAGTTTGAACAGTTTCATAGAGTCCCTCCCTGGGATGATCTGAAGTTCATCTCACGCCACCGCCGATTGACGGTCGGCCTGAGCAGACGTTTCCGCCACGATGAGCCGCACGCCTGCCGTTTCCAGCATTTGACGGTCTTCGTCGCGGATACCGCCATCGGTGATGACAGCGGCAATTCGGTCGAGCCCACACAAGATCAGACTTGAGCGGCCCGTGAATTTGGAAGAGTCGGCGAGAACGATCAGTTCGTCCGCCTGCCCGATCAGGCCAAGCTCGGATTGCACGACCATGGGGTCGGCTTCCATCAGCCCGTGGGCGCCGATGCCCTGGCAGCCGATGAACATGCGCTTGGCGTAAAAGTGTGATGCCACCACCCCGCCAAAGGGCGAGAGGATGACGTTCTGCTCGCGATAGACCGTGCCGCCGGGAATGACGACGGGGTTGCGCGAGTTGTGAATGAGAAACTCCGCAATGGCGAAGCTGTTGGTGAAAACGCTGACGCGCTTGGACGTCAGGTAATGCACCATCTGATAGGTCGTCGTGCCGCCATTGATGATGATCGGCTCGCCATCACTGCACAAATCTGCAGCAGCGCGCGCAATTGCTCGTTTTTGAGCAATATTGATCGTTTCATTGACGGAGAAGGGTCGTCCGACCAGACCACCCTGCGCCGGCGGGTTGATTGCCTCGGCACCACCACGCACCCGGCGCAGCTTGCCCTGCTCGTCGAGCGAGGCAATATCCCGGCGGATCGTGGCTTCGGAAGAACCTGTCACCTCACACAATTCAGCCACCGTCACCACGGGGTGCGATTGTGCAGCGGCTAAAATAACGCGGTGGCGTTCCGTTTCGTGCAAGGCTGATACTCCCTGGACGCAGTGCTTTCATCCTTTCCGAGCAGAGTCAATCATCATTTGACATGTTTCAGTCATGATCGCGCAGGAATGATGATTCCTGAGCGTTTCTGATTGACAGCGTATATCGTTCTATGGCCATGTCCGGCCAAATTTCCACTTCGTCTAACCTTCGGGAGGAACTTCCATGTCCACCGCGCCCAAGCGCCTTGAAAACAAGTGGGACGACGCCAAAGCCGCGTCCATGACCGAACCGGAACGCCTGGTCTACCGTTCGAACATCCTCGGTTCGGACAAGCGCGTCACCAACTATGGCGGCGGCAACACTTCCTCCAAGATCTGGCAAAAAGACCCCCTGACCGGCGAGCAGGTCGAAGTCCTGTGGGTCAAGGGTTCGGGCGGCGACAGCGCCTCGATCAAGCTCGATGGCTTTTCGACGCTCTATATGGACAAGCTGCGCGCCCTCAAGGGTCTCTACCGTGGCCTCGAGCATGAAGACGAAATGGTGGGCTACCTGCCCCACGCGACGTTCAACCTGAACCCCCGCGCCGCTTCGATCGACACCCCGCTCCACGCCTATGTGAACCACCCTTACGTGGACCATATGCACCCGGACGCGATCATCGCCATCGCGGCTTCCAAGAATTCCAAGGAACTGACCAAGCAGATCTTTGGCGACACCATCGGCTGGCTGCCATGGAAGAAGCCCGGCTTCGAGCTCGGCCTGTGGCTCGGCAAGTATTGCGAAGAAAACCCGAACTCCAAGGGCCTGATCCTTGAGAGCCACGGCCTCTTCACCTGGGGCGACACCCCCAAGGAATGCTACGAAACCACCATCGGCATCATCAATCAGGCCATCGAATGGTTTGAAAAGGAAACCGAAGGCAAGACCATTTTCGGTGGCGTCGCGACCCAGTCGCTCGATGCCGACGCCCGTCGCGCCGTCGCTGCCAAGCTGATGCCGAAGATCCGCGGCTTCATCTCCGAAGACAGCCACAAGCTCGGCCACTTCGATGACAGCGACGCCGTCCTCGAATTCGTCAATTCCAAGAACCTGCGTCCGCTGGCGGCTCTGGGCACGTCCTGCCCCGATCACTTCCTGCGCACGAAAATCCGTCCGCTGGTCATCGACTTCAACCCGGCCAACCCGGACGTCGATGCCGTGATCGCCGGCCTTGATGCCCAGATCGCCGCCTATCGCGTCGACTACCAGGCCTATTACGATCGCTGCAAGCACGACAATTCGCCGGCCGTGCGCGATCCGAACGCCGTCGTTTACCTGATCCCGGGCGTCGGCATGCTGACCTTCGCCAAGGACAAGGCCACCGCCCGTATCTCCGGCGAGTTCTATGTCAACGCCATCAACGTGATGCGCGGCGCCTCGACCGTTTCGGAATATCAGGGCCTGCCCGAGCAGGAAGCCTTCGACATCGAATATTGGCTGCTTGAAGAAGCCAAGCTTGCTCGTATGCCGAAGCCAAAGTCCCTCGCTGGCAAGATCGCTCTCGTCACCGGCGGCGCCGGCGGCATCGGCAAGGCCACTGCAGCCCGTCTCCTCCGCGAAGGCGCTTGCGTCGTCATCGCCGACATCGACCAGGCCGCTCTCGACAACGCCACCGCCGAACTGACCGGCGTTTTTGGTGCCGACTTCGTCCGCCCGGTGAACATCAACGTCACCAAGGAGGAGCAGGTCCTTTCCGGCTTCGCCCATGCCGTGGTTGAATTCGGCGGCCTCGACATCCTCGTGTCGAATGCCGGTCTCGCCTCCTCGGCTCCGATCGAAGAGACCTCGCTCGAACTCTGGAACAAGAACATGGACATCCTGTCCACGGGCTATTTCCTCGTGTCGCGCGAAGCCTTCCGTCTCTTCCGCCAGCAGAAGATCGGTGGCAACGTTGTCTTCGTCGCGTCCAAGAACGGCCTCGCCGCTTCGCCCAACGCTGCAGCCTATTGCACCGCCAAGGCAGCCGAGATTCACCTGGCGCGCTGCCTCGCCCTCGAAGGCGCGGAAGCACAGATCCGCGTCAACGTCGTCAATCCCGACGCCGTGCTGCGTGGTTCGAAGATCTGGGCCGGCGAATGGCTTGAGCAGCGCGCATCGACCTACAAGACCGACAAGGACGGCCTTGAAGAGATGTATCGCCAGCGCTCGATGCTGAAGCGCTCGGTGTTCCCGGAAGACATCGCTGAAGCCATCTACTTCTTCGCTTCGGAAGCCTCGGCCAAGTCCACCGGCAACATCATCAACGTCGACGCCGGCAACGCCCAGTCGTTCCCGCGCTAAGCAATAGCAAGGCCCCCTCGCCGCCAGCCGGCTGAGGGGGTTTTCCGCATTTGCTGGAGGAAAACATGACCGAACACATCATCGACGCATCCATCGTCGAAGCCGACAACACCAAGCGCGAAGCCGATCTTCGTCGCGACTATGAAACTTTGGGCGAACGCCTCGACCGTCGCGGCATTGCCATCGACGCCGTCAAGGCCAAGGTCGCAAAGTTCTCCGTGGCCGTTCCCTCCTGGGGCGTCGGCACCGGCGGCACGCGCTTTGCCAAATTCCCGGGCGCCGGCGAACCGCGCGACATCTTCGACAAGATCGAAGATTGCGCCGTCATCGCCCAGTTGACCCAGGCGACCAAGACCATTTCGCTGCATATCCCGTGGGACAAGGCCGATCCGAACCGTCTGAAGCAGGCTGCAAGCCGCTTCAACCTCGGTTTTGACGCCATGAACTCGAACACGTTCTCGGACGCCAAGGGTCAGATCCAGAGCTACAAGTTCGGCTCGCTCTCGTCCTATGACAAGGGCACTCGCAACCAGGCGATCGAGCACAATCTCGAATGCATCGAGATCGGCAAGACCATCGGCTCGAAGGCCCTGACCATCTGGATCGGCGACGGTTCGAACTTCCCCGGCCAGGTCAATTTCGCCGACCAGTTCGCGAACTACCTCGACTCTGCCAAGGCGATCTATGCCGCCCTGCCGGACGACTGGAACGTCTATACCGAACACAAGATGTACGAGCCGGCCTTCTATTCGACGGTCGTGCAGGATTGGGGCACCAATTACATCATCGCCAAGGAACTGGGCGACAAGGCCCTCTGCCTCGTCGATCTCGGCCACCACGCCCCGAACGTGAACATTGAAATGATCGTCTCCCGCCTTGCCCAGTTCGGCAAGCTCGGCGGCTTCCACTTCAACGATTCCAAGTATGGCGACGACGATCTCGACGCCGGTTCGGTCGATCCCTACCGCCTGTTCCTCGTCTTCAACGAACTTGTCGACATCGAGAACCGCGACGCCAGCTTCCACCCGGCCCACATGCTCGACCAGAGCCACAACGTCACCGACCCGATCGAGTCGCTGATGCTCTCGGCTTCGGATGTGCAGCGTTCCTACGCCCAGGCGCTCCTCGTCGACCGCGCGACCCTCAAGGCCGCACAGAACGACAATGACGCGCTGACGGCCACCCAGCAGCTGCGCCACGCGTTCCGCACCGATGTCGAGCCGATCCTTGCCCTCGCCCGGCTCGAAGCCGGCGGCGCCATCGATCCGCTCAGCGCCTACCGCGCCTCCGGCTACCGCGCCAAGGTCGCCGCAGTCCGCCCCGCCGTCGAAGGCGGCTCGGGCGGCATCGTCTAAGAAACAACGAGTTCCAACGCTCCTCCCAAGTTGCGACGGAAGAGAAGGCCCGGTGAGCGATCACCGGGCCTTTTTGTTTTCAGAAGAGGTCATCATCGGACGTACGGTCGTTTTTA
>NZ_JBEVLL010000405.1:0-3088 GCF_040509215.1 Devosia sp.
GACTCTAGGCTGGCGCAAAGCGAACACACGGACCCGCAATGACCATCACCAATGCGCTGGCCAGCATTGCCGTCGAAAGCCTGCCTGAATCCCTCGTCTGGTATGAGTATCTGTTCGGCCGGAAAGCCGATGCGCGGCCCATGGCCGACGTCGCCGAATGGAAGCTGCCGGGGGGTGGCTGGGTACATGTGGCGACCGATGCCGACCGGGCAGGGGCGAGTGTGCTGATGTTGATCGTCGATGATATTGCGGACGAGCTGGGGCGGCTGGAGATGTTCGGCATCAAGCCGGTGGCCAAGGCGATCGGGGACTTTTTCAAGACGGCAAAGCTGCGCGATCCGGATGGCAATATGATCGTCTTGAGCCAGCCGCAGCAGGGGACGTATTAGGCCCCTCTGCCGGAAACAGAGATCCCCGCTTTCGCGGGGATGACATCGTGGATGAGGATGAGTTGGTAGGCGTCAGACGCGGCGTAGGCTCACATTCTCGATCAGATGATCTTTCCCCTTTTTAAGGATCAGATCGGCGCGGCCGCGCGTCGGCAGTACGTTGTCGACGAGATTGCGCAGGTTGATCGTGCGCCAGACCATGCGGCCGAAAGAGCCGGCTTCCTCTTCACTCATTTCGGCAAAACGGCGGAAGAAGGAGGTGGGGTCCTTGAAGGCGGTTTCGCGCAGGCGGAAGAAGCGCTGCATGAACCAGGCTTCGAGGTCGTCATTGTCGGCGTCGATATAGACCGAGAAATCGAGGAAGTCGGAGGCGAAGAGGATCGGCTTGCCGGTCTTGGGCAATTCGCCGGCCTGCAGGATATTGAGACCTTCGACGATCAGGATGTCGGGGCGATCGACGGTGATCTCGGTGCCGGCGACGACGTCATAGACGAGGTGGGAATAGACCGGGACTTTTACGTTCGCCTTGCCCGATTTCACGTCGGCGAGGAAATTGACGAAGCGGGCGCGGTCGTAGCTCTCGGGAAACCCTTTGCGCTCGGCGAGGCCTTTTTCGGCGAGCACCGCATTGGGGTACAAGAAACCGTCGGTGGTGACGAGGTCGACGCGGGGCGTCGAGGGCCAGCGCGAGAGGAGCGCCTGGAGGATACGGGCGGTGGTCGACTTGCCCACCGCGACCGAGCCGGCGACGCCGATGATGAAGGGCACTTTCAGGCCATGCGGGGTCTGCAGGAACCGCGACTGGACGTTATGCAGGCCCTGGATGGCTTCGACGTAATAGGACAGCAGGCGCGAAATAGGCAGGTAGACCTCTTCGGCCTCTTCCAGTGAGATCGGGTCGGTGAGGCCGCGCAGGCGATCGATGTCGCTCTGGTCCAGCGTCATCGGCTGGCCATCGCGCAGCTTGCCCCATTCGGCCTTGGTAAAATGGTGGTAGGGGTCGAGCGCGGGGGAACGAGGCGCCATTACTGCTTTTCCGATCGGGAGGCTTTTTCGGCGAGGCCGGACTGGGCGGTGCGCGCGTCGAGCTCGGCCATGACTTCGCCGAGCGGAATGTCGGCCGCCTTGAGCACGACGAGGAGATGGTAGAGGAGATCAGCCGATTCCTTGACCAGCTCGGCACGGTCGCCGGTGACGGCGGCGATGACGGCTTCGGTCGCTTCCTCGCCGACTTTTTGGGCGGCCTTTTTCATGCCGCGGGCGATCAGCTTTGCCGTGTAGCTTTCCTCGGGCGAGGCGGCGGCACGGATGGCGATGCGGGCTTCGAGTTCTTCAAGGGTCATTCTTTTGGTCCTCAGGCCGCCGCCGCGTCCATCCTCATGGCGATGCCATGTTCGAGCATATAGCGCTTGGCTTCGGGAATCGTAAAAGTGCCGAAGTGGAAGATGGAGGCGGCAAGGACCGCGCTGGCGTGACCCTCGGTGACGCCGTCGACGAGGTCCTGCAACTTGCCGACGCCGCCCGAGGCGATGACGGGGACTTCGACTTCATCAGCGATCATGCGGGTCAGTTTCAGGTCAAAGCCTGACTTGGTGCCGTCGCGATCCATGGAGGTGACCAGCAGTTCGCCGGCACCGCGCTCGACCATCTTGGCGGCAAAATCGACGGCGTCGATGCCGGTGGGGCGGCGGCCGCCATGGGTGTAGATCTCCCATTCGGAGCGGTTGTCGCCACCGACCTTGGCATCGAGCCGCTGCTTGGCATCGACCGAAACGACGATGCACTGATTGCCGAATTTATCCGCCGCGCGGGCGATGAAGTCGGGATCGTTCACGGCGGCGGAATTGATCGCCACCTTGTCGGCGCCGGCCAATAGCAGCTTGCGGATATCTTCGATGGAGCGGACGCCGCCGCCGACGGTGACGGGCATGAAGCAGTGTTCGGCCGTGCGGGCGACGACATCGAAAATCGTATCGCGGCCTTCGTGGCTGGCGGTGATATCGAGGAAGGTCAATTCGTCGGCGCCGGCCGCGTCATAGGCCATGGCCGCTTCCACCGGATCGCCGGCATCGACGAGATCAACGAATTGCACGCCTTTCACCACGCGGCCGCCGGCGACATCGAGGCAGGGAATGATGCGGGTTTTCAGTGTCATGACGAAACCTCTGTGGACCGCCGCCAGGCGACATAGTGAATGAGCAATATGACCAGCCAGACCAACACGGCGCCGCCCGCCAGAGGCAGGGTGAGAAACAGCAGCCAGGGGAGGACAAAGGCAGCGTAGAGCGCTTCGCTCCAGTCGCTCCCCATGACCATGCAGACGCTCGCACCGCCCTCATTGAGGCTGCATCCATGCGCGGTGGCAATGGCGTCCGCCGCGATGATGGCAATGATCGGCGCGATGGCAAACAGGATGATCACCACCATGGTGATGACATAGTAGCGCAGAGGGAAAGCCCGACGCCGCTCAGCCATCATGCAGCCCTGATCCGCGCCAGTGCTTCACGTGAATCAATGCGCCCGTCGTAAAGAGCACGACCGGAAATAGCGCCTTCGAGCACGGCTTATTCAGGCTGGGTCATGCGCTCGATATCGGCCATGGAAGCGAGGCCCCCCGAGGCGATCACCGGGATGGTGGTGGCGCGGGCCAGCTCGAGCGTCGAGTCCCAGTTGATGCCGGCCAGCACGCCATCCCGATC
>NZ_JBEVLL010000406.1:0-13387 GCF_040509215.1 Devosia sp.
AACGATAGGGTGCGTCTCGCCATTGGAAACATTGACGAATCCATCCGGCGCCAAAGGTGACGGCGCCACAAGAACCCAGCGCCACGGCGAACACGTCAGCGTCGCAAACGCCAACCGCTCAGGAAAACCTGGCCACCAACGAGGCGAGAATGTGGGCTCATACATCCACTCGATCGTCTCGCCCTGCCGATAGAGTTCGACCATTTCCTTGTCGAGTTCCGGCCCTGGCCGATTGGTCATCAGCCCGCCGATCTCATAGCGCACTGTCGCAAGCACCTTGCCGCCGCTGACCAGTGCCCAACCGCCCTGGATCTCGTTGAGCGTGTTGACGGCCAGTGCCATGGCCTCATCCGAAGAGCCGACCACCCAGATATTGTGCTTGTCGTGGCCCATGGAACAGGCGAGAGCGGTGTCTGCGGTCTTCGGTCCGGTCCCCAGCCAGAACATCTTAGCCGTTCGTCCTTCGCCCGAAAAACGATCGACGATGGCAAACTTCGTGATGTTCCGCTCGCTGTCGCGCTGCACCAGCCCATCCACCACCGGCAATTCAGCCGTGATGAACTCATCATGCCAATGGAAGGGCCGCAGCAGCGCCGCGTTGACGTTCTCCCTCTCGTCCGGCGCCGCAATGGCAAAATCGGCCGTCAGCATTTTGCGCTGGATATTGACCGACGACGTCGCCCATTCCGGCCAGTCGATCTTAGGTACCTCTGCTGTGTAGGTCTTTCCCGATGACACTTGCCGTCCGTCGGCCCAGACCTCCCCGATGCCAAGGCTCTTCTCGTCATCGAGCAGTACCAGATCGGCGAAGCGGCCGGGGGCAATCGCGCCGACCCAGGGCGTCAATCGCATGTGCCGTGCCGGATTGATCGTCACGAGCTGCACCGCGATCTCGAGCGGTAGGCCCGCCTCCATGGCGAGGCGGACATTGTGGTCCGTCGCCCCGAGCTTCATCGTGTCGGAAGCGCTGCGATCATCGGTGCAGAGCGCAAAATTCGACCAGTCCTGCTGGCCCTGTGCCAGAAGCCCCGTGATGATGTCTTTCAGCGAATGCGGCCGCAATTCCATGAACAGCCCGCGCCGCAGCTTGTCGGCCACTTCTTCTGGCGTCCATGCCTCGTGGTCCGAAGCCATGCCGGCGCCCGCGAAGGCATTGATATCATTGATCCCGCGCATGCCCGCCGCATGGCCTTCGACCACCCCGCGCTGCGCAAAAGTCGCTTCGATCATCCCCCAGAGCCGCTCATGCGAAGGGTTCTCGGGGTTCCAGACCGCCGGCCAATCCATCACCTCATCAAGACCCGCCACCAGAAGATGATCGCGCAGAAACTCGTTCTGTTCGGCAAAGCCGAAATGCCCGCCGCCCCATTCGTAGGCGGTCGGCGGCACGGCAGAGCCCGGCAGCGGAAAGATCTTTGCTGGCGAGCCAGCGCGGCGTGCCGTCAGCCAGAATTCGAGATTCTTTGGGCCGTTGACGTTGGAAAATTCGTGGCTCGCCTCGCAGGTCCAGGTGCAACCATGCGGCAGCACCAGCGCCGCTTCCCATTCGGGCGTCAGATGGCTCGATTCAATGTGCTTGTGCACTTCGCCAAAGCCGGGCACGGCGCTAAACTGCCGGCGGTCGACGCGTTCGGCAACCTCGCCGGGATAGGCGCCGGCCCGCCCGACCCAGGCAACACGGCGGCCCGAGATGACGACCTCCTGATCCTCATGCCAATTGCGGCCATAGGTATCGAGAAGCCGCCCGACGCGCACCGCGCGGTCCGCCGGCTTCTTGCCCAGGGCAACGAGGGCCAGATGCTTGCGGATCGCCACCTCGTCCTTGGCATTGACAATGAGGTCGTCGGGAAGGGGAGTGCTCAAGAAATATCCAGTCTCAAATAGGTAGGCCGCGCCTTGGCGCTGCCTCTTTGTATTGTCCCATAGGGTGGTTCTGCTGGGCAAGCCAGATCAGGCGTTCCTGCGGCCCAGTCAGCTCGAAGACGCGATGGAATTCTTCGGGGCGGCGACGGACTGGCGCACCACCAGTTCGACTGGCAACCTGGTTTCCGCTGGTGGGGTCTGCCCATCGAGCAAGGCGAAGAGATGCTTTACAGCCAACTCTCCCATCGCGGCGACCGGCTGGCGAATGGTGGTCAGTGGCGGATCAACGAGCGCGGCAAAAGCCATGTCGTCGAAGCCGACGAGGCTGATATCCCTGGGAATGGAGAGCCCAAGCCCGCGCACCACCTGCATCACGCCAATGGCGATATAGTCAGAGCAGGCAAGGATGGCGGTTGGCCGATCGGCCGCATCGAGCAGCACCGAAGCGGCAGCCGCGCCATAGTCGCGCGTATAGTCTCCCAGCAACACCCGGCCCGGACGCACCGGCAGGCTGGCTTCGTCCATGGCGCGCGCAAAGCCGGCAAGGCGTTCGTTGACACTCATCAGCCGGTGCGGGCCGCCGATCAGCGCAATCTCCGTGTGCCCCATGGCAATGAGATGCTGTGCGGCGAGATAGGTGCCCTCAGCATTGTCGACGAAGACCCGAGGAACGCTGACGCCGGCGATGTCCTCATCAAGCAGTACGACATTCTCTCGCCCGGCAAGGAGATTGGCGAGCGAACCATCATCCACCCGATTGGTGGTCATGATCAGTCCATCGACATGGCTGTCGGCCATGCGACGGATGGCGTTGATCTCGGCATCAGCATGGCCGCCGGTGGAGGTGATATAGACCGAATAGCCGCTGGCATGAGCCTGGCGTTCGACGGCCGCCGCGAGCTCGGCAAAAAAGGGGTTGGCGATATCTGGCGTGACCAGAGCGATCGCCTCGGACTTCCCGGTCGAAAGTCGCCGCGCCAATAGATTGGGGCGATAGTCGAGCTTGGCTATGGCTTTATCGATGCGGTCGCGCGTTGCCTGGGGCAGGTCGATGCGATTGTTGAGGTAGCGCGACACGGCCGTCGGCGATACCCCGGCCTCGGCGGCGACATCGCTCAGCGTGGCCATCTCTGCCCCCTAGACGCCATACCGCTCCCTCCATGCGGCAACGATGCGCAGGCTTTCCCCCAGAATACCCGAGACAAGCGCCTCTCCCTTGGCGGCAGTCGAAGGCCGCGGATCGCCAAAAACGCCCGAAGCATTGAAATTCCGAAACTGCATCGGCTCGCTGCCGAATGTCGGTGGAAAGTGCGGATAGGACGGTTCGGCGCGCTCCATATCGACTCCCTCCGGCGCCACGGCGAGCATGATCGACGTCTCGACTTCATCGGCGTGATAAAAGCCCGGCGCCGCCGGCTGACTATCGCAGATGTCCGAAGCAAACCGCTCGAGCCCGGGATAGTCGAGATGGCATACGGGCAGCCCGGCGATTGTCAGCGTGCGGGCCGCCAGCAGCATGGGCTCGCGATTGCCAAAATGTCCGTTGACGAAAATGAGACCCTGCACGCCCATGCGCAACAGTTCGTGGCCGATATCCTCCACCATTGCCTGCAGCGTGCGCGGCGAGATGGAGATCGTGCCGGGATAGGTGCTGGCCGTCCAGGCATCGCCATAGGTGATCGGCGGCAGCAGCAGCGCGTCGAGTTCGTCGGCGAGGCGCATGCCGACCCCATGGGCCATGTCGGTATCGGTGGTCAGCGGCAGGTGCGCACCATGCTGCTCGCAGGCGCCCAAAGCCAGCACCGCCAGCGTTCCGTCTTCTATGCGTTTGGCGACATCGACCCAAGGTGTGCGCGAGAAATCGGCTAGGCTCATGGCGTCCATCCCAACATATTCTGATGCACTTCAGGCGCAACACACGCCAACAGATCACTACCGAGGATCAGGTCGTCCGTCTCCGCCCCGGAGGCTTTAGCGAGCAGAGCGGCAACGGCTGAATCTGCGGCAAACTGCTCGATACTCATAGGCAGTCTGCCGAAACAATATGCAGAAAATTCTTTCGGCGAACACTTGTGCAAACCGCCATCGATAGCATTTGACAACCTTCGCGGAACCGTCGTTAGATCAGCTATGTAAAGCGCTTTACTAACGACCGGTCAAATGGGTTCTACGCTCCTTCGCAATGCAACGGTTCTCACTGTGGATGGCGGCAATACCGTCTTTCCCGCCGGTTGGGTGGCCTTTGCCGATGGACGGATCACCGGCGTCGGTCCCATGGAAACCTGCCCGCCAGAGGCTGATTTCGACGAGGCGAAGGTGCTTGCGGGCCACCTCGTCATGCCGGGCCTTGTCAATGCGCACACCCATTCGGCTATGGTGCTGTTCCGCGGCCGTTCGGAGGGGCAAAGTCTCCTCACCATGGAAGGCTGGTACAATTCCATCCGCGAGCCGGAACTGTCGCTGATCGCCTCAGACATCGGTCCTGCTGTCGCGCTCTCCTGCGCCGAAATGGCGCTCTCGGGCACCACGACGTTCTGCGATCAATACTTCTTTGCCGAAGAGATCGCCGAAGCGGTCAAGGATGCCGGCCTCCGCGCGGTGATCGCCTATGGCATCGTGCAACTGGGCGATAAGGAGCGCGGCGAAGAGGAACTCGCCAAGGCCACGAATTTCTTGAGGCAGCAGCGCTCCGCCGATGGAAGGGTGATCCCCTGGTTCGGCCCGCACGCGCCCTATGTCGATAACACCGAAGACCTGCTGCTGGCCGAAGTCGCAGTCGCCAATGAATATGGCGTCGGTCTTCACCTGCACATGGCGTGCGGGCCCGAAGACAACGAGGAAACCGAACGTCGCTACGGCACGACGGCTGCAGTAGCGCTCGAAAAGCTCGGCTTCTTCGATGGCCGCATCCACGCGGCGCACTGTCTCGATCTCAGCCCCGAAGACATCGCGGTTTTCGCCCGCGCCCCACACGCGTCCATTTCCCACAACGCAACCGCCGGCCTCCGGTCGGGCCGCGAAGGCATCTGCCCCGTTGTGGATCTCAAGGCTGCCGGCGTAACCGTGGCGCTCGGCACCGATAATGTCGCCGCCAACAATGGCTATGACATGATCAACGAGATGCGCGTTGCCGGTCTTGTTGCCTCGCATCGCGAGGGCAGGGCACAGCCCATTTCCAGCGCCGAGCTGGTGCGCATGGCGACCATCGAAGGCGCCAAGGCGCTTGGCCTCGACCACGAGATCGGTTCGCTCGAAGTCGGAAAATCGGCCGATATCATTGCCATCGATATTTCCGGCGCTGGCTATTCCGAAACCCCTGACATTGAGACGCTTCTCGTCTATTCGGGAAGTGGACGGGATGTGCGCCATGTCTTTGTCGCCGGTGAACAACTGGTGCAAGATCGGCAGCTCCTGCGTCGGCCTTTTTCCGAAATCCGGGCCGAGTACTCAAACACCTATAAGGATTTCTGGGCCCGCGTCGAAGCGGCTCGGAAAGTGGCATAATGGCAAGAAAACTTATTCTCGATACCGATGGCGGCGTCGACGACGCACAGGCCCTTCTCATGCTGATCGCCAATGGCCGTACGCCGGACGCGATCACCACCGTCTTTGGCAATGTCGGCCTCGATGCGGCTACCCGCAATATCCTCACCGTGCTCGAAGTCGCCGGCAAAGGTTCTGTGCCGGTGCACAAGGGCGCCGATCGCCCGCTGACCCAGCCGGTCATCGATGCAAAGTACATTCACGGCGAAGACGGCCTCGGTGGCGCTCCGCGTCCCGCCAAGATTCCGGATGTCGCCAGCACCAATGGCGTCGGCTATCTGGTGGATACCTTCCGCGCTGCCGCCAAGGCCGGCGACAAGGTCGACATCCTGATGATCGGGCCGCTGACCAACCTGGCGCTCGCTTTGCGTCTGGCCCCCGATATTACCGCCAGCATCGGCCAGCTCACCATCATGGGCGCCACCGTCTATGGCCGTGGCAACACCACCCCGGCTGCCGAATTCAACATCTATGCTGACCCCGAAGCTGCCGCCATCGTCTTTGGCACCGAGCTCGACATCCTCGTTGCCCCGTGGGAACCCTGCGTCACCCACTTCATGACGGGCGACGAAGTCGAAGCTCTGCTCAAGGACGTTCCGGAAAGCCCGGAAAAGACCTTCTCGGTCGCCCTCGTCGAACACGCCCGCCGCACCACCGTCGGCTATGGCGGCCCCGATCACTTCCGCTTCGTCGATCCGCTGGCCATTGCCGCCGTCATCGAGCCCGAACTCGTCACCAAGACCCTGCGTGCCTCGATGGATGTCAGCCTCGCGCCCGGCATTACCCGCGGCATGACCGTGGTTGATCCAACCGGTCGCCTCGGCACGCCCATGGTGACCATTATCGAAGAAGCCAAGGTCGATCGCCTCGTGGCGCTCTATCGCGCTTCCGTCGCCTACCGCGCCAATACCTGACAAAGCCAAGGGAGCTCCGTCAATGTCCATGCCTAAATTCTCGCGTCGCGCTTTTGCGGGCCTCGTCACCGCCGGCCTCCTGGCCTCGGTGTCGGCCGGTGCCGTCATGGCGCAGGAATACACCAAGGAAAACCCGCTCAAGGTTGCCTTCGTGGTGCATGGCACGCTCGGCGACAAGAGCTTCCTCGACAGCGCCGCTGCCGGCCTCGAACGCGCCGAGGCCGAGCTGCCGGTTGCTGTGACTATCATTGAGGCCGGAGCCGATCGCGGCCGCTGGCAGCCGGCCCTGGCCGATGCCACCGATCAGGGCTACGACGTCGTGATCGGCGGCACCTGGGAAATGACCGGCTTCATGTCTGAACTGGCGCCCGAATATCCCGACACCAAGTTCATTATTTTCGATGACGCGCCCGATTTCTCGACCGGAAGCTTCGGCAACATCCTCGCCATCAATTACCGCGTCTCGACCGCAGCTTATCTGGCAGGTTACGCGGCGGCCAAGATCAGCGAAACCGGCAAGCTCGGCGAGATCCTGGGTGTCGAAGGCGCCACCATTCTCGAATTCGCCGTCGGCTTCGAACAGGGCGCCAAGGCCGCCAATCCCGATATCCAGGTGACCCGCGCCGTGGCCGGAAGCTTCACTGATCCGGCAAAGGGCAAGGAACTGGCTCTGGCTCAGTTCGCCCAGGGTGTTGACGTTGTCTTCCCGATCGCCGGCGGTACGGGCATCGGCGCCCTGCAGGCCGCGCGCGACGAAGGCAAGCTTGCCGTCGGCGTCGACAGCGACCAGGCCGTTATCTTCGAGGCTACCGACCCGGCGCAGTCGGAAGTGATCTTCACCTCGGTGGAAAAGAAGGTGGGTGACTCTCTCTTCACCGCCCTGCAGCAGACCCTTGATGGCACGGCTCCCTACGGTAGCAACCTGCTGCTCGGTCTTGCCGATGGCGCCGTCGGCATCGCCAAGAATGCCTATTACGAAAAGCTGGTTCCGGCCGAGGTTCGTGCCGAGGTCGACGCTGAAGAAGCAAAGATCATCTCCGGCGAAATCACCGTCGAAACCGCAATTCAGTAGTTCATCCTTCGGCCTCGCCTTTTGGCGGGGCCATTTTCTGCATGCGGAGTCCGGGCATGGCGCCTCTGCTCGAAGCCATTTCCATCGGCAAGACCTATCCCGGCGGCACCATCGCCAATGATGGCGTCAATCTCACCATCGAGGCAGGCGAGGTCCACGCCGTCGTCGGGGAAAACGGCGCCGGCAAATCCACGCTGATGAAAATCCTGTTCGGCATCGAACAGCCCGATCGCGGCGAAATCCGGCTCGATGGCAAGCCCGTCAGCTTCGCCAATCCGCGCGACGCCATCGACCATGGCGTGGGCATGGTGTTTCAGCACTTTTCGCTGGTCCCGTCTTTCTCCGTCTATGAAAACGTCGTTCTCGGCTCCGAGCCGCGCAATGGCATCAAATTCGACCGCAACGAGGCCATCGATAGGGTCCGCGCCCTGTCGGAAAAATTCCGCCTCGCCGTCGATCCGCTGCCACCCGTCGGCGAGCTTCCGGTGGGCCAGCAGCAGCGCGTCGAAATCCTCAAGGCGCTCTATCGCGACGCCCGCATTCTCATTCTCGACGAGCCGACCGCCGTGCTTGCGCCGCAGGAGGTCGAAGAGTTGTTCGTCGCCGTCCGCGCGCTGGTCGCCCAGGGCCGCACCGTCATCTTCATTGCCCACAAGCTGCCAGAAGTTCTGGAAATTTCCGATCGCATCACCGTCATGCGCGGCGGCAAGACCGTCGGCTCCGTCAACGCGAGAGATGTCACCGAACAGAGCCTCGCCACCATGATGGTCGGCCGCGAAATCGCCTTGCGCGTCGATCGCGCCAAGGGCCGCGGCGAACTCGCCTGCGAGGTCAAGGCGCTAAAGCTCGAAGCCGAAAACGGCGTCACCGTCGCCGCAGACCTGAACCTCAAAGTCCATTCTGGCGAAATCCTCGGCCTCGTCGGCGTCGAAGGCAATGGCCAGGCCGAACTGCTTGAAGCCATCGCCGGCCTTCGTCCCATCGCCGATGGCGTCGTCTATCTCAACGGCACGAGCCTTGCGCCAAAAAGCGTCCTCGAACGTCGTGGGCTTGGGCTTGCCAGCATCCCCGAAGACCGCATCGCCCGGGGTCTTGCGACAGGCGCCACCATCGCTGAAAACCTCATCGCCACCCGCCTCGCCGACAAGCGTTTCGTGCGCAATGGGCTCCTCGACCTCAAAGCCATCAAGGCCAATGCACTCGCGCTGATCGAGCGCTTCTCCATCCGCTCCGGTGGTCCCGGCTATGCCGTCGGAACGCTGTCCGGCGGCAATATGCAAAAAGTCGTCGTCGCCCGCGAACTTTCGGAACAGCCCAAACTGCTCCTCGTCAATCAGCCGACCCGCGGCGTCGATCTCGGCGCCACCCAGTTCATCTGGAAGTCGCTGACCGATGCCCGCGATGGCGGCGCCGCTGTGCTCCTCAGTTCGGCCGACCTATCCGAGCTCCTGGCGCTCTCTGATCGCCTCGTCGTTTTCTATCGCGGCAAGATCGTCGCCGCCTTCGTCAATTCCGATGATCTTACCGCCGAAACGCTTGGCACCTACATGCTTGGCCTATCGAGCCAGGACCCCGAAATCATGCGGGCAGCCCTCCAATGAGTAGCACCTCTCCCTCCCGCTGGGCCATGATTGGCCGCGAAACCGGCCGCGCCCTGACCGCTGTGGTCATTGCGCTCGCCGTCGCCCTCGTGGTCATTCTCCTCACCTCGGCCGATCCCGGCGCCGCATTCCAGACGCTGCTCACCGCGCCGCTCTCATCCAACCGCACCATGGGCCTCTGGATCGACGATGTCGCCAAGCTCACCCTGACGGGCCTTGCCTTCAGCCTCGTCTTCCAGGCCCGGCAATTTTCCATGGGCGTGCAGGGCCAGGTCTATATGGGCGGGCTCTTTGCCGCGCTCATCGCCATGTCACCCATCGGCGCAACGCCTCTCGCCATTCCTGTCGCCATGCTCGCCGCCATGTGCGCCGGCGCCGTCTATGGCTTCATTCCCGGCTATGCAAAAGCCCGCTTTGGCGCCAGCGAGATCGTCTCCTCGCTCATGCTCAACTACATCGCCATCCTTGTGGTGAACTACCTCATCCGCGCCCATCTCGCCCCCGCCGGCACCGGCCAGTTGATGACGGCAAAATTCCCCGATACGGCGATTTTTCCTGCCATCGTGCCCGGCACGCGCTTCGATCTCGGCATTGTCATTGCGTTGATCGCCACCTTCGTTGTCTGGTTCCTGCTCTACCGCACCAGTTGGGGCCTCAAACTTCGCCTCGTCGGGCACAATCCCAAATTCGCAGAGTATTCAGGCATCCGTTCGAGCTTCGTCATGGTCTCGGCCATGACTGTCGCCGGCGCCTTCGGTGGCCTCCTCGGCTCCGTCTTCGTCCAGGGCCGCGCCTTCGGCAATCTGGCGCAGAACTTTGACGGCAACCTCGCCTTTGAAGGCATCCTTATCGCCATCGTCGCCCGTTCGCGTCCGCTGGCCGTGCCCTTCGTCGCGCTGGCCTATGGCTATCTCCGTCAGGGCGCCCAGCTCATGGGCATCCGCACCGATGTGCCGACCGAAATGATCTCGGTGGTCCAGGCCATCATTATCCTCTTGGTCGCGTCGTCCTTCTCTCTGCCGGGCAAGAAGTTCATTGCAGGGCTCTTCGGCAAAAAGCCCACGCCAGCCGCAACGCCGGAGGTCGCAAAGTGATCGAACTCCTCGTCACCGTCTTTTCCGCCACTTTTTTCGTCACCGTCATCCGCACCACGACGCCGCTGCTCTTCGCCACCCTCGGCGGGCTCATCTCCGACCTTTCCGGCGCGCTTAACGTCGCTCTTGAAGGCATGATGCTGATCGCGGCGCTCACTGCCGTCGTCGTCTCGGTCTATGCCCCCTGGTATGTCGCGGTCCTCTCGGGCGTCGCCGCGGGCGGTATACTCGGCGCGCTCATGGCGCTGTTCCACCTGCGCTTCAAGGCCGACATCATTCTCGTCGGTTTTGCCGTCAACATCCTCGCAACCGGCGGCACCGTCTTCGCCCTCTCGCAGGCCACTGGTGGCGACAAGGGTACCTCCATCAATCTCCAGTCCAAGGCCGTCCCGGCCGTAGACCTCTCCTTCCTCGAAGCCATCCCGGTCGTCGGACCGACGCTGAAGGCTCTCCTTTCCGGCCATTCGGTCCTTTCCTGGCTCGGCGTCTTCATGGTCTTTGCGGTCTGGTATTTCCTCTTCCGCACCCCATACGGCCTCTGGCTGCGTGGCGTCGGCGAATACCCCGCCGCCCCGGAGGCCGCGGGCATTCCGGTGGGAAAAGTGCGTGCCTGGAGCCTCGTCGCCTCGGGCGCTCTCGCCGGCATCGGCGGCGCCCAACTGGCCATGTTCAACTATATCGGCTTTACCCGCGACATGACCGCCGGCCGCGGCTTCATCGCCCTCGGCGCTGTGCTGCTCGGCGCCCGCCACCCAGTCGGCGCCATGCTCGCGGCGCTGCTCTTTGGCGTCTTCGAGGCGCTCGCGGTCGTCATGCCCAGTCTCTTCAATTGGATCCCCAGCGAAATGATCCAGACCATCCCATTCGTGGTGACGGTCCTCGCTTTGGTCCTCTTCTCCTATCGCGCCCAGCGTGCCCGCCAGATGCGGACCCTCTCCAAGATATGAGCGCGCTCGACTATCGCAGCTTCCCCCGGAAGGCGTCGTAAAGGTACAAATGCGCGAAACGCTGGGGATCGTCAGGTGAACATCAACATAGCCGGGGCTGGCATAATCGGCACCTTCTTCCACGCACCAACGCGTGACCGGCTGGAAGTGCTGGAAAACGTCCTCATTCGCGTTGATGACGCCGGCGCTATCACGGACATCCATCCCGCCGGCGACTCCATGCGCACCCTTGTCGAAGCCGAACTGGGCGAGCGCCTCTTCCGCCTCCCCGACGGCCATTACGGCCTTCCCGGCCTCGTCGACCTGCATATCCATGCGCCGCAATATCCCCAGCTCGGGCTCGCTCTCGACGAGCCGCTGGAAGTCTGGCTGCAGAAATACACTTTTCCGCTCGAGGCCCGCTACGCCGACCTCGATTTCGCCCGCACCCACTATTCCGTTCTCGTGGCAGACCTCCTCGCCACCGGCACCACGACGGCCCTCTACTTCGCCACCCAGCACGAAGCCGCGACAAAGCTCCTCGCCGATATCTGCATCGAAAAAGGCCAGCGTGCCCTCGTCGGCAAAGTGGTGATGGACGACCCGGCGGCTTGCCCGGACGACTATCGCGACGAGAGCGCTGCGACGGCGGTGGCCGAAACCCGCGCCGTCATCGCGCATATCCAGGCTCATCCCAAAAACGGGGCAGGGCGCGTTCTCCCGGTCATCACCCCGCGCTTCATCCCGTCCTGCACCGATGAGGCCCTTGCCGGCCTCGGCGCGCTGGCCGAGGAGTGCGGTTGCCACGTCCAGACCCATTGCTCGGAAAGCGACTGGGCCCACGGCCATGTGCTTCAGCGCTTCGGCATCACCGATGCCGCCGCCCTCGACTCCTTCGGCCTCCTCACCCGCAAGACCGTCCTCGCGCATTCGAACTTCCTGACCGACGACGATATGGACCGTCTCGTTGCCCGCGGCGCTGCGGTGGCCCATTGCGCGCTCTCAAACGTCTACTTTGCCAACTCCGTCTTTCCACTGCGCCATGCGCTCGAAAAAGGCGTGCACGTTGGCCTTGGTACCGACATTTCCGGCGGCCCATCTGCCTCGCTGTTCGAAGCCTGCCGCACCACGGTGCAATCGTCCCGGATGCTTGCCGAGGGCACTGATCCGTCGCTGCCGGCCGACGAGCGCGGACGTCCCAATTCGGCGATCGACCTCGTCACGGCATTCCATCTGGCAACAGCCGGTGGCGGGGTGGCGCTCGACCTTCCCATCGGCGTTCTCGCGCCCGGCTATCGCTTCGATGCCCTCGCCGTGGACACAAATGCGCGAGCCGGCGCGATCCGCCTTTTCGACGAAACTGCCCCGGCCGCCGTGTTCCAAAAGCTGATCTATGGCGCGACGCGCGCCAATATTGCCCATGTATGGGTCGATGGGATCGAACGCACCCCTTGAAGGAATCTGTCGCCCGGGTCCATGGTAGAACTGGTCGGGTGGTGGAAAAGGGCGATGGCGACGATGGAGTTCAAGGTTGTAGCGGCCAGTTATGACGCTGCCGCCCAATTGCTCTCCTATACGGCAACGGGCCTGCGCAATGGTCTCAAGTTTACCGTCTCGTCCCGCGTCAAATGCCTCAAGGATCCGGGCTCGAAAGAGCGCCTGCACATGGTCGTGCTGATCGCCCTGACCGATCACTTCAAACGCCCGAGCCCATCGGGCCTGAGATGGTAGCGCCATTGCCCGGACAAGCCGGGCAATGACTTCAATTTAGAGGCCGGACAGCCTCAGAACTCCGACCAATCCTGCGCGATGGCCGCATTGCCCTGGCTGCGATAGACCGGCGCAGGTTTTCTGAGCGAAGCCTTGCGCTCCGGCGCCACGCTGCGCGACGCGCTGTCGGCTAGTTGGAAGACGTCCACCACACGATCAAGGTCGGTCGCCTGCGCTTCGGTCTGCTCGATCGAGGCATTGATCTGCTCAACCAGCGCCGCATTGTGCTGGGTCATCTCGTCCATCTGCCGCACGGCGGTGGTCACTTCTTCGATGGCCGAAGCCTGTTCGCGGCTGCCGCGGGCAATGCTGCCAAGCAGTTCGTTGTTTTCGCGAACCGCCTCCAGCATGGTGAGCAGCCGATTGGCGGCATTCGCCACGAGGCGAGAGCCGGCCGATACCTCGCCGCTGCTCTGCTCGATCAGCTGCTTGACGTCGGACGAAGCCTGCGCGGCAGATTGCGCCAGTCGCCGCACTTCGACGGCGACCACGGCAAAGCCCTTGCCTGCTTCGCCAGCGCGCGCTGCTTCCACCGAAGCGTTGAGGGCAAGCAGGTTGGTCTGGAAGGCGATGTCGTCGATCATGCCGATGATGTTGGAGATCT
>NZ_JBEVLL010000407.1:0-44402 GCF_040509215.1 Devosia sp.
CCGACATCGAACAGCACCCAGATGATCTGGCTGGCCGACACAAAGGGATCACCGAACTGGTGCAATTGCCAGGGCCGCACGACGAACATCTGGCCCTCGGTCAGCTCGTGCCGCTGCCCATCGACCTTGAGCACCATGGAGCCGCGCGCCAGATAGGCGATTTTCACGCCCTCGTTGCAGTGCTCCTTGAGCCCCCAATCCTGGGTGCGTACTGCGTCCCAACCTCCCACGGAAAGCACCTGTGGCAGCGCTTCGCCGAGCGGCTTTCCCGGATATTTCCGCCGCGTCCAGGCGTTCAGCGTCACCTTGCCGGCGAGCGAAGCCTCATAAAGGTCGGCGCAATTGCCGGCATACATCAGCGCGCCGGGCTCGGTGAAGACGGCAGGCCGGGCCAAGGCGTGCAAACGGGCTTCTGCGTTCATGGTCCCCTCCATGTACAAATTCTACCAGTGTTATCATTCGAACGCGCTAGTGCACGCAGTGCGCAATGATCGCAACGTTCGCCTCCTGGCGCTGATGCTAGAGAGTCGAACGTCCGGAAGTCAACCAGAGCAGTCATAAAGACAGCCAGACTGACATTTCGGACTGTGGAGGAGTTTAGGCCGGAGCAGGTTTCTGCGGCGTTCGAAATTCGCTGGCGAGGTGACGTACAACAATTGTTGTACGTGCCTCAAGGTGATCGGGAGCGGCTGCGCACCGTCCGGCGCGAGGGGAAGAATATGAAGCTCGGCATCAATCTGCTGTGCTTGACCGACTTCGTGACCGAAGCGCATCTGCCGGCAATCCGGCAGATCAAGGCGCTGGGTTATGATGGCGTCGAGGTGCCGGTTCTTTCCGGCGAGCCGTCGCATTATGCGTGGCTGGCCAAGGAGCTGGATGCCATAGGGCTCGAGCGCTGCACGACCTCCATAGTGCCGAGCCCCGATGCCAGCCCGATTTCCGACGACCGGGACAATCGTGCACGCGGCCGGAAACATCTCGATTGGGCCCTCGATTGCGCCATTGCGCTTGGCGCGCAAAGCGTCGGCGGGCCGATCCACGCCCCCATCGGGCATTTTACCGGCATCGGCCCCACCGAGAGCGAGCTTTCCTATGGCGCCGAGGCGCATCGTGCGCTGGCCACCCGTGCCGAAGCCAATGGCATCTATCTCAGCCTCGAACACCTCAACCGCTTCGAGACCTATTTCCTCAACACGACCACCCAGTGCCGCGACTACGCGCGCCGCGTCGACCATCCGGCCTGCCGGATCATGTACGACACGTTCCACGCCAATATCGAAGACCGCAACCAGGTTGCAGCCTACGACACCGTGGCGCCGCATGTCGGCATCGTCCACATTTCCGAGAACGATCGCGGTATTCCCGGTCGCGGGCATATCGATTTTCTCTCGATCATGCAGGCCGTCCGCCGCTCGGGCTATGATGGCTGGGTGACGCTCGAAGCCTTCGGCGCCGGCCTCCCCGCCATCGCGGCAGCGACCCGTGTCTGGCGCCCGCTCTTTCCCGATTACGACACGCTCTTTTCCGAAAGCGCCGACTTCATCCGCAGCACCTGGGACGCGGCCGGGAGGGAAATCGCCGCATGAGTGATGCCCCGACCATCGAGATGCGCGGCATTTCCAAGTCGTTCCCGGCCGTGAAGGCGCTGCGCGGCGTGTCCTTCACCTGCTCCCGCGGCGAAGTCCATGCGCTTTGCGGCGAGAACGGCGCAGGAAAATCGACGCTCATCAAGATCCTCTCCGGCGTCTATCGACCCGATAGCGGCGACGTGCTGGTCGACGGGCGGGAGCAGCATTTCAAGCACCCACAGGAAGCCCTCCTCGCCGGCATTTCGGTGATCTATCAGGAATTTTCGCTGCTGCCCGAGCGCACGGTCGCCCAAAACCTCTTCCTCGGCCGTGAGCCGATGAAGAACGGGTTGATCGACAACAAGGCCATGGTCGCCGAAACGCAGCGCGTGCTCGGCCTTTTCGGCGTGCGCCACCGCATCGAGCCGGAAACCTTGGTTGCCGATCTCGACGTGGCGAGCCAGCAGATGGTCGAGATAGCCAAGGCGATTTCGCTCAATGCCAAAGTCATCGTCATGGACGAGCCAACCGCCGCGCTCAACGAAGCCGAGTGCGAGGTGCTGTTCTCGCTGGTCGACCAGCTCCGCGCCTCGGGCACGGCCATCGTCTACATCACCCACCGCATGCGCGAAGTCACCCGCCTCGCCAATCGCGTCACCGTCATCAAGGACGGCGAAGTCACCGCGAGTTTCGACCATGTCCCCGCGCCCGACGTCATCGTCCGCGCCATGGTTGGCCGCGACATCTCCGAATATTATCCGGAACCGGCGACCGCGTCTGAAATCGGCCCCGTCGTCCTCTCGGTCTCCGGCGGCACCAATGCTGCGCTGCGCGATATCAATCTCGAACTGCGCTCCGGCGAAATCGTAGGTTTTGCGGGCCTGCAAGGCGCCGGCCGCACGCCGCTCGCCATGGCCCTCTTCGGCGCCGCACCATTCACGTCGGGGTCCATGACCCTCGATGGCAAAGCGGTTCACCTCACCTCGCCGCGCGACGCCATCCGCGCCGGCATCGGCATGCTGCCGGGCGATCGCAAGGCGCAGGCGCTGTTCCTCATGCAGTCGGTGCGCGACAACGGCATGCTCACCGCCCGCAGCTTTGCCAATCCATTCGGCGGCCACAAAGCCAATCGCTTCACCGACCTAACCGGAATGAATGCCCTTCTCGACCAGATGAAGGTTCGCGCCCCCTCCTACGAGCAGGAAATGCGCTTCCTTTCCGGCGGCAACCAGCAAAAGGCCATCGTCGCCCGCTGGCTCGCTTTGCGCCCAAAAATCCTGATCTTCATCGAACCCACCCGTGGCATCGACGTCGACGCCAAGGCCAGCATCTACCACTTGATGCGCGACCTCGCCCGCGCCGGCGCGGCGGTGATGATGGTCTCGTCCGACCTGCCCGAAATCCTCGGCGCCTCGGATCGCATCATCGTCATGCGCGAGGGCCGCATTGCCGGAGAATTTGGCCGCTCAACCACCGAGGCAGAGCTCATGCTGGCAGCAACTGGCGAAACGGGAGTGGCCGCATGACCGACATGCCCGTCCCCGCCAAAAATCCCCGCCGCTTCCGCTTCGAGCGCCACGCCTCGACCATCCTGCTGCTCTCGGCGGTCGCACTCTACATCGCCCTGATCATCATCATGGGCCAGACGCGTTTTCTCACCCTCGAAAATCTCGTGGCAATCCTGGGCCGCTCAATCACCCTCGGCATCACCGCCATCGGCCAAACCTTTGCCATTCTCGTCGCCTCAATCGACCTCAGCGTCGCCAGCGTCATCTCAGCCGCGGCTGTCGTCACTTCAGTGGTGATGAATGGTGACCCGGCCATGATGCTGCCGGCTGTCCTCGCCGTCCTCGCCCTCGGCGCCGTCGTCGGCCTCGCCAATGGCCTCGTCATCACCAAACTTGAGGTCAATCCGCTGATCGCGACGCTCGGCATGTCACTGATCATCCAGGGCGTTTTATCATATTATTACAACAACTTCGCCGGCAACGTGCCCGCCGAGTTCCAGATATTCGCCTATGGCACCGTGGGCATTGTGCCCTTCTCGCTGATCTTCATGTTCGTCCTCGCCGGCTGCGCCTGGTTCGTCCTGCGCTTCTCTCGCTTCGGCTCCGATGTCTATTCCGTCGGCGGCAACAAGGACGCCGCCCGCCTTGCCGGCATCAAGACCGACCGCGTCGTCATCGGCGCCCATGTCATCTGCTCGCTCTGCGCCGCCATTGCCGGCATCTACCTCGCCTCGCGCCTCCGTTCGGGCGCGCCGTGGATTGGCGCCGAGGGCGTCTATGACCTCGAATCCATCGCCGTCGTTGTCATTGGCGGCACCGTGCTCGCGGGCGGTCGCGGCGGCATCTGGGGTACGATGGCCGGCGTCATCATCTTCTCGCTCATCGACTCCATCTTCAACGTCGCCGGCGTCGATGCCTTCGTAAAGCAGGTGCTTCGCGGCATCATCATTGTCGCCGCCGTCGCCTTCTATGCCGCCCGTTCGAAGAGGCCCGTCGCATGAGCGCGCAATCCCTTCCCCAGCCCGCAGCGACAAAGCGCAGCCTGCCCAAGATCAATCCGGTCTATGTGCTGGTCGTGGCGCTGATCCTTGCGATCATCGTGATGAACCCGGCCTTCGGCGAACCCACCGGCTACATGAATTTCCTCAAGCGCGTCACCGCCCTTGCCATTCTCTCGGCCGGCGCGCTCTACGTCATCGTCTCGGGCGGCTTCGATCTCAGCGTCGGCTCGATAATGACGCTGACCGTCATTGGCTCGTCCATGCTGGCGAGCAACGATCCCAATTCGACCTACTGGATCATCCCCCTGATGCTCGGCATCGGCGCCGTCATCGGGCTCATCAACGGTCTCGTCGTCAGCTACCTCAAGGTCCCATCGCTGATCGCCACTCTTGGCATGATGATTACGCTCAATGGCGTCGCCTTCATGTGGTCCGGCGGCGCGCCGCGCGGCTACCTGCCCGACACTTTCCGCTTCTTCGGCCGCTACAACATCACCGATGTGCCTGTCATAACCCTGCTGCCGATCGCCGTGATCTGCCTCGTCGTCTTCGGCGTGATCCTCTGGTGGGGCATGCACCGCACCAATTTCGGCCGCATGCTGCATGCTGTGGGCGACAACCAGCAGGCCGCCCGCCTTGCCGGCGTGCCGGTCGAGCGCGTGCGCATCTCGGCCTTCGTCGTCTCGGCGCTGACCGCGGTTCTCGCCGGCGTCATTCTCGGCGGTCGGGCCGGCGTCTCCGTCGATATCGGCTCCGGTTTCGAGCTGCAGGCCATCACGGCCGCCGTCATCGGCGGCGCGCAATTGCTCGGCGGTCGCGGCTCCGTCCCCGCGACCATTTCCGGTGCGCTGGCGCTCGAAGCCATATTCACCCTGCTTAATCTCCTCGGGCTGGCCCAGCCGGTTCGCTTGGTGGTGCAGGGACTTATTCTCATCGGCGCGGTAGCGCTCGCGACTTACCAGCGCAAGCGTTCGGGTCGATGAGCAAGGACAGCCGGCCAAAAGGCCGTCTGAGGGAAGAGTGGGAAACCTCACGAGGGAGGAAGACGTGAAGAAGTTTATTTTGGCAGCAGCCGCGTTCGGCATGCTGACGGGAGCCGCCTTTTCGCAGGCTCCGAATTTTGACGATCCGGCCGAATTTGCCAAGCAGCGCGAACAGCTGACGGCGACCTTCAATGGCCCGGCCGACCAGATGTATGTGCAATATGCCGGCGACTCGATGGTCGATACATCGGCCTTCAAGAAAGACGCTCCCTGGACCGTCTGCTTCTCGAATGCGGGCGTGAACAATCCCTGGCGCGTGGTTGGTTTTACCAACATGACCGAGGAAGTGAAACTCCATCCCGAAATCGGCACCTTCACCCATGTCGATGCCGAAGGTTCGGACGACAAGCAGATCGCTGACATCGACGACCTGCTGGCCGGCGGCAATTGCAGCGTGCTCATCGTTTCGCCAAACTCCACCGCCGCACTGACACCGGCCGTGGAAAAGGCCTGCGCGGCCGGCCTCCCGGTCATCGTCTTTGACCGCGGTGTAACAACCGATTGCCCGGTTACCTTCGTTCACCCCGTGGGCGGCTATGGCTTTGGTATCCAGGCAGCCGAACACATCATCGCCAATGTTCCGGCTGGCGGCAAAGTGCTGATGCTGCGCATCCTGCCCGGCGTCGACGTGCTCGAAACCCGCGCTTCGGGTGCCCGCAACATGTTCAAGGAAGCGGGCCTGACCGTCCTTGGTGAAGAATTCACCGATGGCGACAATGCCAAGACCAAGTCCATCGTTGAAGACTACCTGCAGCGCGGCACCATTGACGCCGTGTGGATGGATGCCGGCGCCACCGCCGTCGCCGCTGTCGAAGCCTTCGAAGACCAGGGCGTCGATGTCCCGGTCGTCACCGGCGAAGACCAGCAGGACTATCTGCAGAAGTGGCGCGACCTTGGCTTCAAGGGCATTGCCCCGACCTATCCGAGCTACCAGTGGCGCACGGCCATCATCGCCGCCGTCCAGACGCTCAAGGGCGAACCGGTCCCCGGCCCGGAATGGGTCCTGCCGCAGCCTGCCATCACGCAGGACGTGCTTGACCAGTATATCAACGAAAAGATGCCGCCGCTCCACTACGCCATGTGCGGCTGCGAAGACATGCCGACCTATCCCAATGCCTGGGGTGGCACGGAATAAACCTTCCCAACGAAGACTGCGGGGCGCCCATGGGCGCCCCTTCTTCGTTCAAAAAGAGGGACGTTCATGAGCATCAAGACGGAACTGCACTGGTCCAAGCCTAAGGGCAATCTACCCAATTCCCGCTTTCCGCTGCTGGTGCATCGCGATGCCGTGCCAGGCGGCGGCGAAGACGCGGTGATGGCACGGCTGCGCTCAAACAACTGGCTCAACAACTGGCGCTATCCCGGCATCTATACCTATCCCCATTTCCACTCGACGACGCATGAATGCCTCGGCTGTGCGCGGGGCTGGATGGAGGTGGAATTCTTCGGCGTGGGCGGAGTGACGCTGCGCGTCGAAGCGGGCGATATCGTCGTCCTGCCGGCCGGCGTCTCCCATTGCATGACCGGCAATTCCGACGACGTCCAGATGGTCGGCGGCTATCCCGAAGGCCGCGACTGGGACAATGTGCAGGAGGCCAAACTCACCGAAGAGAGCCGCCGCGTGGTTGCCAAGCGCATCATGATGCTGCCCATCCCCGCGCTAGACCCGGCAACGGGCCTGCCGATGATCGAATGGATCGATGCACCGTCGTCGGTCGATGCGGATCTCAACGATTATCGCGATGGGCTGGGGGAAGGCTGAGAGGCAACGCCGCCGAAGCCATCGGCACCACACCCTCCCTCTTTCGTCATTGCCGGGCTCGTCCCGGCAATCCATCTTGGGGCATCCATCCTACGGATGGCGCGGACCGCCAGGACAAGCCCGGTGGTGACGATGGCGGGAGGCCGAGGCCGAACTGCTGCGCCCGCCTACCGCCCCGGCCTGAAAACCCGCCTGCCCTCAACCTCGACCACCCCCGAAGCCGGCAGCCTCGCCGATGTTCGCACCACCAGCTCGCCATTAAAAACGCGATGCTCCGCCTCGATCTCCCCGCTATCGATCTGGCTCATCAGGATTTCAACCGTCGCCTCAACCATGCGTCGGTGCGGCTGGCTCATGGAGGTGACGCCATAGGCGTCCCAATGGGCCGGGCCGACATCGTCATAACCGATGATGGAGATGTCATGGGGAATGGAGAGCCCAAGCTCAAACCGGGCCACGTCCATCACCGCTACTGCCATGTGGTCATTGGCGACAAACAGCGCATCGGGGCGATCCTGTCGTGACAGCAGCTTGCGCGCTGCGGCCTGTGCTTCGGCGCGGTCGTAATTGCCAACCTCGACCAAGAGGTCATTATACCCCGCCTCCGCCAGCGCTTCGCGATAGCCGGCGAGGCGATCGCGATTGGTCGAAGAGCTTTCGAGCCCGGCGATATAGCCAAAGCGCTTGTGACCGCCGGCCAGCAGGAACTCGGCCACGCGCCGTCCACCCTCGCGATTGCGCGTCGTTACGCTCGATACCGCGTCGCGCTCGGTGGTGCGATTGAAGAGAACCACCGGAATGCCGGCAGCAGCGCATTCTTCCGACAGTTCGGATGAGAGCGAGGTCGAGGCGAGCACAATGCCGTCGACCCGATATTGCATGAGCTGGTCAAAAACCGGGTCGCTGTCGCCGTCCGCCAGGCCGGTAAAAAGCAGCAGGCGGTAATCTTCTTTGGCGAGCAGCCGACCCAGTTGCTCGAGCACGTCGGGATAAAAGAGATTGTCGAGATAGGCCATCACCACCGCGACGATGCGCGAGCGGTTCGTCGTCAGCGAGCGAGCAATTGCATTGGGCCGGTAGCCCAGCTCCTTGGCCGCCGCCAGAACCTTGGCGCGGGTTTCCGGAGCAATGGAGGCGCCGGGGGTAAAGCTGCGCGACACGGCCGACTGGGAAACCCCGGCGCGCTGCGCCACCTGCGAAGACGTGACCCCGGTTTTCCTTACTCCGCCGTCCATCCACCATCCACCAAGAGCGCGGTGCCGGTGATCAGCGCCGCCGCATCCGAGGCGAGAAAAACCACTGGCCCCATAATGTCTTCCACCCGGCCCAGACGCCCCAACTTGATCTTGGAAAGAACCCAGGAGCGGAAATCGGGATCGCTCAGGTTCTTTGCCGTCAGTTCGGTTTCAATAAAGGTCGGGCAGACCGTGTTGACGCGAATATTGCTGGCGCCCAGCTCGATGGCCATGGCCTTGGTGAGGCCTTCAACAGCATGTTTGCTGGCAGCATAAATCGCGCGATTGGGTCCGCCGACATGGCCCATCTGCGACGAGACATTGATGATCGACCCACCCTGCCCGGCTGCCTGGAGCTTACCCACCACCGCCTGCGACACGAAGACCGTCGCAGCGAGGTTGAGCTGCATCACCGCCTGATAGTCGGGCTCGGTGATGCCGGCGACCGAACTGTGCCGCGCCGTGCCGGCCGAATTGACCAATACGTGAAAGGGATCGCTCTCCGCGACAAATTCGCGGACAGCCGAGAAATCGGTGATGTCGATGGCGACGCCTTCGGCCGCAAGGCCGATATCGGCCATGGCATTGACCACACCCTCCACATCGGCGGCGGTGCGAGCCGCCACCGTCACATGCGCCCCGGCCTCAGCCAGAGCAACCGACGCGCCCAGCCCGATCCCGCGCGTGCCGCCGGTCACCAGGGCGCGCTTGCCATCGAGACGGAAACTGGGCGTGCGGGGAAGCATCATTACTTGGCGGCCTCTGCTGTCGGTGCGGCAGCGGTACCATAGGGCACGTTGCGACCGCCATAGCGGCGCACGCGGATATTGGCTTGCTCCGCATGGCCGACAAAACCTTCGAGCATGGAGAGGCGCGAGCCATAGGCGCCGATCTTGGCCGAGGCCTCGTCGGTCGTCACGGTCTGCCAGGTGCAGGTCTTGAGGAATTTCCCGACCCAGAGGCCGCCCGTGTAGCGCGCCGCCTTCATGGTGGGAAGCGTGTGATTGGTGCCGATCACCTTGTCGCCATAGGCCACATTGGTGCGCGGCCCAAGGAACAGGGCGCCGAAATTGGTCATATTGTCCCGGAACCACACGTCGCGATCGGTCATGACCTGTACGTGTTCCGAGGCGATGCGATCGGCCTCCGCCAGCATTTCCTCGTAGGACTCGCAGACAATGACCTCGCCGAAATCGGCCCAGGATTTGCGGGCAATATCGGCAGTCGGCAGGATGGCGAGGATACGTTCGATCTCTGCCATCGTGTCGCGCGCCAGCTTTTCCGAATTGGTCAGCAGAATGGCCGGGCTCGTCGGCCCGTGTTCGGCCTGCCCCAGAAGGTCGGTCGCGCAGAGTTCGCCATCGACGGTCTCGTCTGCAATGACCAGGGTCTCGGTTGGGCCGGCAAACAGGTCGATGCCGACGCGACCATAAAGCTGGCGCTTGGCTTCGGCGACGAAGGCATTGCCGGGGCCGACCAGCATGTCGACGGCCTCGATGCTCTCGGTGCCGATCGCCATTGCGCCAATGGCCTGGATGCCGCCGAGCACATAGATCTCATCCGCACCCGCCATGGCCTGCGCCGCGACGATGGCTGGCGCGGCTTTGCCATTGAAGGGCGGCGCGCAGGTGATGACACGCGGACATCCTGCCACCTTTGCCGTCAGCACCGACATGTGGGCCGAAGCCAGCAGCGGATATTTGCCGCCTGGCACATAGCAGCCCACGGCGTTGATGGGCACATGCTTGTGGCCCAGTGTCACGCCCGGCATGGTCTCGACCTCAAGCGGAAGCATCGTGTCCTTCTGCTTCTGGGCGAAATTGCGCACCTGGGTCTGGGCGAATTCGATGTCGTGCAGATCCTGATCGGTCAATTGCGCCACGCAATCGTCGATCTCTTTCTGGCTCAGCCGGAAATCCTGGCGATCCCACTTGTCGAACTTGATCGACAGATCCCGCACGGCAGCGTCGCCGCGCTTTTCGATATCGGCCAGAATCCCCTCGACCGTGGCCCGCACCTGGCGATCCGCCTCGGCCCGCTCTTCGACATCCTTACCGCGCTTCAGCCAGACTGGCATGGATCAACCCTCCGTTGGTGGATGCATGTTATGCATACGCATGCATTAGCGCAACAACCTACAAAGCGCCAGTAGGACTTTCGATTGCCCTCAAGTTTGGGCCAAGCACTGCGCATGATGATGAATACGCATTCATCATCATGCGACACGCATTGGGAATGACCGAGGTAGCGCCTCGCCTCCTAGTCGAAGAAACCAGCATCCTCCTCAGAGAGATATTTCTTCGCCCCTTCGGCATCGATATCGAGGCCAAGCCCCGGTGCTTCCAGGAGATCGACGTGACTATCCCTGACGATCTGTTTTGGGAGGCCAATGACGATGTCTTCCCACCAAGGGTCGGACGCGCTCGGATATTCAAAGGCGATGTAATTGGCCGGCAGCGTGGCGCAGACATTGATCAGCGCGCCCAGCCCCAGGAGCCCATTGGCCGTGCCATGCGGCGCCATCATGATCGAATGCATATAGGCGTGCTCGGCCACCCATTTCAGTTCGGCAATCCCGCCGATATCAGCCGGGTCCGGCCCCACCACACGCACAGCCTGCGTCTCGATCAGTTCCTTGAAATTGTGCCTGAGATAGATCTGCTCGCCGGTATGGATCGGCGTCGAGGTCGACACTGTCAGCTCGCGATAGGCCTGCGGATTGACCCAGGGCACATAGTCCCCGGTCAGCATATCCTCGAGCCACATGAGATTGTATTTTTCCGTCGCCTGCGCAAAGCGGATGGCGTCGTTGAGGAACCAGCCCGGCCCGCAATCGAGCGCCAGGCTCACCTTGTCGCCCAGCACTTCCTTCATGGCGATGACGCAGTCGATCATATGCGCCATGCCGCGCTCGCTGATCTGGCCCTGATCCATGGCGCCGTGATAGCCGGCCTTTTCCTGCCTGATGCCGTAGTGAAAATCGTCCACGGAATCCTTCATGTTGGAGTGGAAGCTGATCCCCTGCTTCACCATGAAGAAGTTTTCCGGCCGGTCCATCATCCACTTCACGTCGGCCGCATAGTCCTCCGGCCGGTCGCCCGTGCGCTTCTTGCGGATTGAGCCATTGTAGACCCGCACCTTGTCGCGCACCTTGCCGCCGAGCAGCTTGTAGACCGGCACATTGGCTGCCTTGCCCGCAATATCCCAAAGCGCATGCTCGATGGCGCTGACCGCCGCCCCATAGGGCTTGAACGACCCGCGCTGCCGGATTTTCAGCATGCAGCGCTCGACATCGGTCGGGTCCTCCCCGATCAGCGCCTCGCGGAAATGCAGCACCCAGGGTTTGAGGTAGGGTTTGGTGAACTCCACCTCGCCCAGACCGTAGATACCCTCGTCCGTAACGACGCGAACGATCGGGTGGCGCCCTATGACGGCGCAGCGCAAGTCCGTGATTTTCATTGGTTTCCTCCCTCGAATGCCTTTTAGGCGGAACCCCTCCTCGGCCCGTTCCGCTTGGCAACGCCCATTTGTTCGATGATGTGCCGACCCGACCCTTCGACATGTCGCGCCACCACGGCCGCGGCGGTGTCGGCATCCTGCGCGCGTATGGCCTCGATCAGCTCCCGATGCTCGCGCAACACCGCCTGGCGACGGCTCAGCGACGTCGGAAAGCGCCGGCTGATGGCCCGCAAAATCTCGCGATGCTTCCACCAGAGATCGGCCGCATGCCGGTTATAGTGGCGATCATAAATGAGCTGGTGAAAGCGCGTATCGAGCTCGCCGTGATGTCTGGGGTCGGCAAAGTTATGCGCCTCGATCTCGGCCTGCGCGGCTTCGAGATCGGCAATATCGGTGTCGGTCGCGATCGAGCAGAACCATTTGGTCAGAGCCGGCTCTATGAGAACCTCGATCTCGATGATGTCGCGCACGAAAGCCTCGTCGATGGGCCGCACTCTTGCCCCGCGATTGGGCTCCATCACCACGAAGTCCTCGCCGCGCAATTGCTGCAGCGCTTCGCGTACCGGATTGGTCGAGGTGCCATAGCGTGCCGCGAGCTCGGAAACCTTGAGCCGGGCATTGGGCTCCAGGCGCCCGGAAATGATGTCTTCCCGGATCAGCTCGTAGATCGATAGCGGCTGCTCGGAAGCAGCGAATTCGTTGGTGTCGTCGGCAGCAGTCGTCATCATAAGGCATGGTTTATGCGCCTTCTTGCGGGATTCCAAGCCGAATAATGCACATCAAAAATGTGAAATAATGTACGATCCAACGCATATTGACAGATAAGTTCGGGTCTGGAACTGTCGCTGCCGGGAGACACGGGCACAAGCCCGGCCCCGGAGGAGCTAGCGGCGGGACGCCGCGGATGCCGTGTTGAAATCACCGGCTTCCAACCGAGGAGGACTATCGATGACGAACATGCAGGACCGCGTTCGGCGGTCTGGCTCGCCGTATCGTCGGCAAGTCGTTGCCTATGCCTTGGCCGGTTTGACCACCGCCTCACTGATGTCGACGACCGTTTATGCGCAGTCGGTCGATCTCAGCCAGTGGTCCCCGGAATATATCAAATCCATTGCCGGCACGGCGACCTATGACACCGCCGCAGATTGCGGCGCCGTGGTGCCGAACGACTACGCCGGCAAGGTGAGCTACTGGTATACCGGGCCCTTCGAGGCCGATCCGCAGATCGCGCACGATCAGGACAAGGCCTTCTGGGAAGCCTTCAAGGCCGCCTATCCCAATATACAGGCCGACGTACAATCGATCACCTATAACGAACTGCTCGACAAGTTCCGCACTGCGCTCCTCGGCAATGCCGCGCCGATGGTCGTGCGCCTCCAAATTCTCGGTGGCGTCGAATTTGCCGCCAAGGGCTATCTCAATCCGCTGAAACCCGAAGATGTCGGCTACACGACCGACGACTTCTGGCCTGGCGCGCTGAAGTCAGTCACCTGGGAAGGCGAAACCTACGGCATCCCGACCAATAACGAGACCATGGGCTTCATCTGGAACGCCAAGATCTTTGCCGATGCCGGGCTCGATCCGGAAAGCCCGCCGAAGACCTGGGATGACGTCGTCGCTTACTCCAAGACCATCCACGACAAGCTCGGGATTGCCGGCTATGGCCTCGTGGCCAAGCAGAATGCCGGCAATACGCCGTTCCGCTTCATGCCAACGCTTTGGGCCTATGGTGGCGGCGCGCTCGACGAAACCTCGGCCGAGCCGACCTATGAAACCGTCGAGCTCAACAATGACGGGTCAAAGGCCGCCTTACAGGCTGCCTATGACATGTATGTCAGGGATCAGTCCGTACCGACGTCGGCGCTGACCAATACCCAGGCCGAAAACCAGGCGCCGTTCATCGCCGGCCAGCTCGCCATGATGATCGCCCACCCGGCCGAATATGCCAAAATGCTCGACCTCGCCTCCAAGGCAACCGGCGCCGACAAGGCAACGGCTGACGCCGTGGTCGAAAACATGCGCTATGGCCTGCTACCCGAAGGCCCGGCCCGTCGTGCCGTGGTGTTCGGCGGCTCTAATATCCACGTCGTGAAGCCTGAATATGTCGATGGTGGCGCCATCGACGACCAAGCCGTCAAGGCGCTGATCTGCATGTGGACGAGCCCGGAATGGTCGACCAAGTTGTCCTGGGTCGGTTCCAACCCCGGCCACCTCGGCGGCTTCAAGACCGAATGGATGAAGGAGCGTCTGGACACCATCAAGTTCCTGGACGTCACCACCTCCATGCTGCCCAACGGCATCCCCTTCCCGGTCCAGCCCTATGCGCCTGAAATCATGAACATCATCGTGCCCGACATGCTGCAAAACGCATTGACCGGCACCATGACGGTCGACGAGGCAGCCGACGATGCGGCGGCCAAGGTCGATGAGTTGATGAGCGGCCTCTAGCGATCCCTCCCGCCCAGATGGCCGGCAGTCCCTGATTGCCGGCCATTCCTTCCACCAACGGGGACAGCACAATGAGCGGCATTTCGGGGTCTGCCATCTTCACCGATCGTCCGGTGGAGCCGGCACGGCGGAGCAGTCTTGTCTCGCGCATGTGGAAGCAGCGCGCCGACTATCTCTATGTGCTCCCGGCCATTGTGGTGATGCTCATCGTCATCGCCTATCCGATCTACTACACGATCGAACTGAGCTTTTTCAAAACGCCGCCCAGCCTGCAATTGCGGGACAAGGTCTTCGTCGGGCTCGACAATTACACCACCATCCTGACTAGCGGCTCGTTCTGGAAGGTCACCTGGCAAACGGTGATCTGGACGTTCTTTTCCACGCTCTTCGCCTTCCTTCTCGGGCTGGGCGCCGCGCTGTCGCTGCATCGGGAATTCGTCGGCCGCGGCGTCTTGCGCGCCATTCTGCTGATCCCGTGGGTCGTCAGCGCCGTTGCCGCTTCATACGTCTGGAAGTGGCTGTATCACTCCGATTTCGGAGCCATTGGCGCCATGCTCGTGCAGCTCGGCCTCACTGACGAGCCGATCAATTTCATCGACAATACCAGCACCGCCCTCGCCTCGCTGATCGTGGTCAATGTCTGGAAGGAATTCTCCTTCGCCATGATCATGCTGATGGCCGGATTGCAGACCGTGCCCGAGCAATTGCTGCGCGCCGCCAAGGTCGATGGCGCCAATGCCTGGCAGCGTTTCTGGCACATCACCTTCCCGCATCTGGCTGGTGTTTCCACCGTCACCATCCTCTTGCTGATGGTGCAGAATTTCAATTCCTTCATCATCCCCTTTATCATGACTGGCGGCGGCCCGGCCGGCGCGTCCGACATCTGGATCACCCAGATCTACCAGCTCGCCTTTGGCCGCCAGCGCTGGGGTGCGGCCGCGGCGTATTCGGTGCTGCTCTTCATCATCATGATGGCGCTGGGCTATTTCTACGTCCGCGCCCTGACCCGCGGCGACGACAGGAGGGCCGGCGCATGACCGACGCCACCACCACCCGCATTCGCCCCGTCACCAAAAAACCCATCGACGGCTGGCGCTGGTCGGGCCGTATTTTCCTCGTGCTGCTGCTGATCTTCACCGCCATGCCGATGGCGTGGATGTTGATCACCTCGCTCAAGACCGGCTTTGCCGCGATGCAATATCCGCCGCAATGGTGGCCGGCCTCGCCGACGCTCGAAAACTATTCGCGCCTGCTCGATCCACGAAACAGCATCGGCCAGGATTTCCTGCGCTACTTCTGGAACAGCCTCTGGGTTTCCACGGCCACCACCATTCTCGCCATCATTGTCGCGGTGCCCGCGGCCTATGCCTTCTCGCGCTTCCGCTTCCCCGGCCGCACGTTCCTGTTCTTCGCCGTCCTGCTGCGCAACATGTTCCCGGCCATCGTGTTCCTCGTGCCTCTGTTCATTCTGATGCGCCTTCTGGGACTCGTGAACACCCACGGTTCGCTGATCCTGACCTATCTGACCTTCGGCCTGCCGCTCGCCATCTGGTTGCTCAAGGGCTTTTACGACAACATCCCGATCCAGCTCGAACAGGCTGCGCGCATCGATGGCGCGACGCGCTTCCAGGCGTTTTTCTACATCGTCATGCCGCTCTCGACGCCGGGTATCATCGCCACCGCGATCTACTCCTTTATCGGCGCCTGGAACGAATACATCTACGCCTACACCTTCCTCACCAAGCACGATCAGATGACCCTGCCGGTCGGCATCCAGCGCTTCTTTTCGGAGAACGCCACGGACTGGCCGGGCCTGATGGCTGCGACCTTCATGATGAGCGTGCCGGTCGTCGTGCTCTTCCTCGTTCTCCAGAAATACTTCGTGCAGGCCCTCACCGAAGGCGCCGTCAAACATTAGGAGTTTTGTCGATGGCCGAGGTGGTCCTTGAGCACGTCATGAAGAATTACGGCAATCTCTACGCCGTCAACGACGTGAGCTTTACCGTCAACGATGGCGAGTTCGTCGCGCTGGTCGGCCCCTCCGGCTGCGGCAAGACCACGACGCTCAACCTGATCGCTGGCCTCCTGCCCATTTCGGGCGGCGACATCTCGATCGGCAATCGCGTGGTCAACGATCTCGACCCCAAGGACCGGGACATCGCCATGGTGTTCCAGAATTACGCGCTCTATCCCAACAAGACCGTCTTCAACAATCTCGCCTTCCCGCTGCAGATGCGGAAATTGCCCAAGGCGGAGATCGCAACCAAAGTCGGCGAAGCCGCCCGCATTCTCGACATCACGCACCTGCTCGAGCGCAAGCCCCGTGAACTCTCCGGCGGCCAGCAACAGCGCGTCGCCCTCGGCCGCGCCCTCGTGCGCGATCCGCTGGTTTTCCTGATGGATGAGCCGCTCTCCAATCTCGACGCCAAACTCCGCGTGCAGATGCGCAGCGAGATCAAACGCTTCCACCACAACCTCGGCGCCACCATCGTCTATGTCACCCACGATCAGCTCGAAGCCGTCACCATGGCCGACAAGATGGCGGTGATGAATGGCGGCTTCCTGCAGCAATACGACACCCCGGCCCAGGTCTTCGCCAATCCAGTCAACATGTTCGTGGCGAGCTTCGTCGGCAGCCCCGCCATGAGCCTGATCTCGCTGCAGGCCGTCTCGCGCGGCACCAACATGGTGCTCCAGAGCGCCGAAGGCTGGGAGCTGCCCCTCTCCCCCACGAACGCGCAAAAAGCGCGCCTCTCGACCACCAAAAATGTCGTCCTCGGCGCCCGTCACTCGACCCTCAAATTGCACAAGAGCCAGGTGCCCGGTTCGGTCCCCGGAAAGATCTACACAGTCGAGCCTACAGGCGATGTCACCTTCGCCCAGGTCTTCATCGCCGAGGCCGTCGTCAACATCAGTGTCGATCCGAGCGTGCACCTTTCCCCCGACGAACCGGTCTGGATCGAGTTCGATCAGGAGCGCGTCCACCTATTCGACGCTGAGACAACCTCAGCGCTAACAGTCCGCTAACCAACTCACCTCCCAAGAGCGACACAAATGCACCGTCCCGAGGAAGCACTCAACCACGTCAACACGCACTCGAAACCCTCAGAATTGCGCATTACCGACATACGCGTCGCCGAAATCATCGGCGCACCATTCACCAGTGCGATCCTGAAAATCTATACCAATCAAGGCCTTGTCGGCCTCGGCGAGGTCCGAGACGGCGCCAGCGCCACCTACGCGCTGATGCTGAAGAGCCGCCTCCTCGGCGAAAATCCCTGCGACATCGACAGATTGTTCAGGAGAATCAAGCAGTTCGGCGGACACGGCCGCCAAGGCGGCGGAGTCTCCGCCGTCGAGATCGCCCTCTGGGACCTCGCCGGCAAAGCCTATGGCGTCCCGATCTACCAGATGCTCGGCGGCAAATTCCGCGACAAGGTCCGCATGTATTGCGACACCGACGCCACCGTCCCGAGTGGCACGGAAACTGGTAAGCGCCTGAAAGAACGCATGGATTTGGGGTTCACTTTCCTCAAGATGGACCTCGGCCTCATGCAGGTCGTCGACACGCCCGGCTCAGTCGTCGCCCCCGCCGGTTCCTTGGAAGGGTACCGCATTCATCCCAGTCGCGGCAGCGGCAAGACCATGGACGACCGCCGCGCCCGCAATGCCGTCTATGACGTCCACAACGTCCGCCACCCCTTCACCGGGCTCAATTTCACCGAGCAAGGCCTTGAATTGCTTGAGGAATATATCCATCAAGTCCGAGAGGTGATCGGCTACGAAATCCCGCTCGCCATCGACCATGTCGGCCACATTTCGCTCCAAAGCGGCATCCGCCTAGCCCGCCGCATCGAGAAATACGCCCCCGCCTGGCTCGAAGACGTCATTCCATGGCAATATACCGAGCAATACCAACAACTTCAGCAGGCAACCACGGTTCCGATCTGCACCGGCGAAGACATCTACCTCAAGGAAGGTTTCGAGCCGCTGCTGAAGTCAGGCATTTCCATCATCCACCCGGACCTCCTCACCTCCGGCGGCATTCTCGAAACCAAGAAAATCGGCGACATGGCGCAGGACCACGGCGTCGCCATGGCCATCCACATGGCCGAAAGTCCCGTCGCCTGCATGGCCGCTGCGCATGTAGCTGTGGCGACTGAGAATTTCATGGCGCTTGAATACCACTCGGTCGATGTCGACTGGTGGGACGACATCGCAATCGGCCTGCCAAAACCTGTCGTGAAAGACGGTTTCATCACCGTCCCCGACAAACCCGGCCTCGGCATCGACGACATCAACGACGAGTTGATCAGCCAGCACCTGCAGGAAAGCGTCACCGGCATCTGGCAGCCGACCGACCAGTGGGACCACGAATATAGCTGGGACCGGACCTGGAGCTGACCGGATGAAAATCACCAATATCATCCCCTACCCCACCTGGGTCGGCACGCGAAACCAGCTCATCGTCAAGGTCGAGACCGACGAGGGCATTTACGGTTGGGGCGAAAGTGGCCTCTCCGGCCGCGAGAAGGCCGTGGCCGGCGCATTGGAGCATTTCCGCGAGTTTCTGATCGGCCGCGATCCCATGGCCATCGGTGCGCTGTGGCAGGAAATGTATCGCAGCCAATATTTTGAGGGCGGCCGCGTCCTCACCGCCGCGATGTCGGCCCTCGACCTCGCCTTCCACGACATCAAGGGCAAGGCGCTGGGCGTTCCCGTGTATGAGCTGCTCGGGGGCAAACAGCGCGACCACATCCCGACTTTCGCGACCGTCCGCGGCCCCTGTGGTCCAAAGATGATCGAGCAGGCCAAGGAGTTGATGGAGCTAGGCTGGAACGCGATCCGCCTGTTTCCGCACGGCCATGAAAACCCGCAAATCTTCGAGCCCCGCCAGAGCGTGGCCGAAACGGCAAAATGGTGCGTCAAAACCCGAGAGGCCCTTGGCGATGAGGTGGTTCTCGGCATCGACTACCACCACCGTCTCAGCGTCGCCGAGGCCGCGAGCTATTGCCAGAAGATGCCGAGCGGGACGCTGGATTTTCTCGAAGAACCGATCCGCGATGAGACGCCTCAGGCCTATGAAGCCCTGCGTAAAATGACCGACATCCCCTTCGCCATCGGCGAGGAGTTCGCCAGCAAGTGGCAGTTCCTGCCCTACATCGAGAGGGATATTCACCAGTTCAATCGCATCGACGTTTGCAATGTGGGCGGCCTCACCGAGTCCATGAAAGTCGCAGGCTGGAGCGAGGCGCACTATGTCGACGTGATGCCGCACAATCCGCTGGGCCCGATCTGCACGGCGGCGACGCTGCATTTCAGCGCCGCAGTGCCCAACTTCTCGTGGCTCGAAACCCGCGCCTCGCCTGGCGAGCTCTATCACGGCTTTGGCGACGGCTCGATCTTCCCGGTCCAGCCTCAATTACGCGGGGCCGTCTATGACGTGCCGACCGCGCCCGGCCTCGGCGTCGAAGTCGATGAAGAGGCCGTCAAACGCCAAACCTTCAAATTCTGGGAAGCCCCGCATCTCCGCCGCAATGACGGCTCGGTCACCAACTGGTAGGCAACAAAACCATGACGCATACGCCTGATATCGCCCGCCCGTCCAAGGATCTCGTCGCCGGCATTTTGGCTGTTGGCGCGGCCTCTGCTTCTTCGACCCTGGCTCATATGGGCATTCGCAATTGCCACATTCTTGGGCCCGTCGCGCAGCAAACCGGCAAGGCCATTGCCGGCCCTGCCCTGACGCTGCAGTTCATGCCCAAGCGCGAAGACCTTTACGGCGAAGGCGAATATGCCGACCCCGAAAAGCAGCTTCACCGCCACGTGCTCTATCATGTGCAGGAAGGCGATATCGTCGTCGTCGATGCGCGCGGCGACATGACGGCCGGAGTCTTCGGCGACATGATGTCGACCTATTTCCGCGGCCGGGGCGGCGCAGGCATGGTGATCGACGGGGCGCTGCGCGATCGGCCTAACCTCAGCAAGCTCGACATCCCGACCTGGGTCCGCGGCTGGACGCCGAATTTTCATACGCAGACCAATCTCATGCCGTTTGCCGTCAACACCCCCATCGCCTGTGGCGGTGTGACAGTGATGCCCGGCGATATCATCGTGGCCGATGACGATGGGGCGGTCTGCGTCCCGGCGGCCCTCGCTGCCGAAGCCATCGAGCGCTCAAACCAGCATCATGAGTGGGAAGATTTTTCGCGCATGAAGCTCAAGCAAGGCGCACCGCTGCAGCGCTACTACCCCCTGCATCAGGATGCGCGCGGCGAGTACGAGGAATGGCGCAAGACCAATCCGATTGGATAGAGGGTCATCGCCAGCCTCTGCGCCATGAGGCACCCAGATAGTCCGTGAGGCACGGACGGCCGGCAACAGAACGCTGACCGTCGCCGGCCATCTCCGATTCCGAGACCCATACCGCTGCGTTGCGTGACGGGCGTCGCTGCGCCGGCCTAGCAGGCTGGGCGTAGTGGCGAACATGACGCCATGTGCGCTTTTCATCCGGCCGCACCGCTGATTCGTCCGATCGGCGTCAGTTCCGAGCGACGACATGGATTCCCAATAAAGTACTCGTGCGCGGCTCGCTCGATATCGATCAATTCTTCTGCGTTTAACCCGCGCATCAATTGCCTGCGTGACGACGGACACACTGCCAACGATTTCAATCCGTTAACCGGGCCAAATGAGATCGTAGTCGCGACAATATCTGTACAATCTACGTAAATATCACAGTAGATCAGGAAACCATTTCGCAACCACTAAGCGAACAAACACCCCTCTCCGACAATCAATTGGAGATCACAATTCGCTCTCGCGGGTTGATGTTCTAGCCACAATCGCAACTGTTGCAATTGCGATATCGAAACTGGACTGGGAGGGTCCTTTTGCCCTATCGGCGGATATGGTCCCATTTAGGATCAAATGCTGCGAAGTCTAAAGCTGGTAAGCGCCCCACTCTGGCGCGCACAGCGTCGTGTGTGGGAGCCTTCTTCCGAAAATTGGCTGCAGCCTGCCTGCTACCCTCGCTTGCGGCAGCCGTACTCACACTCTCTCCCACCCCTGCAATGGCGATCTCGCCCGGCTGCTCCGCCGTCAATGCTGGTAACCTGGACCAGAGCGGCAGCCCGCTCCTCGCCAACCGCGTCATCCTCGGCGCTTTCTATCCCGGCGAGGTGATGACGATTACCTTCTCGGCGTCCGCGGCCTTGCCGCTGTCTGTTGTGACGCTGTCAACGACCGGCCCACTTAGCCTCTCCACCAACATTGAGTTGCCGCTGCTGGGGACGGGGCCCTATTCCAGAACCCTGACGATTACCGGCAATGGCGCACTCGGCGCCGAAGCAGGCATTCTTGCCCTTGGCACCATCCTGGGCGTTACAGTCAACCTGACGGTGCGCTGTTCGGGCGTGATCGCGCCGACGACGACCACGGTGACATCGACAGCCAACCCAACGGTCGTCGGCCAGGCCGCGAGTTTCTCGGCCACTGTTGCGACCCCGGCCGGCTCCTCGCACGTGCCAAACGGCAATGTGACCTTCAATGTCGGCGGCACCAACTATGGTCCGGTCGCCGTCAACGGTAGCGGCGTCGCCACTTATTCGACATCCACCCTGGCGCCAGGGACCTATCCGGTTACAGCTGCCTATGCCGGCAATGCCAATTTCGCAGCCAGCTCGGGGACATTGGCGGCAAGCCAGACCGTAGCCAAGGCCAACACAACAACCACGGTAACCGCATCGGCCACCCCGACCTATGGCAGCCCCGTGACATTCACGGCCACGACGGCCGCTGTCGCGCCTGGGGGCGGAACGCCGACCGGCAACGTCATCTTCACCATAGGGGGCGTCGATCAATCGCCAGTCGCCCTCTCGAGTGGCACTGCCACCATCAGCCGCTCAAACTTGCCGCCCGGAACGACCGCCGTATCGGCGAGATACGTCACCTCGACCAACTACAATGCCAGCTCCGGTAGCCTCAGCGGCGGCGTAATCGTCGCGGCGGCACCGACAACAACCACCATCACCCAATCCAACGCCAGCTCGGCTTTCGGCGAAGCCGTGTCATTTCAGGCGCAAGTCGCTTCCGGCGGAGGCCAACCTACGGGTTCCGTGATTTTCACGATCGATGGCACGGCCCAAAGCCCGGTGACCCTGTCGAACGGCAGTGCTTCGTTCAGCACGTCTGGTCTTGGCGTCGGCGCACACACTGTCTCCGCGGCCTATCAGGCAACAACAAACTTTGCGGCAAGCACCGGTGCGCTCGCAGGCGGCCATGCTGTGACGACCCGGCCGACCACGACGACGCTGAGCGGGCCCGGTTCGATCGCGTTCGGCAGCAGCGCGATCATTACCGCAACGGTCGCGGGAACAGGCGGCCCACCAACCGGATCGGTGATTTTTACGGTTGATGGGCAGGCCCAACCCTCGGTGGCGCTGAGTAGCGGCACGGCGTCTCTGACCTTGCCAGCACTGGGCGTTGGCAATCACATCGTGAGCGCGGCTTATTCGGGCGCTCCAACCTTTGCGGCCAGCACCGGCACCCTGGCCGGCGGACAAGCGGTGACGGCAGCATCGACAACGCTAGCCATCGCTGCTTCGCCCAGTTCAGGCGTTTTTGGCGCGGCATCCACTTTCACCGCCTCGGTGACCTCGGCGGCCGGTGTGCCTGCGGGCAATGTCATCTTCACCATTGATGGCGTGGCCCAATCGCCGGTTGCGCTGGCCGGCGGCACCGCCTCCATAACCAGCAGCAGCCTTTCAGCCGGCAACCACACAGTTTCGGCGCGGTATGAAGGCAATACCAATTTCCTCACCAGCACGGGCGCCCTTGCAAGTGCTTATGTCGTTGCACGCGTGGCGCCGTCGCTGACCGTTTCGAGTTCGGCCAATCCGGCTGTGCTGGGGCAAGGCGTCCAGCTCACTGCCAACGTCACCGCCACTACGGGCACCCCGACTGGGACCGTGACCTTCACCGCCTCGGTCACCTCGGCTGCCGGCGTGCCTGCGGGCAATGTCATCTTCACCATCGATGGCGTGGCCCAATCGCCGATTGCGCTGGCCGGCGGTACGGCCTCCATAACCAGCAGCAGCCTTGCGGCCGGCAACCACACGGTTTCGGCGCGGTATGAAGGCAATACGAATTTCCTCACCAGCACGGGCGCCCTCGCAAGTGCCTATGTCGTTGCACGCGTGGCGCCGTCGCTGACCGTTTCGAGTTCGGCCAATCCGGCCGTGCTGGGGCAAGGCGTCCAGCTGACCGCCAACGTCACCGCGACTTCCGGCACCCCGACTGGGACCGTGACCTTCACCGTGGATGGCAATGCCCTGCCTGCCGCAACGCTCTCTGGTGGTACTGCGACAGTAACGCTCCCGGCCCTGTCTGTCGGCGACCACGCGGTGTCGGTCCGCTATTCCGGCGACACCAGCTTCCTCGAACGTACCGGCACGCTTGGCGGGGGACAGAAGGTCAATCCGGGCGATACGTCCCTTGTGGTCTCAACGAGTGCCGCCAGCCTTGCTTATGGCGCACCGGTCACTATCCGCGCCGATCTCGCCGCAACCGCACCATCATCGGGCAACCCGTCGGGTCAGGTCGTTTTCCTGGTCGATGGGGTGGCACAGCCGGGCACATCTGTCTCCGGTGGCCGAGCCGAACTGACGCTGCAAAACCTGGCGCCCGGCCCGCACGCGATCTCGGCCGCCTATCAGGGCAGCGCGGATTTCAATCCCAGCACTGCGAGCCTTGCCGGTGGCGTCTCCGTGGCCAAGGCCGCGACCACGACCAGCCTTGCCCTCGACACGCCCACCATCGCCTTTGGGCAGACGGCCCGCGCCACCACCACAATAGCGGCTGCGTCTGGCGCACCTGCCACGGGCGAGGTGATATTCACCGTCAACGGCACGGCACGACCGGCCGTTAGCCTCCAAAATGGCACCGCCGCCATCGACCTCAGCAATCTTGCGGCGGGCACCTACAGCATTTCCGCGGCCTATGCCGGCTCGGCCAATCATGTCGCCAGCACCTCCGCGACGAGCCAGCTGACAGTGGCGCCGGCGACGACAACGCTCGGCCTGACCACCAGTGCCCAGACCGTGCGGTTTGGCGATCCCGTTACGCTCTCGGCCAATCTCAGCGCTCAGGCGGGGACGCCTGCGGGGTCGATCGAATTCCTCGCCAACGGCACGTCGATCGGCACGGCAACGCTGTCGGGTGGAACGGCGAGTCTGACTGTCTCCAACCTCGCTTTCGGCAATGCCACCATCACAGCTCGTTACGCTGGCAGCGCCAATTTTGCCGCCGCCACTGGGGCTTTGGCCTCTCCGATCGCCGTGACCGGCCGCGCGCCGCAAGTCTCCGTTTCTCTGGCGCCGTCATCGGCTCCCTTTGGCCATGACATTGTCGCGACCATATCTGTCAGCAGCCCGGCTGGAACGCCGCAGGGCAATGTCGTCCTCACAGTAGAGGGCACCGAATATCCCGCCCAGCTTGCCAATGGTGCGGCCTCGGTCACCCTGCAGGGACTTGCCCCCGGCAACCACGCGGTCAGCGCCGCCTATCAGGGCCAGTCACCGTTCCTCGGCGCCAGCAGCAGCGCCGGATCCATCACAATCACTCGGGCGGACAGTGCGATAGCGCTCGCGGCGACCTCCACTGCGCTCATCTATGGCCAGAGCCTGGCGCTCGAGGCCACGCTGTCTTCGAGCTATGGCGTGCCAACCGGGGGCGTCACCTTCACCGTCGACGGAACGGACTATCCGGCGCAGATCTCGGGCGGCAAGGCGACAGTGTCTGTTCCCGGCCTCTTGCCGGGTGAACACACTGTAAGCGCGAGCTATGCGGGATCTACGATGCACCTGCCTTCGCAAACGACGCTCGCGAGCGGTGTGGCCGTCAGCACGGCGACGACGAGTCTCGCGGTCACCAGTTCTGCAGCGTCGATCGTCTTCGGCCAGACCGCGGAAATCACCGTGGCCGTGACCAGCGCAGCGACTGGCCCAGCCGGCCGGATCATCGTCAGCGTCGATGGCAATGACTATGGGGAGGCAACGCTCACTGGAAGTACGGCTCGACTGACGCTCTCGAACCTGACGGTCGGCGCGCATAGCGTGGCAACGCGACTCGTGCCCAATCCTGGTTTTGCGGCATCCACTGCGCAACTTGCAGGCGGTGTTTCCGTCACCGCGGCGCCTACATCGGTTGCGGTGACCGCATCGGGTCCAGCTACGGCCGGACAGGCGACACGGTTCAACGTAGCCGTCTCCTCGGCGGCAGGAACGCCGGGCGGACAGGTCATCCCCATTGTCGACGGCGTCGAGCAACCGGCAGTGTCGCTGGCCAGTGGGCGCACCAGCTTCGATTTCACCTTCGCAACCTCTGGCAATCACGCCATCAGCGCGCGTTATGTGGGTAGTGAGAGCTTTGCGGCCGGGTCAGGCCAGCTCACAGGTGGCATCGCCGTAAGCGGTGCCGCCTCCCAGATAGCGCTTACAGCAAACCCCGCCGCGCCCGTCTATGGGCAGTCCGTATCGGTGAATGCCGCGGTCACCTCCAGCTTCGGCACACCAACGGGCGTCGTTGTCTTTGCGAGCGGCGGGGTCGAACTCGCTCGGGTACCGCTGACCAATGGCGTAGCGTCCCTGACCAGAACCGACCTTGCTCCGGGCTCGACGACCATTACCGCGACCTATCAGGGAGACGCGGCGCGAGCGGGTGCAGAGGCCTCGCTTGCACTCGACCTTGCGAATGCGCCCACCGCGATTCAACTCACGGCCAATCCTGCAACGCTCTACGCCGGTGCGCCGGTGACACTCACGGCCAATATCAGTTCTGACGCTGGTTCGGTGCCCGGCTCCGTGATCTTCGTCGTCGGCGGCAGCGAATATGCCGCGCAAATAAACGGCGGCGTCGCGTCGGTCACGCTCACCGACCAGGGTGAAGGCAGCTATCCGATCTCGGCACGCTTTGCTGGCCGGCCTGGCTTTGCCCCGACCGAGGCCTCACTGGCGACCAACCTTGTCGTCGAGCCGGCGCCCGCCGACATCGAAGTCTATGCCCAGGTTCCGCGCAGCGTTGCCGGCCAACCGCTCACGATCGCGCTGACTGCGACCGGCGGTGTCGCGCCCTATAGTTTTGCTGTCACCGGCGGCGCTCTTCCCGAGGGGCTGACCCTGAATGCCACAACGGGCGCTATTTCCGGCACGCCCACTACGCCCGGAAATTACAATTTCACGATAGGCGCGAGCGGCGCCGCTGGCGCGCCGGGTTCGGTTGCGGTCAACCTGACCGTCCTTGCCCCCGCGACGATCGCGATCCCGTCCGGCGTCGCGAGCGGTGTCTATGGGACAACCTACAGCGCCGCGCTCGCAGCGACGGGCGGCACGAGCCCCTATCTCTACCAACTGACCGGCAATCTGCCTGCCGGTGTCACCTTCGACGCCGCAACAGGCACGCTCGCCGGTACGCCGACGGCGCTGGGTAGTTTCCCACTGTCGCTCACCGTCACCGACGCCAACGGTTTCACCGCGACACGCAGCTACAGCCTTGTCATCGCAGCGCCATCAATCATCGTCAGCGCCACCCTGCCTGAAGCCGGTGCCTTTGTGCCATTTGAAGGACAGCTCAGCGTCACGGGTGGCCAAGAACCTTACAGTTTTGCCGTGACGGCGGGCGCGCTGCCCGATGGACTGAGTCTTGATCCGGAAACGGGCGACATCACCGGCACGCCGCGAGTCGTCGGCGAAGCAAGTTTCACAGTGACGGCAACCGACGGAAACGGCTTCAGCGCCAGTCTCCCGCTAACTTTGAACGTCGAACAGGTCTTCGCCGTCGTCCTGCCTGATGCCTTGGCTGGAGCACGCCAATTCCGGCCCTACGGCCAAATCCTGTCGGCCAGCGGCGGAACCGCGCCTTACGAGTATGCACTCACCTCGGGCGCCCTACCCGCCGGCCTCACCCTCGACGGCGCAACCGGCACCATTTCGGGAACGCCCACAGCCGCAGGCAACTTCGGCTTCACGCTCACGGCCACCGACGCGAACGGCATTGCCGGTAGCGTCGCGTATGTCCTCGTAGTCGATGAGGCTGCAACGCTCGTTCCCGATACCAATCTCGCGGCTGCCACCGCCGGCAGCAACTACACGCAGACCCTCTCCGTCACGGGCGGCACTTCACCCTACATTTTCTCGCTTGTCTCAAGCGGCCTGCCGGCAGGCGTTACGTTTGATGCCGGCACCGGAACCCTGTCCGGCACACCGACCGAAGCCGGTAGCTTCCCCCTTGTTGTCGCAATCTCCGATGCCAATGGCGATACCATCACCCAGTCCTTCGTGCTGTCCGTCCTCGCCCCGGAGATCGTGCTCACGCCGGACCTGCCCCCTGCCGCAGCCGGAGAGCCCTTTGTCGGAACGATCAGCGTCACGGGCGGCGCACAACCACTCAGCTACGCCCTTTCAGGGACGCTTCCGCGTGGCCTCGTCTTCGATCCGGTTTCCGGCGCAATCACAGGCACGCCAACCCAGGTCGGCAGCTTCCCCATCACCGTTGTCGCCCGAGACGCCAATGGCTTCGAAGGCAGCGTCGAGACGAGTATTGCGGTCTCTGCCGCAACCACGCTCTCGCTGGCCACTGACCTTGCGGCGCTGACCTTCGGCCAAAGTGCCGAAATAACCGCAACGGTCTCGTCGCCAGCCGAGGGCCTCGCGGGCCGGGTCGTCTTTAGCCTCGATGGAGAGGACTACGGCGAAGCGCCGCTCACCAACGGGGTAGCACGCATAACCTTGTCTGGCCTGACGGTGGGTAGCCATAGCGTCGCCGCGCGCATCGTGCCGGACGCCGGCTTCACGCCCTCAGATGCGAGCCTTGCTGGCGGCATCACCGTCACCGCAGCCTCTGCCAGCGTTGCCATCAGCGCCAGCGGCAGTGGCGTCGCAGGCGTGCCGGTTCCGTTCTCCGTCATCGTGTCGTCTGCGTCTGGAACCCCGGATGGCCAGGTCGTTCCAGTCGTAGACGGCGTCGATCAGCCAGCGGTGACGCTTGTCGATGGCCGGGCGACATTCGATTTCACCTTCGCCAGTTCGGGCAACCACGCCGTCTCGATACGCTATTCCGGCAGCGAGAATTTCGCCGCGGAAACCGCCGCACTTGCAGGCGGCGTGGACATTGCGGGGGCACCCGTCGATGTCGCCCTGTCTGCTAGTCCGGAGAACCCGACTTTTGGGCAACCGGTCACCGTCACTGCAAATGTCACATCCGCGTTGGGCACGGCGAGCGGGCTTGTGGTCTTCTCAGCTAATGGCGTCGAGATTGGTACGGTATCGCTGGCAGCCGGTGCAGCCAGCATCACCATCAACGACCTCCCATCAGGCCCCAGCACGATCGCTGCGGTCTATCAGGGCGATGCTGCCCATGCCGGGGCGACGCAGGCTCTCGACATCCAGTTGGGCGATGCCGCTGTTTCGATCGATCTCTCCGCCTCGGCCAACTCGGTCTATGCCGGTGCGCCCCTGACATTCACCGCGGCGGTCAGTTCGCCTGCTGGATCGGTTCCGGGTTCGCTCACCTTCCTCGTCGGGGAGACCGAATATACCGCGACGATTGCGAACGGCGTCGCGAGCCTGACACTGACCGATCTGCCGGAAGGCACTTACACGATCGCTGCGCGCTACAATGGCCAGCCGGGCTATGCGGCCGTTACGCGGACCTTGACTGCATCGATCACCGTTGATCCAGCGCCCACGGACATCGAGGTCTATGCCAGCGTGCCCCGCAGCGTGGCGGGCGAGGCCGCTACCATCGGCGTCAGCGCTACCGGCGGCATCGGCCCCTACGTCTTTACTATCGGCGAGGGCAGCCTGCCCGCAGGACTGACGCTGAACGCCATTACCGGCGAAATCACCGGCACTCCCACGGCTGCCGGCAACTATGTGTTCACGCTCAACGCCACCGGCACGGCCGGGGCACCCGGTTCGGTGCAGATTGAGCTCCTCGTCCTGCCCGCGACGACGCTGGTCGTGCCGGACACCGTTTCCACTGGCATCTATGGCGAACCGCTCACCATAGATCTCGGCGCCAGCGGCGGTACGGAACCCTACCAATACGTGCTGGCTGGCACGGTCCCCCAAGGCCTCACCTTCGATGCAAGCAACGGCGTGTTGTCGGGCACGCCGATCGCCCTCGGCTCCTTCGATCTCTCCCTGACCGTGACCGACGCGAACGGCTTCACCGTTACGCACGACTATACGATCACTGTTGAGGCGCCGACGATCTCCGTCACTGCCGACCTTCCTGAAGCTGGTGCGTTTGTGGCGTACCAGGGCAAGATTTCAGCGACTGGTGGCAGCGAGCCCTACACTTTCGCGGTCACCAGTGGGTCGCTTCCGCCGGGCCTCAGCCTTGATGCAGAAACCGGAATTCTGACGGGCACACCTCGCGCGGTTGGCGACTACAGCTTCTCGATCAGTGTCACCGATGCGAACGGATTTGTGACGACGCTGCCTGTTACTTTGGCCGTCGAGCAGGTCTTCGCCGTCGTCCTGCCTGCGACGGTCGCCGACGCTCGCCAGTTCCGGCCCTATGGTCAGGTGCTTGCAGCATCCGGTGGCACTGCACCCTATGCCTACGCGATCAGCGACGGCGCACTACCGGAGGGTCTCGTCCTCGACGCAACCAGCGGCACGCTTTCAGGCACGCCAACTCAGTCGGGCGATTTCACCTTCAGGCTCACCGCCTCCGATGCCAATGGCGTCAGCGGTTCAGCGCAATATACGGTCGTCGTCGCCGAGGCCGCGACGCTGATTCCGGGCGATCCGCCCGAACCCGCCATTGCCGGTATTCCCTACAGCCAGGCGCTGTCGATCAGCGGCGGCACCGGGCCCTACGTTTTTGCGTTGATCTCGGGCGCCCTGCCGGACGGGCTCACGTTTGATGAGAACAGCGGCACGATCTCCGGCGTCGCCAGCGCGGACGGGACCTTCCCGCTCGTGGTGCAGATTGCCGATGCCAATGGCGACACCGTCACCGCGACCTACCGCATCACAGTCGTGCCGCCCGAAATCACGGTTGCCATCGACCTGCCGCAGGCGCGTGCCGGGGAGCAATTCGAAAGCGTTGTGACCGTCGCGGGCGGTGCACAGCCCTTCTCCTTCGCGCTCTCCGGAACATTGCCGACAGGGCTTTCATTCGACCAGACCACCGGTCGCATTGCGGGGACACCAACTGCCGTCGGCAGCTTCCCGATCACGATCACCGCCAGTGATGGTAACGGCTATGCACGGTCTGCGACAGCGACGATCGACGTGACGGCGGAAACCAGCCTCTCGCTCTCTGCGGCGCCCTCATCCATCGCCTTCGGCGAGACCGTCGAGATCGAGGCCCGGATCGAGGCGTCAGTTGGAAATGTCACCGGGCAAATTATCGTAACAGTAGACGGCACCGACTATGCCCGCGCGGCTGTCGTGAATGGTATCGCGCGCCTGCAGCTCGCTGGCCTGACGGTCGGCAGCCACGCCATTGCCGCGCGCTTCGAACCTGCCGCGGGCTATCTTTCTGCCAGTGCCCAACTCGCCGATACGATCGAGGTGGTAGCCGCGCCCAGCACGATCTCCATCGCGCCGCCGCAGGGCAACATCGTGGTCGGAACGCCCACGCAGTTCGCCGTCGTAGTCAGCGCCACCGCCGGGACTCCGGACGGCCAGGTTGTTGTCACCATCGACGGTGCCGACCAGCCAGCCGTCAGTCTGATCGGCGGCGAGGCGAGCCTCGCCTACACCTTCACGACTTCGGGAAGCCACAGCGTCTCGGTTCGCTATCTCGGAAGCGACAACTTCGCTGCAGCAACAGCCGCGCTTGCGGGTGGCGTCACAGCCGCGGGCGCTCCTTCGGAAACATCGCTATCGTCCAGTGCAGATACGCCGATCTACGGCCAACCTGTGACGGTCACCGCCGTAGTGTCGTCCACAGTCGCGCCACCCACTGGCCAGGTCACTTTCAGCCGCAATGGCGTAGACTTGGGCACCGTGCCTCTTACCAATGGCAGCGCCAGCCTGGCCATCTCGTCCCTTGGGCCTGGTGCAAACGAAATTGTCGCCACCTATTCAGGCGATGCGGCCCATGTCGGAAATCAGGCATCCATCGCCGTCGATCTCGGTGACGCGGCGACCACATTGACCCTCACGGCGTCTCCGACCACGCTTTATGCCGGAGCGTCGGTGACGTTCACAGCACAGATCACCTCAGATGCGGGGGCAGTTCCGGGCTCGATCGCCTTCCAGATCGGCGGCACCGAATATGCAGCCGAGATCAACGGCGGCGTGGCCACGCTCACGCTGACCGATCTGGCACCGGGGAATTACCCGATTTCGGCTGGCTTCGCTGGCCAGCCCGGCTTTGCCGCTAGCCAGGCATCGCTTTCGACCGAAGTGGTTGTCGAACCGCCCCCGACCGATATCGAGGTCTATGCCCAGCCGCCGCGCAGCGTTGCCGGCGAGCCGCTGTCCATCGTGGTCACTGCCACGGGTGGTGTGGGGCCCTATGTTTTCGCGATCAGCGCCGGTGCCTTGCCGGACGGCGTGACGCTCGACGCCGAAACCGGCGCAATTTCCGGCACGCCGACTACTGCCGGCAGCTATGCCTTCACCGTCACGGCAACAGGCGCTGCCGGGCAGCCCGGTAGCGTGAGCGTCGGGCTCACCGTATTGGAGCCAGCGACCCTCTCGGTCCCAGACATCGCCCCGACGGTTTATGGTGCTGATTATTCGGCTGATCTGTCCACCACTGGTGGCACTGCGCCGTATCAGTACCAGTTCACAGGCGCCCTACCCGATGGCGTCACCTTCGATGCCGCGACGGCGACCTTGTCCGGCACGCCCACCGCCCTCGGCGATTTCGCCTTCACCCTCTCGGTCACCGATGCGAACGGTTTCACCCTCAGCCGCGACTACACCCTCACGGTCTCCGCGCCGCTGTTGGAGCTGGCGGCTGACTTGCCGGCAGCGGGTGCCTTCGTACCCTATCAGGGCCAGATGTCGCTCAGCGGCGGCAACCAACCCTACCGCTTCACCGTAAGTGCAGGCGCACTTCCCGACGGCTTGGCGCTCGAAGCCGAGACCGGCTCCATTTCCGGCACGCCGAGTGCTGTCGGCGAGGTCAGTTTCACGGTGACCGCAACCGACACCAACGGGTTCAGCATCAGCCTTCCTGTCACGATCACCGTCGAACAGGTGTTCACCATCACCTTGCCCGCTACGCTGGCCGACGCCCGCCAGTTCCGCCCCTATGGCCAGGTCGCCGCCGCATCGGGCGGGACGGCGCCCTACGCTTACGCGATAACGGCAGGGAACTTGTCAGCCGGCATCGCGCTCGACGCCGCCAGCGGAACCATCTCTGGCACGCCCACGAGCGACGGCAGCTATGCTTTCACGCTCACCGCGACCGACGCCAATGGGGTTGCAGGTTCCCGCGACTACACGCTGGTGGTTGCCGCTGCCGCAACGCTGGTACCCAATACTAATCTGCCGGATGCCACCGCTGGCGTCTCCTATGACGCATCGATAGTCGTGAGCGGCGGGGCTGAGCCCTACTCGTTCGCCCTGATCTCCGGCGCGCTGCCGGCCGGCCTGGAGTTCGATGCCGAAACCGGCACCGTGTCGGGTAGCGCTACCGAGGACGGCACGTTCCCACTCCTCATCGAAATCATCGACGCCAATGGCGACCGGCTGACCCAGTCGTTCATCATCACCGTTCTGGCGCCCAACATCGGTATCGTGATGGACATCCCGCCCGCCAGTGCCGGCGTACCATTCGCAAGCACCGTGACGGTGACCGGCGCGGCGCAACCGGTGCGCTACACGCTGACCGGAGATCTCCCCGCGGGTCTCGCCTTCGATCCGGCAACCGGCACCATTTCCGGCACGCCCACCAGCGTCGGCACCTTCCCCATCACCCTCACCGTGACGGATGCCAATGGCTACGCACAATCGGCGACGGCTGAGATCGACATATCGGCCACAGCAACACTCACCTTGTCCGCCTCTCCGACATCGGCCACCTTCGGCGAGAGTGTCGAACTCGAAGCGACCCTCACGTCGGCGGCGAGCGAGATTGCCGGCACTGTGGTCTTCATCGTCGATGGTGCGGATTATGCCAGCGTCCCCGTAAGCGGCGGCTTGGCCCAACTGACGCTTCAGGGGCTCACCGCCGGCCCCCATACCATCGCAGCCCGCTTCGAACCCGCGCCGGGCTTCCTCGCGGCCGAAGCTGACCTCGCCGGCGGGCTCAATATCGTCGCGGCCCCTACCTCGCTTTCGATTGTGAGTGACGGCACCGGCGTCGTGGGAACGCCGGTCAGTTTCAGCATTGCCGTGGCCTCCCCGGCCGGCACGCCGGGCGGCCAAGTCATTCCGGTTATCGACGGGGTCGAGCAGACGGCGGTGCCGGTCACCGATGGCGAAGCCAGCTTTAGCTACACTTTCGCGACTTCAGGCAATCACACCGTAGGCGCGCGCTATCCCGGCAGCGAGAGCTTCGCTGCAAGCACAGCGGTATTGGCTGGCGGTATGAGCCTTGGCGGCGCCATTTCCTCGGTCACGGTATCGGCTGACCCACCCGAGCCAACCTATGGGCAAAGCGTGGTGATCACCGCCTCGGTGACATCTGGCTTCGGCACCGCGACCGGCCTCGTGGTGTTCACACGCGATGGCGTCGAACTCGGCTCCGTGCCGCTCGATGGCGGCGTTGCAAGCCTGACCCTGTCCGGCCTTGCTCCGGGTAGCGGCACAATCACTGCAACCTATCAGGGCGACGCAGGCCACGAAGGCGCCAACGGCACCCTGTCCATCACGCTCGCCGATGCTGCCACCAGCCTGCAACTCGCGGCATCGCCGACGACGCTCTACGAAGGCGCGCCAGTCACCTTCACGGCCGCAATCTCCTCTGCCGCCGGACAACCCGGGGGATCGATTGTCTTCGTTATTGGCGGCACCGAGTACCGCGGCGAGATATCGGGCGGCAACACCACGCTGACCCTGAGCGACCTGCCCACCGGCACTTACTCGGCCGCCGCACGCTTCGAAGGCCAGCCGGGCTTTGCTTCCAGCCAGGCAACACTGGCATCAGATATCGTCATCGCGCCCGCGCCCACGGATATCGAGGTTCAGGCCCAAACCCCGCGCAGCGTGGCCGGCGAGGCTCTCAGCATCGCCATCGCCGCCACGGGCGGGGTCAGTCCCTACAGCTACGCGGTTACGGCCGGCGTCCTGCCCGAAGGGGTCAATCTGGACAGCCAGACGGGTGCCATCACAGGTACACCCACGACCGCGGGCAGTTACAATTTCACCGTGACCGTGAGCGGCGAAACCGGCGCTCCTCGCAGCGTCACCCTGAACCTTGTGGTGCTCGAGCCCGCCGAGTTGATCATTCCCGACGCCATCGCGCCAGTCGTGTTCGGCAATCCCGTCAATGTCAGCCTTGCCGCAAGCGGCGGCACGGAGCCCTATACCTATGTCTCGAACGGCACTCTGCCCTCCGGCGTCACCTTCGACCCTGCCAACGGCACGCTATCCGGTACGCCGAGCGCGCTCGGAAGCTACGAGTTTTCTCTCACCGTCACAGACGCGAATGGCTTCACTGCGACGCGCAGCTATAGCCTGTCCGTGACACCACCCACCATCGTGCTTACGCCCGACTTCCCCCCAGGCGGCGCGTTCGTGCCCTATTCTGGTGGGGTGACGGTCAGTGGCGGCAGCGAGCCCTATACGTTCACCATCACCGATGGCGCCCTTCCCGATGGCCTCGCCCTCGATCCGCAAAGCGGCGCCATCAACGGCACGCCTCGTGTGGTTGGCGATGCCAGCTTCACGCTCACCGTACGCGATGCGAACGGCTTCACGGTCAGCACACCGATCACGTTGTCGATCGCACAGGCCTTTACCGTGGTGCTGCCTGACGCCATCGCCGACGGCCGCCAGTTGCGGCCCTATGCCCAAAGTCTCGCCGCTTCTGGCGGCACCGCCCCCTACTCCTATGGCATCAGCACCGGTGCCCTACCAGCCGGCCTTAGCCTTGATGGAACAACGGGCGCGATAGCGGGCACGCCCACGGCTTGGGGTGACTTTGCCTTCACCCTGAATGCCACCGACGCCAATGGCGTAGCCGGCACACGGGCTTACACAATCTCGATCAACGCGGCTGCTACCCTCGTGCCCGATATGACATTCGATCAGCCAGTTGCTGGCGTGCCCTACAATCAGGCGCTCTCGATATCTGGTGGCACCGGCCCCTACGGCTTTACGCTTGTCTCGGGCACGCTGCCCCCAGATCTCATTTTCGATGCTGCAACCGGCACAATCTCGGGCACAGCCACACAGGCCGGCACCTTCCCCCTGGTCATCGAGATCGCGGACACCAATGGCGACAGCATTACCCAGTCCTATCGCGTGATCGTTGCCGCACCGGATATCGCTGTCAGCATCGCCATGCCACAGGCCCAGGCCGGCGAACCATTCAACAGCACGGTGACGGTCACCGGCGGCGCAGCGCCCCTGACTTTCACCCTCACCGGCACCCTGCCCGAGGGGCTCACATTCGATCCCGCCACCGGAGCTATATCGGGGACGCCGACCGAAGCAGGCACCTTCCCGATCACCATCACCGCAACTGATGCCAACGGCTTTGCGCAGAGCGCCGGCACCACCATAGCCGTCGCCGAGATACCGCCTCCCGTTCGCATCGAACTCGGCGACATCGCGCTGACCTCCGTCCGCGGCGAAGACTATAGCGCTACCATCAGCGTCGCTGGCGGCACCGCGCCCTACCGCTTCAGTATCGCGAGCGGCCGCCTGCCTGCTGGACTTGTGCTCGATGAACTCAGCGGCACTCTTTCGGGCCAGGCTACCGAAATTGGCACTTTTGGCTTCGTGGTTTCTGCTGAGGACAGCGCCGGAAACCGCGGCGAGCGCAGCTTTGCCGTCACCGTTGAGCCACCCGCCTTTGCGCCGCAGTTCCCGCCAGCAATTCCGGGGGCGACCGGCAGCACTTATTACGAAGCCAGTGTTGCCGTGACGGGCGCGGCTCCGCTGACCTATGCCGTCAGCCAGGGCAGCCTGCCCACCGGCCTGACACTAGACGCTGCGACGGGCCTAATCAGCGGCACGCCGACGGCTTCCGGCAACTTCTCCTTCGACATCACTGTCACCAACGGCTTGGGTCAGACAGCGTCGACAAACCTTGCCGTCACCGTCTCGCCGCCCCAACTCGGCGCGGGCGGAAGTTTGCCGGCTGCCACGGGCGGTACGCCCTATGATGCCCAGCTCAGCATTTCCGGCGGTGCCGACCCCTATAGCTTCACGCTGACCTCCGCTCTACCCGACGGCATGACATTCGATCCCGCCACCGGCCGGCTAAGCGGCACACCGACCGTTGCCGGCACCTTCCCCATCAGCGTGGACGTGGCCGATGCCAACGGCTTTGTCAGTCAGATCACCTTCCAGCTCGCCATTGCCATTCCGTCGCTGTCCATAGACGGCACGCCGCCGCCTGCTCGCGTCGGATCGAACTTCACTTTCACCCCTACGGTGAACGGTGGAACGCCGGACTACAGCTTCTCAATCCTCTCCGGCAGCCTGCCCGCGGGCCTCGTGCTCGACCCGGCAACCGGCGTCATCACCGGGACGCCGACCCTTGCGACCACCAGCAGTTTCACGCTCGTCGCCACCGACGCGAACGGCTTCTCGGTCAACCGCAGCTTCACCGTCGATGTCGCGACCAACCAGGGCACAGCGCAGATGCCCGGCAGCCTTGCCGATGGTCAAGTCGGTCTCGTATATGATGGCAGCGCCGCTTCGACGGGTGGCACTGCCCCACTCAGCTACAGCGTGACCCAGGGCAGTCTGCCGCCGGGCCTGACGCTCAATACCGCTTCAGGAGCCATTGAAGGCACACCCGAACGTGCCGGCACCTACCTCTTCACCGTAACGGTGACCGATGGTGATGGCCGGGTAAATTCCGGGCAGTACACAGTCTCCATGGCCCCGCCTGCCCTCGAGATCTCGGGCGATTTCCCCCAGGGACTTTTGGGCCAGAATTATCGCGACGGCATCACGGTATCCGGAGGGATCGGCCCCTATACCTTTGCGCTCTCCAATGCGCCGCGCGACCTGACGATCGATTCTCGGACAGGCGTGATCAGCGGCATTCCAAGGCAGCAGGGAACATTCGACATCGTCGTCTCTGTCACCGACGCCGCGGGACACAGCCTGCAACTTGCCGGCAGCATTACCGTCCAGCACCAGCCGGTCGCGCTGCTGCTGCGCGACATCACAGAAGGCACAACGGGAACGGCCTATAGTTCAAGCGTTGCCGCCACCAATGGCGTCGGCCCCATCACCTATGCCTTGATCGCGGGCAGCTTGCCGGATGGTATCGTTCTCGACACCAGCTCCGGCGAATTGTCGGGCATCCCGTTACAAGTGGAAGATGCTGACTTCACCATCCAGGCAACGGACGCCGACGGCGATGTTGGCACCCGGCGCTATACCCTGACCATCATCGCTGGGCAGGTTTCCGACACCGACGCCGATATCCAGGTCGAACTCTCGGCTACGACGGTCGGCATAGGTGGCAATGTACGGTTCGAGATCACCGTCTCGACCACCAGCGGCCCGGTGACCAATGGAGCAGTCAGCCTGATCGACGCCGAAACCGGTGAAACCATCGACAGCACGGTGCTCGGAAACGCTGGCACCGCCGTGTTCTCGCTCACGGCCGACGCCGCTGGCGAACGCACCTTCCTCGTCCGCTTCTCGGGAGCGCCCGGGGTGAGCCCCGGCGACAGTGCGTCGGTGGTCCTCTCGATAGAACCGGCCGCGACGCTCACGACCCTCACCGCTCAACCGCCAACACCTGCAGCGGGCGAAGAGGTGGAGCTGACGGCCACTGTTGAACGAGTTACCGGCGGCGCGCCCGGCGACGGGAACGTAATCTTCTTCGTCGATGGCGAAGAGATCGCCACGGTGCCGGTTGCCAATGGCATCGCCGTCACTTCGACCATTCTGCCGACTGGCACGGTCTCGGTCTCAGCGCAGTTTGAATCGACCACCGGAAATGACCTTCCCTCGTCGGCCTCGCTTTCCATCACTACCGCCGGGGAAGCACAGATCTCGCTGTCCGGACCGCAGGGCCAGGTGGAGGCGGGCACGTCCCTGACCTACACCGCACAGGTCACGCCGACATCGACCGGTGGCCCAGCACCTACGGGCGCTGTATCTTTCCGCGTAGACGGCAGCGAAGTCGCCAGCGCGTCCCTTAGCAATGGCGCTGCCAGCGCGACACTCGACGGACTGACCACGGGCAACCACCAGATCACGGCAGTCTATTCGGGTGACGAGATCTACGAGGCGGTAACGTCGAACAGCCTCTCCGTGTCGGTCGCTGCGCCGGTCGCCCAGCCCCTCCCGACGACCACCGCACTGACGCCAAGCACCGGCACACCGGTCGTCGGCGATCCGGTCACGCTGACGGCCACTGTTACCGGCGGCCAGCAGACGCGCCCCAGCGGCCTCGTGCGCTTCATCGACCAGACCACCGGCACGGGGATCGGCACCGGTACGCTCAATGGTCAGGGCCAAGCGACTCTGCTCCACCGCTTTACCTCGACCGACGCCAAGACCATTTCGGCGGACTATCAGGGTGACGATCTGAACCTTGCCAGCTCGGACCAGATCCTGTTCAACGTTGTGCCGAGCCCCACCCAGATCAGCCTCCAAGCCAGCACCGATGTCGTGGGTGCCAACGAGAGCGCTGTTCTCACCGCCGAATTCAGCCGCATGCCGGATGGCCGCGGACCACCACGCGTGGAAGTCATCGAATTCAAGGCTGATGACGTCGTCTTTGCCAGCGTTCCCGTCGATGGCGCCACTACCGTCACCGTCGAAACGCCCCCTATAGACATGACCGTCGAGTTCACCGCTTCCCTCATCCCCGAGGCTATCGACCGGACCGACATGCCGAGCACGTCCAATGCCGTCATCGTGGGCCTGTCGAGCGCGCTCGAGCCAACCACCACCGACCTCAGCATTGCGCCCAATCCAAGTGTCCAGGGCAGCGCGGTCACGCTGAGCGCTCTCGTGACAGCCGCAACGGGTACTGTCGATGGGGCGGTCCGCTTCTCGCAGAACGGTACCGTCCTCGGCACCGTTACCCTGGTCGGAGGCACAGCGAGCCTCACCCTGTCGACCCTGCCGCTCGGCAATTCTGTTATCGATGCCGAGTATCTCGGCGATGTCACCTTCGCGCCCAGCAGCGATACAGAAACCGCCTCCGTCACGCCGCCGCCAGGCGTAGCCACCCTGACGATTACCGGGCAGGCGAGCCCGAGCGTCATCGTGGCTGCCGGCCAGCCGGTGACGCTCACCTTCCAGGTGGGCGCCGTTGGTAATCCTGTCAGCGACATCGTCCTGTCCGTCCCCGGCGCTTCCAGCATCACCTGTCCACAAACGGCGCTGGCAAGTGGCGCAGGTATGGCGTGTACCGCGACCTACGTGGCGACCCAGGCAGATATCAGCACGGAAACCACCGTGATTTCCGCAACCGTCTCCGGCACCGGCGCCGCTCCGGCCTCGACCATCGTCACCCTCACTTCGCGCGCCAATGAGGTGTCGGAAACCTTCGAAAAGCTGACTAACCAGTTCATCGCCACGCGCGCTCGTATGGTCACCGGCATTGCCCTGCCAGACATATTCGATCGCCGCATCGCGGCGGGCGGCAACAGGCCGGGTTCGCTCAACGTCCAGACCGACAATATGAGCGAGACCTATCAGTTTGCGACGAGCCTTGAGCAGTTGCGCGGCTTCGCGGCCAACCCGCTGGGCGACGGGCCGCGCGTCGACCTACCACCACTGCCGGTCAATATCTGGGTCGATGCGCGCCTGGCGCTCCACGGCACGGAAGGCGAGGACCTGCAATGGAGCCGCCTGGGCGTGGCTGCAGCCGGCGTCGACGTCCTCGTCAATGACGATGTGCTCGTTGGCATCGCTGCACAGATGGACTGGATGACTGACCAGACCGAGCAATCGACGTTCACCGGCACTGGCTACCTGATCGGGCCCTATGCATCCATCGCGCTTTCGGACAACCTGTCGCTCGACCTCGCGCTCTTTTATGGCAAGTCGACCAATCGCGGTGTCTCCTCGATTGGCGGCATCACCTACGCGGGCGATTTCGAAACCGATCGTCTCCTCGCAACGGCCGGCCTCGGCGGTTATTTCGAGTTCGACGAATTCATCGTCCGCCCGAGCGCCACGCTCTTCCTCTCGTCCGAGAGCGCCGAGAGCTATTTCGTCAGCGATGCCGACGGCAATTCGGTCTCCATCCCGCCCCAGGACATCCTCGACCTGCAATTGCGGGGTGGCCTCACCATCGAGCGGGCCATAGAACTCGATAATGGCGCGACGCTGACACCGATGGTTGGCCTGAACCTGACCTATGGCGGTGCCCTGAATGGCAGTGGCTTCCAGGATCGCATCACCGGCGGCGTGATGGGCGGCCTTCTCTACGACTCCGGCAATTTCAGCGTGAAGGGCTCGGTCGAAGCCGAATTCGGCATCGACGGCTTTGAGGGCGCAACGGGACGCCTGTCGATCACAGGCAAATTCTAGCGACCCGGATGTGAGACCGGGGAGACAGGAGCGCCAACAATGTGGGGTAAGTGGCGGAGAGGAAGGGATTCGAACCCTCGAGGCCCTTCCGGACCTGCACCCTTAGCAGGGGTGTGCCTTCGACCACTCGGCCACCTCTCCAACGCGGTCGGGTCTAGCGGGAGGGGCCTTTCATGGCAAGAGGTTTTTGGGTGAGGGGCCAGATTGTCGGGCAAATCAGGGTCCGGACGGTTTTGGCTGGCTCCGTACCGATTTGTTTGGCCCTGGCACGGAGGCGCGGATAGGTTTCTTCGCGGCGATCAGAGACGAATCGCGGCTCAAAGCGGCTGAGGCGGACATGACGATTTGTGGCAGAGCTATGAGCCTGGTGCAGTTGACCATGGTGTGTTGGCTTTGCGTCGCGGGCCTCGCAATGGCGCAGACCGACGCGTTGCAATCGGCCTCTCCCATTGAAGGCGTCTGGCGGGCGCAACTCCTGTCCGAAGTCACGATCCAGGTCTGCGAACTCGGTTATTGCGGCTTTCTCACCACCATTGTGGTGCCCTCGGAGGGGTTGAGCCCGGAGGAGGCTGCGGCCGCCTCGACAATGTCGCCGGACGAGTTCTTCGACTACCGCAATGAAGATCCGACGCTGCGGAACCGACCAATGCAGGATCTGCATATGTTGACCCTGCGCCCCGGAGACAAGCCGACGATCTTTGACGGAGAGATCTACAACCCGCAGGATGGCAAAACCTATTCGGGCTATGTGGAGCTGACTGGGCCGGACACGATGCGGCTCAATGGCTGCGTGCTCTACAATGTCATCTGCCGCGGCGAAGACTGGGTACGCGTGCCGCAGGCGGAGCTTGATGCGCGGCTGGAAGCGCAGCCGCAACAATAGCGCGATAAACGCCCCCGAGGATAAGTCAGGGGCGCTCTGATTTTAGCGGGCGCGCTGGTTGAAGAGGATCTTCTGCGCTTCCTTGTCGTCGGCCAGACTCTTGGCCTGGACGTCCTTACCCCAATTGAGGCCTGCCGCGACCGCGGGGCGAGCGGCGAGGCGCTCGAGCCAGGCGTGGACGTGGGGGAACTCTTCCTTGGTGATGCCGTAGCGTTCCCAGGACTGGGCCCAGCCGATAGAGGCGATGTCGGCGATGGAGTAGTCGCCCGCGATGTATTCCTTGCCGGCAAGCTGCTTGTTCAAGACGCCGAAGAGACGGTGCGTTTCGTCATTATAGCGCTTGATGGCGTAGGGGATCTTTTCGGGCGCATAGACCGAGAAGTGATTGTTCTGGCCGAGCATGGGGCCAAAGCCGCCAACCTGCCAGAAGAGCCACTCGTCGACCTTGACCTGCGCGCGTGGGTCGGTCGGGTAGAGCTCGCCGAATTTCAGGCCGAGATATTTGAGGATCGCGCCGGATTCGAAGATCGAGATCGGCTCGCCGCCCGGACCTTCGGGATCGACGATGGCGGGGATCTTGTTATTAGGCGAAATCGCCAGGAATTGGGGGGTGAACTGCTCGCCCTTGCCAATGTCGATGCGGTGGTAATTCCACGGCACGCCAAGCTCTTCGAGCATGATGTGCACCTTCTGCCCATTGGGCGTGGGGAGGGAATAGGCTTCGATCGGCTTGGTCTGGGTGGTCATGAGCACCGTCCTCGTTTGGATGAAACAGGTATATCGGTGTTTTACGATGGAGAGCAAGACAGCCGGCCGGCGCGAAATGCCGGACGCGGTTGCAATTCCTCGGGTGGCGCGAAACAAAAGCTCATGCGTAATGGGTTCGACCATAGCACAGGCCGGTCGCACGGGGATAAATTGGGCGGCTCCTGTAAATTTGGGCCGCCCTTTGTCGCGCATTATTCTCGCATCAGTCGCATCTGCGGCTGGCCATTGCCGCGCAGGGCGGGCGAGAGGCCATGGATGTCGACGGTGGCGGTAACGCGTTGGCGGTGCGCCGCGAACATGAAGGTCGGGGTGACGTTGACCGGTTCGTCGAACTGGATGGTCACCTTGTGGTGCTGCATGTCGGTGGACAATTGGAGGCCAATAAGAAGGCCGCGGAAGGGCTGTTCGAGATAGAAGCCCTTGACGCGCATGCCGACCTGGAAGGGTACGGCGACACGATCGGGCAAGGCCGCGCGGGCTGTGTTCCAATCGCGAAAGCCGTGGGTGCGGGCGACCTCTTCGAGGGCGGCGCCATGGGTAATCGGCTGGCCGGATTTGGCACGCTCTTCGCGCAGGTTCTTGGCCTCGGATTTGAGGGTCTGGGCCGAAGGGGTATCGAGAGAAAAAGACATGAAAGGTCATCTCCTGAAAGGAGGCGACTGGTCCATGGGTGCCCGCTTTGCCATGATGCGCCTCGGAGAGAACCGAAGTGTCACGTTTTGCAGCTGAGCTTCACCATGGACATATGTCCGCGAGCGGCAGGCGCCAGCAACCGGAGGCGTAAATGCGCCTCGTGGGCCGCGAAGTCAAGATCAGCCGATCAATCGGGGTGATGGGAGAGATCAGACAATTGTGTTGGGCTGGTGGAGCGGGTCGGTCTAGGAACATGTGTCTGCCTTGGGTGACCTTTCGATGACTGAAATTCTGCTGCTTCTTGCCGGCCTTCTTGGCGGCGCCGTCAATTCTCTGGCCGGTGGCGGCTCGTTCATCGTTTTCCCGGCGCTGCTCTTTGCCGGTGTGCCGCCCGTGCTTGCCAATGCGTCGAACACCTATGCGGCGCTCCCCGGCTATGTGAGCGGCGCGGCGGGTTATTGGAAATCGGTCGCGCCCTACAAGGATCGGCTGGTTGTCTATGGGCTGATCGCGGCCGTCTTCGGCTATATCGGGGCTGAACTGCTGCTGGTGGTTTCGGACGAGCAGTTTTCCAAAGTGGTGCCCTGGCTGATGGCCTTTGCGGTGCTGTCCTTCATCTTCGGCAATCGGATCAACGCGACGCTGCGGGCGCGCGGTGGTGGGCGGAGCGGGATGAAGCTGCTGGGAACGGTGCTTATCCTTTCGCTGCTGGCGGCGGTGTCGGTCTATGGCGGGTTCTTCAATGCCGGCCTCGGCATTCTGCTGCTGGCGTTCCTTGCCATGGCGGGGATGAGCGACATGCATGCGATGAACGGGTTGAAACTGTTCATCTCCTCGACCATTGCGCTGGTTGCCGTGGTGCGGTTCATCTTCAATGGCTCGATCGACTGGTATCATGGCTCGATTGCATTGGTGGGCGTGACGACTGGCGGTTACGTCGCGGCGCGGTTGGCGCGGTACATTCCGACGCAGTGGATCAGGATCAGCGTGATCGTCTATGGGATCGCGATGACGCTCTATTTCTTCTGGACCGCTTACGGCGCGCAGGGCTGAGCGCCGGACGGCGATCTTCGCCTCCGGTTTGGCTGGTGGACGGGCTCCCGAGGCGTCTCTCGCCCCTGAAGTGTGAAAAAATGAGGCGTGACCACCTCGGGAGCGCCCCTTTTTCGGGCAAGTAGGCAGGGCCTCTTGATCGCTCGTCGCGAGGCGGCCTGTCTTGAACGGCCATGGGAGACGAACCCATGTAGGGCCCACCCCGCCACTGTCGCCTGCAGGCCGCCCGTGCGGGGATGGATGAGGGGATTATGGCGGAGATTTCGGGGGCGAGGATAAGAGGGATAGATTTGCTGCCACCCCACCTGCGACGGCGTCATCTCCGCGAAAGCGGGGATCTCTGTTTCCGGGTGGGAGATTCCCGCTTTCGCGGGAATGACGTGGTGA
>NZ_JBEVLL010000408.1:0-3374 GCF_040509215.1 Devosia sp.
TAGATGCGGGTCGGCGTCAGCAGCGCTTCGCCGAGCTTCTTGCCGTCTGCGAAAGGCGCAGGCGCATCCCAGCCGAGGCCGGAAAGCGTCACGATCTTGCGCACCAGCGAAAAACCGTTGGAATGGACGCCGGAAGAGGTCAGGCCAAGAATGACATCGCCCGGGGCGATGTCGCCGGCCGGCAGCAACTGGCCGCGTTCGGCAGCACCGACCGCAAAGCCGGCGAGGTCGTAATCGCCATCGGAATACATGCCCGGCATTTCGGCCGTCTCGCCGCCGATCAGGGCACAGCCGGACTCGACGCAGCCCGCGGCGATGCCCTTGACGATCGCCGCACCCTGGTCGGGATCTAACTTGCCGGTGGCGAAATAATCGAGGAAGAGCAGCGGCTCTGCGCCTTGAACGACGAGGTCGTTGACGCACATGGCGACCAGGTCGATGCCGACGGTATCGTGGAAGTCGGCGTCGATGGCGATCTTCAGCTTGGTGCCGACGCCGTCATTGGCGGCAACCAGGATCGGATCGTTGAAGCCTGCTGCCTTGAGGTCAAACAAGCCGCCGAAGCCGCCGATTTCGCCATCGGCGCCCGGGCGGCGCGTGGAGCGGACCGCCGGCTTGATCTTCTCGACCATCAGGTTGCCCGCGTCGATATCGACGCCTGCATCGCTATAGGTGAGACCGTTCTTGCCCGCCTCGCTCATCATCCATCTCCAGTCCGGATCCAATGGGGAACTTCAAGCTGCCGCCAATTGCATGACCTGCCCGGATATGCAAGCGTTCCGGCCGGATTTGCAGGTATTTCACAGCTCTCTTGGCAAACACGGACGTGAACTTGACCTTACCCGCCAAGCCGCTCATATGGCTGGCGGAGGATACGTCCGGAACTGCCAAGCAATCGAAGGAGCAGACATGCCATATCACGTCAGTGGGGCCAGCCTGAGGCGCCACATCCTGTTCTGGCTCGGCGTCCTGCTCGGCTTCGTCCTGTTCCTGTGGTTCTTCTCGTCCATCCTGCTGCCCTTCGTGGCCGGCATGGCGCTCGCCTATTTTCTCGATCCGGTGGCCGACTGGCTGGAGCGCCGCGGCCTCAGCCGCACCATGGCGACGGTCGTCATCCTCGTCTGCTTCGTCACCATCTTCGCGCTGGCGCTGATGCTGGTCATTCCGATCATCATCAGCCAGTTCACCCAATTCGCCGCAGCCCTTCCCGGCTACATTACCGAACTGCAGCAGATCATATCGAGCCCGCAGAGTTCTTTCCTGCCGCCCTGGGTGTCGGCGCAGATCGAGACCGTGAAGGAGAACTTCTCCCAGGTGCTGAGCCAGGGCGCCGGTTTCATCGGCTCGCTGCTTGGGCAGATCTGGAACTCCGGCAAGGCGATCGTCGACGTCATGTCGCTGCTGGTCGTCACCCCCGTCGTCGCCTTCTACATCCTGCTCGACTGGGACCGCATGGTCGCCAAGGTCGACAGCTGGGTGCCGCGCGATCAGGTCCAGGTGGTCCGCGAGCTTGCGCGCGAGATGGATCGTTCGGTTGCTGGTTTCATCCGCGGGCAGGGGTCTCTCTGCCTCATTCTCGGCATCTACTACGCCGTCGGCCTGTCGCTGGTGGGGCTCAATTTCGGCCTGCTGATCGGCTTCGTCGCCGGCATGATCTCCTTCATCCCCTATATCGGGTCGCTGATCGGCCTGGTCATGGCGATCGGCGTGGCGCTCGTCCAGTTCTGGCCGGATTACCCCTGGATCATCGCCGTCGCGGCCGTGTTCTTCTCGGGCCAGTTCATCGAGGGCAATATCCTGCAGCCCAAGCTGGTCGGCCAGAGCGTCGGCCTGCATCCTGTCTGGCTGATGTTCGCGCTGTTTGCCTTCGGCGCCCTGTTCGGTTTCGTCGGCCTTCTGATCGCCGTGCCTGCGGCTGCCATGGTGGCCGTGCTTGTCCGCTTCGCCCTGTCGCGGTATCTTGACAGCGATATCTACTATGGACGATCCGTCGATCTTCCATGGGAGGACGCTGAGCCGCATGCCGTTGAAAAGACCGGTGGCGTACAGCAGCAGATCGAAGCCCCTAAGAGCGCCCCTGCGAGCGAATGACCGATACGAACGAACGCCCGCGGCGCAAGGGCGAGCAATTGCCGCTGCATTTCACCCATGATGCTGCTCGCGGGCGGGACGATCTGCTCGTGTCCGCCCGGCTGGCTGCGGCGGTATCCGTCGTCGATGAGTGGCCGAACTGGCCATCCCCGGTGGTTATCCTCGCAGGTCCGGTCGGTTCGGGAAAATCCCATCTCGCCCATATCTGGCGCGAGCGTGCCGGCGCGGCGGAGATCCATCCGCTCGCTGGATCGAACGTGTCTCAGATCGCCTCTGCCGGCCCGGTCCTGTTCGAGGATGCCGATCGCCGCGGTTTCGACGAGACCGAGCTCTTCCACGTCATCAACGCCGTGCGCCAGCATGGCCACACCCTGCTGATGACGTCCCGCCAATGGCCGGCTTCCTGGGAGGTGGCGCTGCCCGATCTTAGATCCCGGCTGAAGGCCGCGACTGTGGTGGAGATCGGCGAGCCCGACGAAGAGCTGCTGGCGCAGGTGATCGTAAAATTGTTCGCCGACCGGCAGCTTAATATCGATGACAAGATTGTCGGCTATATCGTCAACCGGATGGAGCGTTCGTTGGAGACGGCGCAGCGTGTCGTGGACCAGCTCGACCGGCTGGCTCTGGCGCGTGGCGTACGCATCAACCGCAATCTAGCCGCCGAGGTTCTGGAGAGACTGGGGCAGGCGGATGGCGGTGCCGACGGGGACGCACAGGGGGATGCCGAAGGGGACGATTGACTGTCACAGTTCCGTCGTCAAAAAGTTATACCGCCGCAAGGCATAAACATATGAGGACGGAGCCATGGACCAGATCGCCGATACCCAGGAACACAAGGAAGTCGAGACGGTCCCGAGCTTTGCGGAACAGCTTGCAAGCCCCGAGCGCTTCATCAACCGTGAATTCTCCTGGCTGCAGTTCAATCGGCGCGTTCTCGAAGAGACGCTGAACACCGACCATCCGCTCCTGGAGCGTGTGCGGTTCCTGTCGATCTCCGCCGCCAACCTCGACGAATTCTTCATGGTGCGCGTCGCCGGCCTCGAAGGCCAGGTCCGCCAGAACATCGTTGTGCGCAGCCCCGATGGCAAGACGCCGGCCGAACAGCTCGATTCCATCCTGCAGGAAATCGACAACCTGCAGATGGAGCAGCAGGCCTCGCTTGCCGTCCTGCAGCAGTATCTTGCCCAGGAAGATATCCTGATCGTGCGTCCCGGCGCTTTGTCGGCCGAAGATCGCACCTGGCTCGCCACCGATTTCGAAGAGGACCTCTTCCCGGTACTGAC
>NZ_JBEVLL010000409.1:0-5430 GCF_040509215.1 Devosia sp.
GGGCGCCCTCGAACACCACGGTGCCGCCATCATGGCCGGCGCCGGGGCCGAGATCGATGACCCAGTCGGCGCGCGAGATGACATCGAGATTGTGCTCGATGACGATCACCGAAGACCCCGCCTCCACCAGCCGGTCAAACAGCCCGATCAGCGTATCGACGTCGTTCATGTGCAGACCCGTGGTCGGCTCGTCGAGCACATAGATATTGCCCTTCTTGCCCAGCTCCGCCGCCAGCTTCAGCCGCTGCCGCTCCCCGCCCGACAGAGTGGACAGCGGCTGCCCGAGCGTCAGATAGCCGAGCCCCACATCCACCAATCCCTGCAGGATTTTCGCCACCGCCGGCTCGGTAAAGAACTTCGCCGCATCCTCGATGCTCATCTCATAGACATCGGCAATCGACTTGCCGCGCAGCTCATGCGCCAGCACTTCGGGCAGGAACCGCTTCCCCTCGCAGGTCTCGCAAGTCGTCACCATCGGATCCAGATGCGCGAGATCGGTATAGATCACCCCGAGCCCATTGCAGTCCGGACATGCCCCTTTGGAATTGGCAGAAAACAGCGACGCCTCGACCCCATTGGCCTTGGCAAAGGCCTTCCGCACATTGTCCAGAATGCCCGTATAGGTCGCCGTATTCGAGCGCCGCGACCCACGCGCCAGGTTCTGGTCGATGATGATCGTGTCCGGATAAGCCGTGGGCAAACACCCCTGGATCAGGCTCGATTTCCCCGACCCGGCAACCCCCGTCACCGCGGTCAGCACGCCGCGCGGAATATCGACCGAAACATCCTTGAGATTATTGATTCCCGCCTTCTCGATCTTCAGCGGCTCACCCTTGGCCGCCCGCACCTTGTCCTTGATCGGCTGGTGCTTCTTCATGTGATTGCCGGTCAGCGTCCCCGAACCCAGCAGCCCCGCGAAATCGCCCTCATAGACCACCTCGCCGCCCTTCGATCCGGCGAAAGGCCCCATATCCACCACATGGTCGGCGATGGCGATCATGTCCGGCTTGTGCTCCACAATGAGCACCGTATTGCCCTTGTCCCGAAGCTGCGTCATCAGCCCCGCCAATCGCCCCACATCATGCGGATGCAGCCCCACCGAAGGCTCGTCGAACACATAGGTGATGTCGGTCAGCGAAGAGCCCAGGTGCCGCACCATCTTCACCCGCTGGCTCTCCCCGCCCGACAGCGTCGAACTCTCCCGATCAAGGCTGAGGTACCCGAGCCCAATGGTCACCAGGTTCTCAAGCCGCAATGCCAGCGCCTCCAGCATCGGCCCCACCTGCGCCGCCTCGATCGAGCGGATAAACGGCGCCAGATCGCTCACCTGCATGCCGGACAGGTCAGCAATCGACTTGCCCTTGATAGTGGACTTCAACGCCGCCTGATTAAGCCGCGTCCCGTGACAAGCCGGACAGACGGCGCGGGTAAAGATCTTGTCGTACTCCACCCGCACATGCGGCTGCAGGCTTTCCGGGTCCTTGGCCCCCAGCCCCTTCTTTAGCTTGGCGACCACGCCCTCATACGTAAGCCCGATCTTGCCTACCTTGATCTTCCGTCCATCGTCGAGGTTGAACAGGTTCTCCCGCTCTTCCTCGGAGAAATCCCGAACCTTCTTGTCCATATTGAACAGGCCGGAATTGGCGTAGATTTCCCACCACCAGCTATCGACCGAAAAGTCCTTGGGCAGGATCGCGCCCTCATTGAGCGACCGGTTCTCGTCGATCACCGCCGCCATATCCATGGCCGCCACCTGCCCGATCCCCTCGCAATCCGCGCACATGCCGCGCGGATCATTGTACGAGTAAAGCGATGGCGCCCCGAGCTTCGGCTCTGCCAGCCGCGAAAACAGCACCCGCAACATCTGCGCCGCATCGGTCACCGTTGCCACCGTCGAGCGCGAATTGCCGCCCAGCCGCTGCTGGTCGACAATGATCGCCGCCGAAATGTTTTCGAGCTGATCGGCATCAGGCTGCCCATAGCGCGGCATGAACTGCTGCACGAAAGCGGGATAGGTCTCGTTGATCAGCCGCTGGCTTTCCGCCGCAATGGTCCCGAACACCAGCGACGACTTCCCCGATCCCGAAACCCCGGTAAACACCGTGATTTTGCGCTTGGGAATATCGAGCGACACATCCTTGAGATTGTTCTCCCGCGCCCCGCGAATGACGATCGAACCGTAGGGGGTAGTGTCCGACATGAAAGCTCCCTCAAGCGAATTTGGTCTGCAGGCGAACACTGCCTGCCCTCTTTGACACGACGTGTCAGCAAGCCCGACTTCGACAAGGCGTAGCAAATTTGAGGTGATTGCGCTCTTCTCAACCCGCCCACCGCGTCATTCCCGAGAATGCGGGACTCCCTCTTTCGCCCCCCAAACGGAAATCCCCGCTTTCGCGGGGATGACACAGTTTCTGGAATTGGTTGGTAAGGGCCCTTAGTGCCCTGTCCCGCCGATCAGCCTCTGGCGGATCGCCGTACTCATATTGTCGAACAGGAACACCACGAACAGGATCAACAGCACCATATAGGCCACCTTGTCCCAGTCCGAATTGGTGCCCATCGACTCGAGCAGCTTCAAACCGATACCACCCGCACCCACGGCGCCGATCACCGTGGCCGAACGCGTATTGCTTTCCCAGAAGTAGAGCGACTGCGACACGAACACCGGCAGCACCTGCGGCACCACTCCATAGCGGTTGACCGATGCCGGGCTTGCACCCACCGACTTCATGCCCTCGCGCTGCTTGTCGTCCACATTCTCCAGCGCCTCGGCATAGACCTTGCCGAGCGCACCGGTATCGGTGAAGAAAATCGCGGCGATGCCCGGGATAGGACCAGGGCCGAAGCCGCGGGTAAAGAACAGCGCCCAGATCAGCATGTCGACCGATCGGATGAAGTCGAAGAAGCGCTTCATCAGCCAGTTGGTCGTCCGGTTCGGCGTAATCGTCCGCGCCGCAAAGAAAGCCAGCGGGAAGGCCAACAGCGTCGCCAAGAGCGTACCGACGAAAGCCATCACCAGCGTCTGGAACAGCTTTACGAGAATGTCCGCATGCTGCCAGGCCTGATTGTTGAGCCACTGGTTGACGACGAACTGCGCATTCGACATCTCGGGATTAACCCGGTCGCCAGAGAACATCAGGCCGATCGAGGAGAAGAAATCATGCCCCCAGAGCGGCGATTTCGGATCGTAGAGGAAATTGGCCCAGCCAAAGAAGCGGCGCTGCACATAGACCTGGTTGTCGCGGATCTCGGCCTGACCTTCAAAGCCAAAGTCGACGATCACCTTCTGGCGGTCCTGCTGGATCGCCGCCGGCGCGCCTTCCGGTGCCGTCGCGGCGCCGTTAGCGATAACCACCGGCCAGGCCTCGCCACCGACATAGACCTGAACTTCGGTCGTCGTGATATCGAGCCGGTCGGCCTCGCTGCCAAAGGTAACCGTCACGCTGCCATCTTCATGCGGCGTCAGCCAGTCGATGGTGGCACCCACCGGGTACTGCCCACGGCTCGACCATTGCGGCGTGATCGTCCCATCCTCGCCAAAGCGCAGGCGCGGCGTCGCACGCCAGCTATACCAGTCCTGGACATAGATCGAGGCGCGGTCCCATTTGCCGTTCTGCAGTGCCGGTCCGACATTGAAGAAGAACCAGCAGAAAACGAGATAGAGCACCGTCGCGGCAATCCCGACGATCAGGCCATGACGTTTGAAGAACGAGGTCTTGAAAACCTCGGGAAATTTCTGTTGGAGCCGAGCGCGCTCGGCAGCACTGATCGCTGACATCTTTACACGCTCGCCTTTCCGAAATTGAGACTTGCATCGCCCACGAGGCGCCCACGCAGCCAGCCCGAGAACTGGTCGATGGCAATGATGGTCACGAGCAGCAGGATGATGATCGCATAGGTCTGCGCCGCATAATCGCGCCCGATCGAGAGACGGAACACCTCGCCGATACCGCCGCCGCCCACCGCACCGATAATGGTCGAGGCGCGCACGTTGATCTCCATGCGGAGGAGACCATAGGACACAAAGTTCGGCATCACCTGCGGCACGATGGCGTAGCGCACGCGCTCCAGCCAGCTCGCACCCACCGACTTCAGCCCCTCATCGGGCTTCATGTCGGCATTCTCGACGACCTCGAAGAACAGCTTTCCGAGCGCACCCACCGTATGCAGCGACACCGCCGCGATAGCAGCAATCGGCCCGATGGAGAGCACCGCCGTCAGAAGACCCGCGATCACGATTTCCGGGAAAGCGCGCATCACTTCCATGATGCGGCGAACCACCCAGCGCACCGCTCCCGCGCCAACAAGGTTCGTGGCCGCGAAAAAGCAGAGGCAGAAGGCAAAGGTCCCACCAATGATGGTCGAAACCACGGCGATATTCACCGTGACGATCAACTGGTAGATGAAATTCGGGATGTAGAACGTATCGGTCAGATAGATATTGCTCGAGGTGTAGTCGTACTTGGCCGACCCGTCGAAATAGGGTGACTCGATACCGAACATGGCGCGAAAGATCTCGAATGGATCGCGCGGCATGAAGTTCTTGATGAAGTCGAACATATAAGGGAGGCGTTCAAAGAACTTCCCCGAATTGGCCGAGTTGGCATAAGACATCGCCGCAAACAGCGCGACCAAAACGCCGATCACGACGAGGATCGTATAGATCCGCCGCGTCCTGACCTGGCCGCGATAGTGCTCCAGCAGCGTCGCGCCCGCCTGCGAAAGTCCAGTCGAACTGTGGGTGGTATCGGCCATGGGCAGTCATCCATTCCACCGCGTCATTCCCCCAAAGGCGGGAATCTCTCTTGCAGAGACCCCCGCTTTCGCGGGGGTGACGTCGTGCTAAAACAGGAAGAGAGGCAGGACTAGCCTGCCTCTCCCAGTAAGAAATTAACCGCCGATCACCGACTTACGAGCGTCGATGATGGTCTGGTAGAGCGGCTGGCCGGCGTCGACGAAGTTGGTGTAGCCACCAGCGGTGAACGCGTCGAAGCATTCGAAGTCGGTTTCCGGCAGGGCCTTGAAGAAGGCGGTAACCTGAGCCTTCGTTTCAGCCGGGAGCTTGTTGGAAACCATCAGCGGGCCGTTCGGGATGATCGGGGACTGCCAGACTTCAACCAGGTCGTCCATGTCGAGCAGACCCTTGTCGACCATGATGCGCAGGTTGCCGGAAGTGTAGCCTTCCGAGAATTCGCCCTGGCCCGAACCGAAGGTGGTGCCAACATCCCAGGTGCCGTCGAGAACGCCGAGCACGAGGTTTTCGTGGCCGCCGCCAAAGCCGGTTTCGCTGTAGAATTCAGCGATCGGAGCGCCGATATCGGCCGGCAGGGACACGTTCGGGATCAGGTAGCCCGAGGTGGAATCGGGATCGGCGAAGCCGAGCTTCTTGCCCTTGGTCGAAGCGAGATCGGTGATGCCCGAGTCAGCGCG
>NZ_JBEVLL010000410.1:0-3336 GCF_040509215.1 Devosia sp.
CGAGGAATCGCGCGCCGAGCAGCGTTCGGAAATCGTCCAGCAGCTCGAAGAGGGCCAGGTTGTCGACGGCGTGGTCAAGAACATCACCGATTACGGTGCGTTCGTTGATCTCGGCGGCATCGATGGCCTGCTGCACGTCACCGACATCGCATGGCGTCGCGTCAACCATCCGTCCGAAGTGCTCACGATCGGCGAGACCATCAAGGTCCAGATCGTTCGCATCAACCACGAGTCTCACCGTATCTCGCTCGGCATGAAGCAGCTCCAGGCTGATCCCTGGGAAGGCATCGAAGCCAAGTACCCGATCGGTGCGAAGTTCTCTGGCCGCGTGACCAACATCACCGACTACGGCGCATTCGTCGAACTGGAGCCGGGCATCGAAGGCCTGATCCACGTTTCGGAAATGAGCTGGACCAAGAAGAACGTCCACCCCGGCAAGATCGTTTCGACCAGCCAGGAAGTCGACGTGGTCGTGCTCGAAGTCGATCCGGACAAGCGCCGTATCTCGCTCGGTCTCAAGCAGACCCTGCAGAACCCATGGGAAGCCTTCGCCGAGAAGAACCCTGTTGGTTCCACCATCGAAGGCGAAGTCAAGAACAAGACCGAATTCGGTCTGTTCATCGGCCTCGAAGGCGATGTGGACGGCATGGTTCACCTCTCCGATCTCGATTGGCAGAAGTCCGGTGAAGTCGCTCTTGACGACTACAACCGTGGCGACATGGTTTCGGCCAAGGTTCTCGACGTCGACGTCGAGAAGGAGCGTATTTCGCTCGGTATCAAGCAGCTCAACAGCGAAGGCACGTCCTCGTCGGCGTCTTCGAGCGAGCCTGCTGAAGCCGGTGGCCTGCGCAAGAACGCTGTGGTTACGACCGAAGTCATCGAAGTCAACGAAGGCGGCATCGAAGTCCGCATCGCTGACAGCGACGTGACGGCCTTCATCCGCCGCGCCGACCTCAGCCGCGACCGCAACGACCAGCGCCCGGAACGTTTCTCCAAGGGCGAAAAGGTCGACGCACGCGTCACCCAGTACGATCGCAAGACCGGCCGTATCCAGCTCTCGATCAAGGCGCTCGAAATCGCCGAAGAACGTGAAGCCGTTGCGAACTTCGGTTCGTCGGATTCGGGCGCTTCGCTCGGCGACATCCTCGGCGCCGCCCTCAAGGGCCGCGACGACAAGTAAGCGTCACGCTTGTTTGCAATCTTTCGGCCCGCGCTTTATCAGCGCGGGTCGTTTTGTTTGGGGATCACATCGATGCTTTTCAGGGATGTCTCCTGGCGCGCCATGAGCGGCTACGATCTCAACGCGGTCTCGACCATTGCCGCAAAGGTCCATCCGGGCTTTTTCGAAGCCGACGAGGTGCTTGCTGAAAAGCACAGCCTCTATCGCAATGGCTGCTACATCCTTGAGGTCGCCGAAAAGCCGTCCGGCTATGTGCTGAGCCATCCCTGGACGCGCGGTTCGCTGCCGGCGCTCAACGCGCTTATGGGCGCGCTACCCGAAGCGCCGGATACCTATTACATCCACGACCTTGCCTTGCTGCCCGTCACGCGCGGGGTCGGCGCCGCCGGCCAGATCATTGCCGCCCTTACCAAGCACGCAGAGGCCATGGGTTTTCCCACCATGAGCCTTGTTGCCGTCAATGGCTCGGTGCCCTTTTGGGAAAAGCAGGGTTTTGTCACCGAAGACCGCTCGGAACTGGCCGAAAAGCTCGCAGCCTATGAAGATGCGGCGCGCTACATGGTGAAGCCGCTCTAGGCGCGGAACGCCGCAGCGGGCCCAAACCATCTGGTCGTTTGTGTCGAGAAGTGTATGGTCTAGCCCGATTTGCGAGGCCTAGACTTGACCCAGATTCCTTCCTCCGAAGCGCATGAGGCGCTGGCATCAGACACGTTCAGGCGCTCGCGCGGCCGCTGGCGTATCTTTGCGCTGGTGTGTGCTGTTGCCGTCGTCCTGGCGCTGTTCGGGCGTTTTGCCATGCCCAGCGCGACCGGTGATGGCGCCATTGCCCGGATCACCATCGATGGCACCATTTCGACCAATGCCGCCCGGCAAAAGATGTTCGAAGAGCTGATCGAGGACGAAAACGTCAAGGCTGTCATCGTCGCCATCAATTCGCCCGGCGGCACCACCGCGGGCGGGGAAGAGCTCTACGAATCCCTGCGCCTGCTCAGCGCCGAAAAGCCGACGGTTTCGGTGATCAACGAGCTTGGCGCGTCCGCCGCCTATATGACCGCCATCGGCACTGATCACATTTTTGCCCGTCGCCTCTCGATCGTCGGTTCAATCGGCGTCCTCTACCAGCACGTCAACGCTGGCAAACTGCTCGACACCATCGGCATTGACCTCGACAAGGTGGCTTCGGGGCCGCTGAAAGCCGAGCCCGATTTCGATGAGCCCCTCGAGGGCGCGCCGCGCGCTTCGCTTGCCGCCCTTGTGGAAGACAGCTTCGTCTGGTTCGTCGATATCGTGGCGGAACGCCGCAATCTGGCCCGTCCCACCGCGCTCGCCCTCGCCGATGGCCGCATCGTCACCGGTCGGGTGGCGCTCGAAAACGGCCTCATCGACGCGCTCGGTGGAGAAATCGAGGCCATAGCCTGGCTCGAAAGCGAGAAGAGCGTAGCAAAAGACCTGCCCGTTGTTTCCGCATGGCCCCTCCCCGACGAGGGTTTTGGCTGGGTCGGGCAATTGGTCGGCGGTTCGGCCCGGGCGGCACTGGGATTTCCTGCGGAAGGTCCTGTGATGCTTGACGGTTTGGTTTCGCTTTGGCAGGTTGGAACGAACCCCTGAGGCAAGGGGACCAGCGTCTTGGAGACCGGAGCCTTCCATGATCAAGTCTGAACTTGTCGAGAAGCTCGCCGCAGAGAATCCGCATCTCTTCCAGCGCGACATCGAAAACATCGTCAATGCCATTCTCGATCAGATCGGGGATGCCATGGCGCGCGGTGACCGCGTCGAGTTGCGCGGCTTCGGCGCATTCTCCGTAAAGAACCGTCCGGCTCGCGTCGGGCGCAACCCTCGCACCGGCGAACAGGTCGATGTCGAGGAAAAATACGTGCCGCAATTCAAGGCCGGCAAGGAAATCCGTGAGCGTCTCAATCGCGAGTGATATCGTGATCGGCGCCCGTCGGGCCCTCGAATAGTTCGGAAGATTTATGGTCAGCAAGATCGTTGGTTGGCTGGTTCTGGTGCCGCTTTGCGCGGCATTGGTGGCTTTTGCCCTTGCCAACCGCCAACTGGTTGCCATCAACCTCAATCCCTTCGGTAGCCCCGCTTCGGCGGATGCGGCTGGCTATGGCATTCCCCTCTTCGTCATTCTCTACATCGTGCTCCTGATC
>NZ_JBEVLL010000411.1:0-15627 GCF_040509215.1 Devosia sp.
TAGACGCCAGCCTCGAACGCAGCGATAGAGCCGGTCAGCGTCTTGGCCAATTCCGGATCATCGGCAAGAAGCAGAACGCGGCTCGTATCGACAGGGCCGGGAAACTGGATATTGCCCGGCGTCGTCGTGATCCAGCCAAGCGGGCAGTAATAATCCTGATCGCCGACCAGCAACACAAAGTGGCCTTCGCCCCTTGCTAGGGCCCGCTTGCTGACTTCCCGAGCCAGCAGCTTGCCGGCGCCGCGCTTGCGGAAGTTCGGGTGGGTCGCCAGTGGCCCAAGGAGATACCCCTTCATCCCACCAACACTGATCGGCGTCATCCAGACGGCGCCAGACGGCGTGCCGTCGACTTCCGAAATCAGGCTCAGGCTGGGATCGATCGGAAACCGCTCGCGAACCCGGAACGCCGTACGCGCAAACCGGCCGGGACCAAAGGCAATCGCCTGCAGATCCTCGACAAATGCGTCGTCGGCTGGGGTAGCGGGCCGAACGACAGGCTGGCCAGAAACGGAGGTAGCAACGGCCTCAGCCGCAACGAGCGTGGTCATGGGTCAATCCAGGAGAAGATTTATGTGCAAATGAGCATGCGGCTGCCCCTTGGGCGCCGCGCGAGAACGACCAACTAGGGTCGTCGGAACATCTGCAAAACCTTCACCATCCTGGACGCCTCCACGTCTGAATCCGCATTAGCACCAGCATGGCGGCGCGTAAATGGGAATATCGGCGTCATGGCTGAAATTCCTCCAGTGAATGGATCGGTGTATCCAAATTGCACAACGCATTGTTGCGCCCGAAGTGCCTTATCGGTTCTGATGGCGACCATTAAGTTTGCCCACAAGAGAAACGACGCCGCACGGCATGGACGCAGATGAGCGGACAATGCCGACAGCAAGATGACGAAAAAGGACCAAAGATGGGACAATTGATCGACGGCAAATGGTCGGACAAATGGTACGACACCAGCAAGACCGGCGGTAAATTCGTCCGGTCCACCTCCGGCTTCCGCAACTGGATCACCGCGGACGGCAGCCCTGGCCCCACCGGCGAAGGTGGCTATGCGGCTGAGGCCGGCCGTTACCACCTCTACGTATCGCTCGCCTGTCCCTGGGCCCACCGCACCCTGATCTTCCGCAAGCTCAAGGAACTCGAAGGCCTGATCTCAGTCTCCATCGTCTCGCCCAAAATGCCCGACGAAACCGGCTGGAGCTTCAAGACCGACGAAGGCTCGACCGGCGACACCCAGCTCGGCAAGGAATTCCTGCATCAGGTCTACACGGCCGCCAAGCCCGACTATACCGGCCGCGTGACCGTGCCTGTGCTCTGGGACAAGAAGACCAACACCATCGTGTCGAACGAAAGTGCGGAAATCATCCGCATGTTCAACACGGCCTTCAACGAGCTGACCGGCAACACCGACGATTATTATCCCGAGGCGCTGCGCGAGACGATCGATACGATCAATGCCCGCGTCTATGACGACATCAACAACGGCGTCTACAAGGCCGGCTTTGCCACCACACAGGCCGCCTACGAAGAAGCCGCCAACAAGCTCTTCGACGCCCTCGACTGGGCCGAAGGCCTACTGAGCGAGAACGCCTACCTGACCGGCGACAGCATCACCGAAGCCGACTGGCGCCTTTTCACCACTCTGGTGCGTTTCGACGCGGTCTACTTCGGCCACTTCAAGTGCAACCGTCGCCGTATCGCCGACTATCCGAACCTGTCGCACTATCTGAAGGCGCTCTACGAAGTCCCCGGCGTCAAGGAAACGGTCGATATCGGCCACATCCAGACGCACTACTACTGGAGCCACATCACCATCAATCCGCACCGCATCGTGCCGATTGGCCCGGAACTCTCGTTCCTGGACTAGCGCTCAGTACCCCCAGACATCCCGCTTGGGCGCACCGTCGAACACTTCGTCGATGCGCTGGGACGTCGCGGGGGTCACCCCTTCAGGGAGTTTTGTGATCTCGAACCAGCCCCCCTCGGCGATCTCGTGATCCTTCTTGCGCACGAAGGCAAACTCGTGCGACCGCGCCACATAAAAGAGCACGTGGTCGCGGTTCGTGACCGAACTCGAATTGTGATAGACGCCAAACAGCTCCATGGGGCCGGTCACGCGGTGCCCGGTCTCTTCCAGCGTTTCGCGCGCGCCGGAGAACTCGGCAGTCTCGCCCGGCTCGATCCCGCCGCCGGGAAACTGCCAACCCGGAATGAGCGTATGGCGGATCAGATAGACCTTGTTACCGTCGACCAGCATGACGCGGGTACCGATCGTCATGTGGCGTATGATCCCGATAATGGTGAGAAACACCTTGGCGCGCACGCGCTGGAATCGGTTCATCATGACTGGCTTCTCCGTCGAACTTGCCGCAGGGGTAGCGTTTCCTGCGCAAAAGTCGATAGCGGATTTCGCGCTTTTTCAATGCAGCCAAGCGCCTTTTTACGCGTTTGAAGCCAACCTGTTCCTGTCCGGTCACCAGATTTTGCCCGGAAAATCCGACCATCGCGGTCGATTGACCGTTTCCCTGCGTCCAGCCTTCTGGCAAAACCCCTCTCGATGACAACGCTTGCGCACATATCGGACATTCACCTCTCGCCCATGCCGGAGGTGGCTATTAGTGATCTCGTCGGCAAGCGCCTGACCGGCTACCTTAACTGGAAGCTCAAGCGCCACGGCGAACTCAATTCCGAAACGCTGACCCGCCTCGTCGCTCACATGCAGGAGCAGCAGGCGGATTTCACCGCGGTTACGGGTGATCTCACCAACCTTGCTTTGCCCGCCGAAATTCGCCGCGCCGGAAAGTGGCTGCAAGACCTCGGCGACAGCGAACGCACGGCCGTATGCCCCGGCAATCACGATGCCTATGTTCCCGGCGCGCTCGAAATGGCGCGCGAGATGTGGGGCGATTATCTCAAGGGCGAAACGCTCGAAGGCGCGCCCTTCCCCTTCGTGCGCCGCGTCGGCGACGTAGCAATCATCTCCTGCTCGAGCGCCGTGCCCACCGCACCCTTCTTCGCCATCGGGCGATTTGAAGAAAAGCAAGCCGCTCGGCTCGACCGTATCCTCAAACTCCTGGGCGACGCCGGTTACTTCCGCGTGGTGTTGATCCATCACCCGCCAAACGCCGAACTGCAGCACCCCTCTTTCGGCCTCAAGGGCCATCGCATTTTCCGCAAGGTCATCGCCACGCGTGGCGCGGAGATGATCCTTCACGGCCATACACATCGCTCCTCGATCCACCACATTCCGGGGCTCGACCACGAAGTGCCTGTTATCGGCGTCGCCGCTGCCAGCGCCGCGCAGGGCGGGACCCTGGACGATCCGGCGCGTTACAACCTCTTCCGCATCGAGAAGAACGGCAACGGCTGGTCCTGCACCATGCGCGAATACGGCTTCCAGCGCATTGGCAGCGACATAGTCATGCGCATGCAGATGCGCATCTATTGAGCGCCTGCAGCGCTTTCGCCCCACTCCCGCCATCGCTGCAAATCACCTATATGGTAGTGCAAAGCTGCGCGAGTTGCCCGTGACCGAATCCTTTTCCATTCTGCCGCCGAGTTTTGACCCCGCCACTGGTGAAGCCCGCTTCGCCTATCGTCTGGGCGACCTGAGCTTCACCGAAATTCTCGACCTGCCCAAGGGCGCCAAGGCGGAACTGGCGCAGAGCCCGGCTTTTGCAAAGCTGCTCGACCTCACCGCCTTCGTCCTGGGCGTGAGCTACTTCAAACTGCGCGCACCATTCGACATCACGGCCCCGAACATCAAGCTGACCGAAGCCGAACGCGCCTTCGTCATCGACGTCTACGAGAACGGCCTTGGCGAATTTTACGCCCGCAACAACCTCGCCCGCTTTGGTCGCCTGAAGCTGACCACAGCTGAAGACCCCGTCGCGCGAAAGCCCGCACCGCAGCTCCAGGAGCGGACCTTGCTCCCCATAGGCGGCGGCAAGGACTCCCTCGTCAGCGTCGAACTGCTGAGCCATGTCGGCGTCGACTACACCCCATTTGCCGTCAATCCCAAGGGCCCGATCATCACCTCGGTGGAAGCCATCGGTCGCCAGCCGGTCTATGTCATGCGCAAGCTCGACGCCGAAATGATCCGGCTCGGCAAGGAGCCCGGCTACTATAACGGCCACGTCCCTTCGACCGCGATCAACTCCATGATCGCCTCGCTCTGCGCCCTGCTCTACGGCTATGACCAGATCGTGCTCAGCAATGAGCGCTCGGCCAGCGAGGGCAATATCGAGTTCGACGGCCGCGAGACCAACCACCAATATTCCAAGTCGCTCGGCTTCGAGCTACTGATTGCCGACATCCTCGGAGCCGCCACCGGTGGCGCGCTGAAATACTTCTCGCTGCTGCGCCCCTATTCGGAAGCCCGCATCGCTTCGCTCTTTACACAGGGCACGCGCTTTGACGCGGTGTTTTCGAGCTGCAACCGCAATTTCCGCCTGACCGGTAATGATGGCCCGCTCTGGTGCGGCGAGTGCCCGAAGTGCCACTTCGTCTTCCTGATCTTCGCGCCCTTCATGGCCAAGGATCGGCTGCTGAAAATCTTCGGCCGCAACCTGCTCGAAGTGCCCGAATATGAAGGCTCTTTCCGCGAGCTGTCGGGCCTTGCCGGTCAAAAGCCGTGGGAATGCGTCGGCGAAATCCTCGAGGCAGCCGCCTGCTTCTATACGCTCACCCGCCACGCCGACTGGCATCAGGACGCAGTCGTGCGCGCCATAAAGACCGATCTCTTTGCTCAATATGGCGAGGAGCGGCTGCAGCTCGCCATGGCCGAGTGCCTGACCGACAGTCACGACCACCACATCCCCCCGGCGCTCGCTGCCAAGGTGGCCGCCTATGCGGTTTGAGGAACCCGTCCTGCTCTACGGCGCCGGGCGCGAAGCCACCTCCGCTCGGCAGTTCCTCAAGGGCCTCCAGCCGGACCTGAAGGTCTTCGTGACCGTGGATTCCGGCGCCGCCGATGTGCCGGAAACTGAGTCCATCGCGGCATCAGATCTTACGACAGCTATTGCCGAGCGCCGCTTTGGCACGATCGTGAAGAGCCCCGGCGTCTCGCGCTACAAGACGATTTTTGCCGCAGCGACCGAAGCCGGCATCGCGGTGACGTCGAACCTCAACCTCTGGGGCGCCACCTATCGGCAGGACCGCACAGTCATTGCCATTTCCGGCACCAAGGGAAAATCGACAACGGCAACGCTGGTCCACTTGATGCTGGCGCGTTCGGGGCTGGATGCAGGCCTCGCTGGTAATGTCGGGCTGGCTCCCCTCGAAATCGCCGACAAACACGCCATCGTGGTTTTCGAGCTGTCGAGCTACCAGACCGCCGATATGAGCTTCATCCCCGATGTCGCGGCGATCACAAATCTCTATCCCGAACACGTCGATTGGCACGGTTCGGTGGAACGCTACTACGACGACAAGCTCAACCTGGTCGACCGCGACGGCAGTTTCGCCGTCGCACTCGGCCACGCCGCCTCGGGTAACGCCCGTGTCGCCAAGGCCGTGCGCGACCATCGCCGGTTGGTAAAGCCGCTGTCGGAAGAGCAGTCCATCGCCCTTGAAGGCGCAGTCTCCCGCTCCCGCCTCAAAGGCGCGCACAATCTCGACAACGCCATTCTCGCCGCCGAGATCGCCCTGGCCGTCGGAGCCACCATGGACGGCATTCTCGCCGGCATCGCTGCCTTCCGCCCACTGCCACACCGCCTCGAAGAGCATCGCGTAGGCAACGTGACCATAGTCGATGATTCCATCTCGACGACGCCCGAAGCGACCAAGGCTGCCCTCGCCGCCTATCCCGGACGACACATCGCGCTTATCGCTGGTGGCCATGAGCGCGAACAGGACTATGCCGAACTGGCAACCCTCCTGGCGCGGCGCGGCGTGACTGCCCTCGTCACCTTGCCCGTCACCGGAACGCGTCTGGCAGCGGCAACCCGTAAGGCCACGCCCGATATGGACGTCACGGAAACCCCCGACCTCGAAACCGCTGTGACCACCCTGGCGCAAAAGCGCGAAAAGTTCGACACCATCATCCTGTCGCCCGGCGCGCCGTCATACAATCAGTTCAAGAACTTCGAAGAACGCGGCGAGCGCTTCGTCGAACTCTGCCGCACCCATTTTTCGGACGCAAAATCATGAACGGCGCCGCCTACCTTGCCATCGCCATCGTCGGCGAGGTGATCGCCACCTCTTTCCTCCGCGCCTCGGCTGGGTTCACCCAGCTCGTGCCCTCGATCGTGGTGGTGGTGGGTTATTGCGTGACCTTTTACTTCTTCTCGCTGGCCCTGCAGACCATTCCGGTCGGCATTGGCTACGCCATCTGGTCGGGCGTCGGAATCATCCTCGTCTCGATCATCGCCTTCTTCGCCTATGGCCAGACGCTGGACCTGCCGGCCTTGATCGGCATCGGGCTCATCCTTGCCGGCGTCCTGGTGATCAACCTCTTCAGCCAGTCCAGCACCCACTGATCAGTAGGCGGTCACCAGCGATAGTGCGGGAACGCCTGCATCGACGAGTGCCGTGCGAATGCGATCGAGGAGCGCGCTGTCGGTGATCCGCCGGCGCAGTTGCGTCACGATCCCCACACTCCGAAAACTCGGTACATCGAGCACCCGCGGCAGTTGACGCGCCACCTGCACATCGTCTCCCGCACCCTCGGCAGCAAGTATCACCAAGACCGGCCCGAACTCCCGATCAGAACGCGAATAGATTTCGGCAAAACGCGCTGCCTTCGCGAAATCACCATCGCGCAAGGCCGCCAGCGCCGGCACGCCGTAGTACCAGTCCGGGATGATCGTATAGGCGGACATCGCCCGCTGGGCCAAAGGCAGCGCCTGATCGAGCTGGCCCAGAAAAGCCATGTGCCGGGCGTGGGCCGCCAGGGCATCGAGATTGGACGGGTTGGACTGCATCGCCGTGCCATAGGCCGCCTCGGCCATATCGTGCTCGCCAATGGATTCATGGAGGCGCGCCCGTTGGTCCCAGACGAAGCTGCTAGTCGGCGACAGCTGTACTGCCTCAGCCAGCATAGCGCTCGCTGTGCGAACACGGTCGAGCTGCGCGGTGTTAGACAAATCGGAAGCGCCGACAGCCTCCACCGTCAGGCTCGCCATCGCCGCCAGCGCGATTCCCGTCTTCTGGTCGCTATCGATCAGAGCGGTGTAGCAGGATCGGGTACGCTCCGCGGCGCCGATGGTCGCGCTCTCGCGGTAAATCGTGAAGAGCATGCGGCAGATATAGAGGCTCTCATTACCCCTGATACTGTTTTGGCTCAGATACTGACGGGCCCTGATATGCAGCGGGCCACGCGGATTACCGAGCACATCGAGAATGCTGACAGAGAGCCGATCGATTCGCCCCGGCTCGGCAAGCTGATCCGCCGTGAGAACCAGCGAGCGATTCCACACCACGCCATTGCTCGCCAGGTCCGTGAGAATGATGTTGTACTGGAGATTGGCGGGAGTCGTTGAATCTCGCCGCACGATTCCAGTCAGCACATAGCCATCGGCCGGGCTGGGCTCTGCATTCAATTCGCCGCGCCCGCCATAGTCGACAGACAGGAAGTGCAGTTGCTGCAAACGGCTGACGAGATCGACCGCCAGCCCAGACACGGATGCAGTGATGGATGGATCGTCCGTCAGGTTCTGGAACTCCATCACCTTTAGGTTGGGTTCCTGAATCACCGCATTTGCGGTGACCTGCTGCTCCTGCCTCGGCCCCCATGTCGATAGCGAATAGGCCAGCGCTGCTGCACCTATCGCGATAACCAGCAGCACAAACCAGGACACGGTGACATGTCCGCGCTGTGCCTGTGCATCAACGGCATCAAGATCGACGAAGCTCGGTACGACCGATGTCGATATCGGTTGTACCACGCCATCGGACTCAATAAAATCAGGCACATAGCGCCCGATAGGCAGTATGATCTGCAGCCGCTCCTGCGCGCCGGGACCGCGATAATATTGATCCAGCAAGGCCCGCAGACGCCTCGCCTGAACGCGCACGATCGGATCGCTCTGGGGATCGAAATCTGTCGGGCGCCCGAAAACATCCACTGCAATGGAGTAGGCCTTGATCGATTGCGTGTCGCCGTCGAGCCGCTTGCGGACGATGTAGTCGAGAAAGCGCGTGAGTTGGGGAGACCTGGCCATTTCAGACCACGCCGTCAGGCGATCCAGCGCCGCCAGCACTGCATCCTTGTCGTCAGTGGCCTGAGCCATTTTACCCCCGTATGGAGGTTAATAGTCATCGCTTACATGTAAAAGGCAAGAGCGACTTACCTGAATTTTACGCGAGGTTGCCTACCGGCTCAGCCCGACCTCCCTCATATGACCGACGTCAGTTCGCTGAACAGACACGGTTCCCGGCGGATAGGCCCTGCTGGATGCGTGAGACCACCCAAGTGTTTCTGAACCAGCATGCGGCGCGGCGGCCGCATGTTTTTCCACAAGTGTGATTTGCCCGGCGTACTTCGGGCAGAGGTAAGCGAGTGAGCAGTCCGTTTGCGCAGGCGCCCTTCATTGGGCTGATCGACGACGATAGCCATTCGGCCCGCCTGTTCATGCGTGTGCTGGCGGCTAATGACGGCCCCGCGGTTCGTCACTATGGCGACGACGAGGAAGGGCTTGCAGATCTTGCTCAAGTGTTGAGCGATCCGCAATCGCACTGGCCCGAAGTCTTGGTTGTGGACCTCAAGGGACACAGCCGCGCCAACCTTGAATTTATCCGCCGCCACCAGTCCTGGCTGCACCAAAAGGGTGTTGCGCTGGTGGCGATGGTGCCCCCCACCGATCGGGCTGGGCGAATGGTCTATCTCGAAGCCGGCGCGACTGCCGTCTTCTTTCGCCAGCCCGAGGCCGACGCCTATCGGCACGAACTGGCGGGGATTGCGAATTTCTGGGCGCGTAGTGAGCGTCTGGATGCTGTTGGCATGTGACTCCTGCGTCCACAGGTTACGTGCCTGGACGGAGAGCAACGCTGCGAGCCACGGTTCCCACCGTGTCCTGCATTCCCAAGCGTTGCTCTCCGTCTGCGTAATACAGATGTCGATCTGCACCATCGACATCTGACACCGCTGGTTCAACTCCAAGTGAACTAGCGTGGGGGCACGGTTGCGATACCTCCCGATCGCGACCGTACGGGGGGAGAAGCATCTCGGCTTGTAGCGCTACTGTCCCTCAGCGCTGCGCGGCTACCTAATATGCTTCTCCCCGCGGCCCAATTTTTCTTCTGCCCTGCCCTCATTCACTTCTTCATCCTCCTCGGCCTTATGGCCGATGAGCCGATGCGACACGGCACGCAGGGCCGCGAGAACCAGAACCGCCAGAATCGTCGTGCCAGCCGCAAGGGTGTAAAATCCGAGAGCACAGGCTACGCCAACGGCCCCAGCCATCCACATTCCCGCGCCCGTCGTCAGCCCCTGCACACTCCCGCCGGAACGGAAGATCGCCCCCGCGCCCAAAAAGGCAATGCCGGCCGTGACGGCCTCCACCGCGCGAATGGGATCGGCCTGCGTGCCGGCCTCGCCGCCGATGGTGTGGAATATCTCGAAGGTGAGAATGGTGAAAAGTGCGGCCGCAACTGCGATGAGAATATGGGTGCGCAGTCCAGCTTCCGCGGTGCGCACCTCGCGCTCAAAGCCGATCACTGCCCCGCAAAATGCAGCAATGGCTAGTCTGATGGCGATGATATGTTCGGGAAGATAAGTCTGAGTCAGCCCAAAGCTATTGCCGGTGTCCATGTCCCGAAAATCCGAAAGTGACGCTATCGTCACAATCGCCGGGACGTGGCCTTGGTTCCCGCGTCAGGACGCCACGCGAATCTGCAGTTTCACGTCGTCCGGGCGCGCCTCGACGGCACGGTCGAAGGCGGCCTTGGAATCCTCAAAGGCGAAGGTTTCTGAAATCAACGGCTTCAAATCCACCTTACCCGAGGCGATCAACGCAATGGCGCGATCATACTGGTGAGCATACCGAAAGACATTCTCGATCCGCAGCTCCTTGGTCGAGGCGGCGGCGATGTCGACCTTGGTCGGCTCGACCGGCAGGCCGACAACCACGATGCAGCCCCCAGGCCGCGGCAGATCCATGATGGTCTCCCAGGCGCGTGGGGAACCGGAGCATTCAAACACCACGTCAGCGCCCCAACCCTCGGTCAACTCGCCGACCTTTTCGATAAGGTTGGTCTCTCGGATATTGACCGGAATGATACCCTGGTATTGCGCTGCGATATCGAGCTTGGGTTGTGCCAGATCAGCGACGATAACCCTCGCACAGCCTCCCGCAAGGGCCGCCAGCGCCACCATAGTGCCGATCGGCCCCGCGCCGAGTACCACAGCGGTATCGCCGGGAGCGATCCGGGCCTTGCTGGCCGCCTGCATGCCCACCGCGAAAGGTTCGACCATGGCGCCTTCAGCAAAGCTCACATGGTCCGGCAGCTTGAACGTGTAATTGGCCGGATGGATGACCTCGGCAGTCAGAACCCCGTGGATCGGCGGCGTCGCCCAGAAGCGGACGGCAGGATCGACATTGTACATACCGAGACGGCTGGCGCGCGAATTGGGGTCCGGAATACCCGGCTCCATGCAGACGCGATCACCAACCTTGAGGTGGCTCACGCCCGCGCCGACTTCCACCACCGTGCCCGCTGCTTCGTGGCCCAGCACCATCGGCGCGTCCACGACGAACGGCCCAATGCGGCCATGGGTGTAGTAGTGCACGTCCGAGCCGCAGACGCCGACAGTATGGATGGCAATCCTCACCATGCCGGGCCCGACCTCAAGCGGCAGGTCAATTTCCCGCAGACCGAGTTCATGCTGCTTTTCGAGAACCAGCGCGCGCACCTTGGCCATGACATCCTCCTGAATCGACCGACCGAGCATTAGCCCATCGCCTGAGCAACGGCCAGTACCTAGAGGGGATGAAAGGCCGCTCAATTTCTCCAGTAAAGATCGCGACTTATTCCGGCATCGACGCCCACTCACAAGATGCGCGGGCGTCGGGTTACCGCCTAGCTTCCCGGCGCTGCCGGCATGGCGATGCTGTAAATGATGTAGATCACCACAAAGGCGATCACGATGCCGATCAGCGACATCGCCAGCACGCGCGAGTTCATTTTCCGCGAGCTACCCTGACGCACCTCGGTCGTACTCTTGTGCGGATCATAGGTTTCCATAACGTTCTCCCAAAAAGTGTCGAGATTTCAACGTTTGCCGAACAGCAGGGTTCCGTAGCGGGGGCTTGACGCGGCGAACGGACCGACCGACCTTTCGGCATGTTCAGCCCAGAGTCCGTAGATATGACCACCTCTGCCCTCCTCACCCGCATGATCATGGCCGGACAGGGCAAGGAACCGGCAGACCTCGTCATCCGCAATGTCGGCATGCTCGATGTCATCACCGGAGCGGTCACCGTCACTGATATTGCCATCGTCGCCGACAGAATCGTGGGCACCCACGCCCGCTACGAGGGCAAGCAAGAAATCGACGGCACCGGCCGCTTCGCCGTTCCCGGTTTCATCGATACCCATCTCCATATCGAATCCTCGCTGGTCACCCCGCTGGAATTCGACCGCTGCGTGCTGCCGCATGGCGTCACCACCGTGCTCTGCGATCCCCACGAGATCGCCAATGTGCTGGGGGCGGAAGGCATCCGCTATTTCCTCGACAGTGCCGAGCGCACCATCATGGATGTGCGCGTCAATCTATCCTCCTGCGTTCCGGCAACGCCCTTTGAAACCGCCGGCGCTCAGCTCGAAATAGAAGACCTGCTTCCCTTCCGCAGCCACCCGAAGGTCCTGGGCCTTGCGGAAATGATGAATTTCCCGGGCGTGCTCAACGCCGATCCCGGCATTCTCGCCAAACTCGTCGCCTTCCAGGGCGACCACATCGATGGCCACGCCCCGCTTCTCCTCGGCCAGAGCCTCAACGGCTATCTCGCCGCCGGCATCCGCACCGACCACGAAGCCACCAGTGCCGCCGAAGCGCGCGAAAAGCTCGCCAAGGGCATGGCGATCCTCATACGCGAAGGCTCAGTCTCCAAGGACCTGCAGGCACTCGCCGAAATCCTCGACGAGAACACCTCCGCCTTCGTCGCCCTCTGCACCGATGATCGCAATCCCCTCGACATCGCCGAGGAAGGTCACCTCGACAGCTCCATTCGCCGCCTCATCGCTATGGGGCGTCCCCTCCACCACGTCTACCGCGCCGCCAGCCACTCGGCCGCCCGTATCTTCGGCCTCCGCGATCGCGGCCTCCTCGGCCCCGGCTGGCGCGCAGATATTGCCATTGTCGATAGCCTCGAAGACTGCCGCGTCTCCGACGTCATCGCCGCCGGCCGCGTCGTCACCCCCGAGCTGTTCGAAACCCGTGGCACAGTCGCTCCCGTCGGCCTGACCTCGGTCAAGGCGAAGCCCGTCACCGCGGAAGCCTTCATCACCGAACCAAAACCCGGCCAGAACCGCGTGCCAGTGGTTGGGGTCAAGCCGGGCCTGATCCTTACCTTCCGCGAGGAGGCAACTCTGGCCTCGACCGAAAATGGCCTTCAGCCAGACACCGACGCCGACGTCATCAAGGTCGCGGTGATCGAGCGGCACGGCAAGAACGGCAATATCGGCCGTTCCTTTGTGAAGGGTTTTGGCCTCAAGCGCGGCGCCATTGCCTCCTCAGTCGGTCACGATAGCCACAACATCACCGTCGTCGGCGCCACCGACGAGGACATGGCCGTCGCCGTCAATCGCCTCATTGAACTGGGCGGCGGCTTTGCCGTTGCCGACGGCGGCAGGGTCACGGCCGAATTGGCACTGCCCATAGCCGGCCTGATGAGCCTAAAGAACTTCGAAGACGTCGCCCACGACCTCCACCACCTGCGCGACGCCGCCAAGGCGCTCGATTGCGTCCTGCCCGAACCCTTCCTGCAGGTCGCCTTCCTCGCCCTCCCTGTCATCCCCCACCTCAAGATGACTGACCGCGGCCTCTTCGACGTCGACAAGTTCGATTTCGTGAGCTGATCGATGAGCCTGTCCTCGCTCTATCTCGCCTGGGTCGAAGACCTGCCGCCGCGGCTAAACGGCGTGACGAAAACGCGTGGACTGTCCCTCACCATGGATGACGGCGTTATCCTCAAGACTGACCATTACGCCCCCCGCGCCGATGGTCCTCACCCGACCATCCTGATGCGCCTCCCCTACGGGCGGCGCGGTTTTAGCGCCATTTGCGAGGCCTATGCCGAGCGCGGCTTTCACGTCGTCATCCAGGCCTGCCGCGGCACCGAACGTTCGGGCGGCGAATTCGACCCCTTTGCCAATGAGCGGGCCGATGGCCTCGCGACACTCAAGTGGATCGAGGAGCAAATCTGGTTCGACGGCCGCATCGGCCTCACTGGCCCCAGCTATCTCGGCTACGCCCAATGGGCCATTTCCGACGCCCTGCCCCCCGTCGCTGCCATGGCCACCAAGGTGACCACCTCCAATTTCCGCCCCGTCGTCTTCCCCTCCGGCGCCTTCCATCTCAATCTTTGGCTGAGCTGGGTCCAAGTCATCGAAGGCCTGCGCGGCCGCCCGCTGGCGACCGCCGCCCGCATGTTCTCCGGCGATATCGAACGCCGCACCGACCGCGCGGCCGCGGCGTTGCCACTCATCGAGGCCGATAAGATCGCCGTGGGCCACAAGATCGGCTTCTGGCGTCACTGGTTCGAACACGCCATCGGCAATGACGAGTTCTGGAAAGAGATCGACCACAGCCATCGCCTGTCGAAGACGACGCCTCCGGTGCATTTCATCTCCGGCTGGTACGACTTCATGCTCGATCCCCTCCTCGCCGACTATCAGCGCCTCGTCGAGCTTGGCCACCAGCCCTATCTCACCATCGGCACCTGGTTTCACATCGCCGAGGAATTGCAGCGCGACAATCTCCGCGAAACCCTGATTTGGATGCGCGCCAAACTGCTGGGCGATACGACAGGCCTGCGCAAGAACCCGGTTCGCATCCACATTTCTGGCGCGAACGAATGGCACGAATTCGACCGCTACCCGCCGGGCCCGCCCTCGCCGATCAATTTCAATATCGGCCCCAACCGACAACTAGCTGAGGACCACAGCAGCGCCGGCAGCGATAGCTATCGCTACGATCCCAACAACCCCACGCCCAATCTCGGCGGCGCCATTTTTGCCTTCACCGGCGCCGGCGCCCAGGACAATGCCCCGCTCGAAACCCGCTCTGACGTCCTCACCTATACCGGCCCAGCGCTCCTCAAGCCGCTGACGATCATCGGCCAGAGCCAGATCCGCCTCCGCGCCCGCGCCAGCCTTCCCCACGCCGACTTCTTCGTGCGTCTCTCCGATGTCGACCCCAATGGCGTCTCGACCAATATCTGCGACGGCTTCCTCCGCGCAACGCCGGAGACAGCAACCCAAGCCGACGGAAGCTGGACGCTGACCTTCCCCCTCCACGCCACGGCCCACAGCTTCCGCGCCGGCCATCGCCTGCGCCTCCTGATCGCCTCTGGCGCCCACCCGCGCTATGCCCGCAACCCCGGCACCGGCGAGCCCATCAGCACCGCCACGACATTGCTCGCCAACGACATCGAGATCCTGCACGACGGCACCGGCATCACCCTACCGACCCACGAACTAATCTGACATTGACGATCAGCATTTAATCCCTTAGTGCCGCTGCAGCATTTGAGGGAGCCCAACCATGGCGGAAGAAAAGTCCGTATTGCAGCCGACCAGCGACGAAGCCCGGCGCCAGGCGAAAACCCTGATCCGTTCCGCCCGCTACGGCGCATTGGCAACGCTTGATCCGCAGACCGGCGCTCCGCAGGTCACCCGCGTTGGCGTCTCCACCGATTTCGACGGCGCCCCGGTCCTACTGATCTCGGGCCTAGCCGCCCACTTCCCGGCCCTCGGGGCTGACGGCCGCTGCTCCCTGCTGCTCGGCGAAACCGGCAAGGGCGATCCCCTTGCCCACCCGCGCATTTCTATCGCCGCCGAGGCCAAAATTCTCGAACGCGACGATGCCGATAGCCAGCGCATCGCCGCCCGCTATCTGGCACACCAGCCCAAGGCAAAGCTCTACGCCGAACTGGGCGACTTCCGCTTCGTGCGGCTCGAACCGCGCTCCGCCAGCCTCAATGGCGGCTTCGGCAAGGCCTTCGCCCTCACCGCCGAAGACCTGCTCTCCAACGGCGACCCGGCCCTTGCCGCCGCTGAGGGCCATGCCGTCGAGCACATGAACGAAGACCACTTTGAAGCCGTCGACCTATACGCCCGCCACTACGCCAAGGCGCCATCGGGCAAGTGGGTCCTCACCGGCATCGACGCCGAAGGCATCGACATCGCCGACGGCGACGACATCCGCCGCATCTTCTTCGAAAAGCCGATCGCCGTGCCCCAGGACATGCACATGGTGCTCGTCCAAATGGCCCGCGCCGCCCGCGTCGCATTTATGGAAGCATAAAGCTCTTCACCGCTTCATTCCGGCGAAGGCGGGAGTCTCTAGTCCGAAAACAGATCCCCGCTTTCGCGGGGATGACACCGTGTTGAGGGGCCTACTTCGCCTCCCGCGCCTTCACCTTGCGCCGCGCGGCATGCAAGATAGGCTCGGTATATCCA